>NZ_JADEXO010000037.1 GCF_015207105.1 cf. Phormidesmis sp. LEGE 11477
GCTATGGGAAACGGTAGCAGGTGAGATCACATCGGAGAAAGTAAGAAATGCGATCGCCCAGCTAAAGGACGCTGCCGACAGTATCAGCATGACTGGCGGCTCGTGGACTAACGACAGAAGCTGGGTTGAAGGCTACAGCGATGTACTGACGCCAATGGAAGAGCTAAGCAATCAATTTCACCAAAAGATAGCTGCTACGGGTGAGCCGCTTGAAGTGCTAAGAAAGCAGCTGCGTTACCGCGATGCGTTGCTTCATAACCTGTTGCTACAAACAAGCTGCTTTCGTTACTGGGGTCAAGGCGGATGGACCGACTATGCCAAAGAGATATATCGCCGTGGACTCGCTATCTTAAAACACGACTTCTGAACCCTCTATCTTCTGAACCCTTCATAATTTCCCTGATAGTCCTCGCTAGATAGATATACCGCTGTCATCTCTCTTCGTGGCGCGCACAGTAGAGCCTGCCCTGTGAACGATGACTTCTGTCGCGATGTAGGCGTACGCTGTAGGGCACTGTGCCACAGGCCAAACTATCAGATGACAAATATTAGATGACAAAAGCAGAAACAAACGAGCGTCTTGTTCGCAAGTGGGTCTCTAGCTATGCGCGATTTGGCTACGGTGCAAAAGGCATTATTTACGGAGGTACAGGGCTTCTGGCACTATCAGAAGCTTTTGATCTCACCGATGAAGGAGTTGCTAGCTCTACCGGCGTCCTCAAAGCTATTGGAATCCAACCATTAGGTAAGGTGCTGGTCGTCCTGATTGCGTTTGGGTTGATGGGGTATGTCCTCTGGCGCTTAATCCAAGCAGGTTGGGACCCAGAACACAGCGGTGGCAAAGGCTTCCCAGATATCGTACGGCGAATTGGCTATGGCTGTAGTGGATTGGTTTACGCCAGTATTGCCTATAGCGTCGTAGAAATCCTGACAGAACAGCCTTCTGAAGCTAAAAAGAGTTTGGAGGATTGGGCGTACGAGATTATGGCCAGGCCCATAGGCAGACTGCTAGTTGGCGTGGTTGGCCTTGTCTTCTTTTGTATCGGCTGCTATTACTTTTACCGAGCAATCAAGGCTGAGTTTCGTAAACGCTTCAAGCGACATCATATGAGCGATGCCGCCAAGACATGGGCTTCTATCATGGGTCGAGTTGGCATTGCCGCCCGAGGCGTCGTCTATGTGCTGATCGGTGCGTATGCAGTTGGCGCAGCTTGGCAGTTTGAGCCCGCAATGATTAAAACGACAGAAGAAGCGCTAGCTCTGTTTGATGACAATCCAACAGATGAGTGGATATTAGCGATTCTAGGAATTGGATTTGTCGCCTACGCAATCCACATGGGATTTCAGGCGGTCTATCGCAGTATCGAGCCAATTGATTAACCCTGACTCCGAAGCCTATTGAGTAGGCTTATGCTTCGTAAATTCAAGCGCACGGTTCATAGCCACGATAACGGTAGTTAGCCACAGCAATCCCACGAACCAACCCGCTAGAACATCGCTAGGCCAATGAGCCCCTAACGCCAGCCTAGATAGGGAGATTAATCCTATCCAGACAATGGCAAAGAGTATGGAGACTACTTTCTCGATAGGATTGCGCGAAGAGCGAAACCATAGATAGAACAGCAGGCCATACATCGTGACCGAGACAACAACGTGGCCGGAAGGGAAGGAATGTAGACTAGGAGCAGCGATACCATTGGCGATAAGATCGGGGCGATCGCGGCTCCACATTCCCCAGCTAATCCACACCAGTGCGAACTGTCCGATATAAGTTGCTACTACGGTGGCAGCGACTACTGGCTTGCGAAACCAGGCTGTCAGTACGGTAAAGGTAAAAAACACTGGTAGCATACCCACCAGATTTCCAGGAGACTCCCAAGTGACGCCTTTTGAAAAAGATAGCGGGGAATAGTCGCGCATCTTCAAGAGCCATGCTTCGTCCCAAGCTTGCAGACCCGTATCTACCTGGCGCATGGCAATCGAGGTCAGGCCGTAGACAATCAGTGAGCTCACGCCCAGACCAATCACTAACGTTTTCCACCAGTTGGCCCAGGTTCCTGGCGGCAGCGCACTACTCTCTTTCCAAAAGCGCTGTGCGATCGCAGCTATTCCAGCGGGCACGACTGTTTTACTCTTCGGCTCTCTCATTTCACACAAACATTCCACACGGACAGCTCATACAGACACTTCGACTGAAAATCAGCCGATATGACTGGTCTACTTTGCCCATGAGAGGGTTGAGCAAACATCTGTCGAACGGTGGGAATCTGTATCTTTAGCTACAGAAGCTAGAGAATAAGGAACTAAATCTACGAAGCTAAAGCCATATTCATCCGACTCAAGAATGCCTGCAATCGCTCACTGTTTGGATTCGTCAGCACTTTGCGAGGATCGCCTTCTTCTTCGACTCGGCCTTTATTGAGGAAGATAACTCGATTGGCAACTTCTCTAGCGAACTGCATCTCGTGAGTAACAACAATCATAGTCATGCCTTCTTTGGCAAGCTGCTGCATCACCAACAGGACTTCGCCGACTAGCTCAGGATCTAATGCGCTAGTCGGTTCGTCAAATAGAAGGATCTCGGGCTTCATACAAAGAGCACGGGCGATCGCAACTCGTTGTTTCTGTCCACCAGAAAGCTGATCGGGATAGGCATCTACTTTCTCGCTAAGGCCGACTTTATCCAGATAAAAGCGAGCAGTTTCTCGACTCTCACTTTTTGAGAGATCCTGCACTTTTTGGGGAGCAAGGCACAGATTTTCGAGTACGGAAAGGTGAGGAAACAGGTTGAACTGTTGAAAGACCATGCCAACTTGGGCTCTAAGTTCTAGCAAGCGGCGACGGCTTAGGTTTGCTGGGGATAAGTCGATACTGTTGACAATCAAACGACCACCCGTGATTGTTTCCAAGCGATTGAAGCAGCGCAGTAGCGTACTTTTGCCACAGCCGGACGATCCAATAATTGAGACGACTTCACCCTTGTTGATCTGACAATCGATGCCGCGTAGAACCTCTAGCTCGCCAAAGCTTTTTTGGAGATTATTGCTGATGATGGCTGGAATCGGCTCTGACATTACAATACTCCGTCAACAAGACAATCAGTCGATAGAACACAGCCTAACATTCTGCATTCTGGTTGCAATGTTCATCCTCAACATGCTTAAGGACAGTGTCTGCTTGGATATGGGTGACGATGCTAGAACGCTAACGTAGTAAAGCTAATGTATTTAGAGCCGACAAATTAGCCTACAGGTAGAAATGCTAATACGCCGTGTTTTCTTAGGTAACATTTGCAACGGTTCTAATGCACAGGCACGAGATAATAGGTTATTCAATTTTTTTGAGTGGACTCATTGACGATGAAAATTACACGCTCTGCTTTCTTAAGAAATACAGCGTTAGGGCTTTGTGCTGCGGGGATTTTATCCGCCTGCGGTGGTGGGACGACCGAAAATACAGATACCGAAACAGTAGGTGATGGTAGCAGCGACGTTTGGACGGTTGGATCTGAAGCAGGATTTCCGCCTTTTGAGTTTGTCGGCGATGATGGGGAGCTTGATGGATTTGATATTGATTTGTTTAAAGCGATTGGTGAAAAGTCGGGGAAAACTATCGAGTTTGAAAATTTGCCTTTTGATAGCCTAATTCCAGCGTTGCAAGGTGGCACGATTGATGCGGCAATTAGCGGTATGACGATTACTGAAGAGCGTGAGGAAACGGTTGATTTTTCAGATCCTTACTTCGATGCGGGATTGGCGATCGCAGTCCAAGAAAGCACCACAGACATCAATTCTCTCGATGATTTGGAAGGTAAGAGGATCGCAGTCCAGATTGGCACAACTGGCGCGGATACTGCCAACAGTGTGCCGAACGCTGAGGTCACGACGTTTGAGAACGCGCCGTTGGCATTACAGGAACTTGCCAATGGAAATGTAGACGCAGTGATTAACGATGCACCGGCGACTTTGGATGCGATCGCAACAGGTAATATTCCTAGCATCACCGTAGTTGGCGAGCTGCTCACAGAAGAATCCTACGGTATCGCAATGCCAGACGGATCGGAGAATGTAGAGATCGTTAATACTGCGCTGGCAGAGATTAAAGCCGATGGGACCTACGCAGAGCTGTATCGAAAGTGGTTCGACGCAGAGCCGCCTGCTGAGTAGTCCTTGTTTAGCAGAATCTAGCAGATACGTTCTATGGCTGGTAACGTATCTCAAAATCTTTTTAGCCTGACCTTTTTGGAGTTCTACCGTTGGATAAATCACTCGACGTGATTCTTGAGGCGTTGCCTGTTCTGCTAGATGGGGCACTAGTTACCATCCAGCTCACAGCCGCTGCAACCTTCTTTGGCGCTATTGGAGGGACTGCTTTAGGCATTGCCAGACTCTCAAAAATAGGCATGCTGCGACTGCTTTCTAGAATTTATATTGATTTTTTCAGAGGTACGCCGCTACTCGTTCAGCTGCTGATTATCTATTTTGGTATTCCCGCACTTGTCCAGTCCCTTGGCATTAGCTTCAGTATGGACAGGGGTATTGCCGCTGTTTTAGGACTCAGCCTCAATGCATCTGCCTATCTGGCAGAAATTGTAAGAGCAGGTATTCAGTCAATTGAAGCCGGTCAGAAAGAAGCTTCCGAATCACTAGGTCTAAGCCCTACGCAAACGATGCGCTATGTTGTGTTTCCGCAGGCGCTGCGAAGAATGATTCCACCTTTGGGCAATGAGTTCATCATTCTGCTCAAAGACACCAGCCTAGTTACGATCATCGGCTATGAGGAGTTGCTAAATCAAGGACGACTGATCGTAGCTAGAAACTTTCGCGGCTTTGAAATTTACATTACGGTTGCTTTAATTTATCTGCTGCTGACTATTGTAGCTTCGCAGGTATTTTCTCTGCTGGAGCGCAAAATGAATCCAACGTCATGACAACTGCTAGCTGAGACACGAGCTGTAATGGGTCAAAGTTTCCCGAAGGTCAAAATTATTGCGGTAGGCAAAGTAAAAAAGTCTTGGCTAAAAGAAGGAATTACCCTATACGCCAAGCGTCTACCTGAAGTTGAAATTGTAGAAATCAAAGATAGCAATAAAGAGAAAGAAGCCAATAAACTGCTGAGCATGATCAGCGCTCAAGATCGTCTAGTTGTGATGACGGAGTATGGCAAAGCGTACGATTCCTTAACATTCGCTCAGTGGCTAGGCCAGGAAGCCTTTGGTAGTTTGGTGCTGTTTATTGGCGGGCCAGAAGGGGTGTGCGATCGCCTGAAAAAGTATCCAATGGTCAGCCTCTCTGCCATGACCTTCCCGCACGAAATCGCCAGACTGTTGCTGCTAGAGCAGCTGTACCGGGCAAAGACAATTTTGAATAACGGCAGCTATCACAAGTGAACCAAATTTTGTTGAGTAAGTCGCTTGATGACGGGGTGGGTTCAGTCGTATGCAAGCTGATTGAGGGGAAATGCTTTCTGTTTTTCTAACGAGTCTTTTAGAAATCGTATTTTTGCTTTGATACGTTTTGTTTGGCTGTCGTCTATTTTCTGAAGAAACTTCAATGCTCTTTTGCTGAACTCAACCTTCATCGGCTAGCCAGCCAGTCATATCGATAAAATCATCGGCGTCATAGTCTGAGGGGCAACCAGACATTTGATCAATTTCGGCTTGTTCAGCATCACTTACTTCAGGAATAAATGACTGCCATAGCCCAAACCATTCCTCTTTCAACACCTCTCGGACGCTTTCCTTTATCAAGGACTTCAGAATTTGAATATCTACAGTGACAGGTGTATTTGCCATAGTCAAAGAGCCAATTATTAGATGTGAGCCAATCGCCTACACTATCTTAGCCTTGGTCTACTTAGCCTTTTGAAGGCTTTGCCAATCTTGTATCACTACACTGAAATATGCTCGCATTAAACGCTCGCAACGTTCACAAAGCTTGAATCTTCAGCAGAATTCTCTGATTCCGACTCAAATTCTTCCGAGTCATCATCCTCTTCTTCAAAGCTCTCTTGGCTGAGCGTCATCGCCCGACTCAGCCAGTGCTCGTCTAGCTTGCAAATGAGGCGAGCGTTGTTATATGCCTGACGCATCGTCAGAATAGTATGACCAATGTAGGTGCCAGAATCAGACTGACGAGCAACGATGGCGCAGTCAGCGATGTCTTCTTCGACTAGGCAGATAGGCAGCAGTAAATCAATGCTGTTGAGGGTGGGATAGTAAGTGGGAACAGCAGTTTTATAGTTGATCTGGGTTTTGATCAACGTGCGGCTAAGCGCCTCGGACAGGCGGTTGACCAAGTTTCGATAGGCAATAGGATCGGCGTCTAGTGCCTCGGCGAAGGCTTTTTTGTAGGCGTGGAACTGGGTGCCGTTTAGGGCTGTCGTATCGAGCGGAATGAAGTTGGCGGGAGCGTGTTCGGCGATGAACGCACAGGGAAGGCGCTCCATGTTGTCTTTGATGATGTGCGGCCAGTCGACTTTCGGCGGGCCAGCAGCAAGATCGTAGAAGGCTTTGGACGGATCTTTGAGGTAGTTGGCAGCGGTAGGCAGATGGTTGAAGTGGGCAACAAGCTTTTTGCCAGCAGCGGCTTCACCGGGGATACAGAATGTAAGATCCCAGACTTGGGCATTGGTAGGATAGGGGCTTAGCAGCGCATAGATAGGGCGCAGCAGGCGATCGAGCAAGCCGGTATTGAAGGATTTGAACTCGCCGTTAGGGCTATCGACCACTTTACGTTCGTGCTGCAGGCGAATGAAGGTATAGCGCAAATAGCTTTTGAGGATGGGATAGGCAAAGTCGTCTGGTGGGTTAGCGCCGAAGTACCAAGACTCGGGCAAAGCGATCGCAGCTAACTCACTCACTTTTTGGTTCAGCACATCGGGTGAGAATCCGGCAAAGGGCGAGATGTGAATGATCTTCTGACGCTGAGGCTTCGGCCTAATAACAGGACGAGGAGGTCTGCGTTTAGGGGGTGAGGTCAGCTTTAGCGAACTGACAGATCCTAAGCCGCTGGGCGCTGAGCCGTTGTGGTTTAGAGATGCGATTGTACGCAGATAGTCTGTATCTTCTAGCTTGAATTCGATTGGGGCTGAGCCGCTCTCTAGGAAGGTTTTGAAGTTTGCAAAACCGTACGTTTGTAGAGAAAAGCCGGGATTTTTATCAAAAATTGACTGCTTGAGGCTATCAATATGTACCCAGTCTGAATCGGAATAGGGGGCGATCGCCTCTAAAATCATCGCCTTCATATCTATGAGCGGACGGACATAGTAAGCAGGGGCCGCTTCAGGCTTTTCGACGCGATCTAAAACGACTAGATCGGGCACAGCCTCTAATAAATAGATCAGCTTCGTGAAGTTGTACTTCCTGTAGGTGAACGAACTATCCTGCCTTCTAAGTAGGGAAGCAAACTGCCCAGCGTGCATTCGAGGCTTGGGCATAGCGCAGGTAGCTCGGTAGATCAGCCGCCTTAGCGCTGGGGCAACATCCGATGAAACAGCCACAGACACAGGGGATGCAGGCGCGGCGTTTGATTCAGGTTGAAGGGCAGGCTGCGTACCTAGACGTTGCGTGCCTAGATGTTGCGTGCCTAGATTAGGTGCGATCGTATCGTCTTGCGATCGCTTAGGCTCAGATCCCTTTACAGACTGAGCTTTTGCGAGACGTTGCTGCCTAGATCGCTGATTTGCCGATTGGCTATTGTTGCGCTGAGTAGAAGCAGAATCTAACCGGAAAAGGCGTTTTAAGAATCGAAAAAGAGACGCGAATAAAGAACTCATCGAGAGAAGGTGGTCGGCTGATAATAGCGCTCAAATACCCAGAGCATATTTCTATGGCTATGTCTGTTGTAAGGTCTGTCAAAGAATGCATCCTGTTAAAAAATGCAACAGTAACTGCCTTATTGCTAACACATTCATAAAAATTTGGTATGCCTTCGGGGCAAAGAATGCGTTACACCTATGCGAACTGCCGATATTGACTGCCAATATTACTATCAACGTTGGTCGAGCCGATAGCTAACCGACAGATGGGTGGACCAGTAGCTAATCGAGCTCCGCAGCTCGCTACAATAAGTGCTGACTTGGAAGTGCTGATTTAGCAATAGCTTCTCCGTTCACCGAGCCGCCTCAACTTATCAACACTCACTAATTCATATGTCAGTTCGCGTTCGCATCGCTCCTAGCCCCACTGGTAATCTTCATATAGGTACCGCTCGCACTGCTGTCTTCAACTGGCTGTTTGCCCGCAACCAAGGCGGTCAGTTTTTGTTGAGAATCGAAGATACCGATCTAGAACGTTCGAAGACAGAATACACCGACAATATTCTTGAAGGATTGAAATGGCTAGGAATGGACTGGGATGAGGGCCCGTTTTATCAGTCGCAGCGACTAGAGATGTACCGGAAAAAGGTGCAAGAACTTTTAGACAAAGGACTTGCTTACCGGGCTTATGAAACGCCCGAAGAATTGAACGCCATGCGTGAGGCGCAGCAGGCCAGAAAAGAAGCGCCACGGTACAACAATCAGCACAGAAACCTAACGCCTGAGCAGATTGCCGAATTTGAAGCGGCAGGTCGCCCGGCGGTGATTCGCTTCAAGATTGATGATGGGCGAGAGATCAAGTGGAACGATCTGGTTCGAGGAACCGTGAGTTGGAAAGGCCGCGACTTAGGGGGTGATATGGTGATCGCCAGGGCGTCTTCAGGATCAGATGTAGGGCAGCCGCTGTATAACTTTGTGGTGGTCGTAGACGATGCGGACATGGCGATTACCCATGTGATTCGCGGAGAAGATCATGTAGGAAACACGCCGAAGCAGATTTTGCTATACGAGGCGCTAGGCTTTGAAGTGCCTGAGTTTGCCCATACGCCGCTGATTTTGAATGAGAAGGGTGCGAAGCTTTCCAAACGCGATGGCGTCACCTCAGTAGATGATTTTCGCCAGATGGGCTTTACCGCTGAGGCGCTAGCAAACTACATGACACTGCTAGGCTGGTCTGCACCAGACGCGCAGGAGCTATTTACCTTAGAAGAAGCAGCCAAGCTGTTCAGCTTTGAGCGGGTGAATAAGGCAGGCGCAAAATTTGACTGGGACAAACTCGATTGGATCAATAGTCAGTATCTGCACGAAAAGCCACCCGAAGCGCTATTGCCGATGCTAATGCCCTATTGGCGAGAAGCGGGCTATGGCTTCGAGGCGGATGCAGACTGGCTGCCATTGCTAGCACGGATGATCGGCCCTAGTTTGACTCGGCTAAAAGACTGTGTGGAGCTAGGTCGTTTTTTTGCCACGCCGACGATGGATTTTAGTGAGAAGGCGATCGCACAGCTACAGACAGAAGGCGTGGCTGAAATCATGCAGGCGGTCGTTGAGGCGCTAAAAGAAACACCCATCAATGAACCTGCGGATGCGAAAGGGGTGATCAACCAGGCAACAAAGGCGTTGGGTGTCAAAAAAGGACTGGTGATGAAATCGCTGCGAGCGGCGTTAATGGGCGATATGCAAGGCCCTGACCTGGTGGAGTCTTGGACAATCTTGCATCAGCAAAAATACGATTTGCAGAGGTTGGAAGCGGCTGTAGCCGTTGCAAAGCCGTAATATTACGCTTTGTGAACGGCTTCTAGTAGAGACTTCTAAGGTTCGCATTCTGCGGATTTTCGGAATATTGATTGCTTGAACCTGAAGATTTACGTTAAATTTAGTAAACACAAGTCTCATAAAACTTGTAATCGCTTAGCAATCTGATAAGAAGCGGATTGATTTTTACAAATCATTTTTGCCAGCTATCTTGCGAGCTATCTATTTAACAGAGGCCACCGAGTTATGAAATTTTCTTGGAGAACTGCCCTACTGTGGACCATGCCCCTTCTAGTCGTTGGATTTTTCCTATGGCAGGGCTCTTTCAGTAGCGCAGATCCCGTCGATTCAGGTCGAAACACTGCTAGCACTAGCATGACCTATGGACGCTTTTTGGATTACCTAGACGCAGGTCGAGTGACTTCCGTCGATTTTTATGAAGGCGGCCAGACCGCTATTATTGAGGCCGTCGATCCTCAAATCGACAATCGGGTTCAGCGCTGGCGAGTAGATTTGCCAGGCAATGCCCCTGAGCTGGTCGAGCGTCTGCGGGCGTCTGATATCAGCCTAGATTCTCATCAGCCTCGCAACGATGGCGCTTTGATTGGAATTTTGGGCAATTTGCTTTTCCCCATCCTGCTGATTGGTGGATTGTTCTTCCTATTTCGTCGTTCCAACGGCGGCGCGGGGGGTCCGGGTCAGGCGATGAACTTTGGCAAGTCCAAAGCGCGCTTCATGATGGAAGCCAATACTGGCGTCATGTTTGATGATGTGGCGGGTATCGAGGAAGCCAAAGAAGAGCTGCAAGAAGTGGTGACTTTCCTGAAAAAGCCTGAGCGCTTTACCGCGATTGGAGCCCGGATTCCTAAGGGGGTGCTGCTAGTAGGCCCGCCTGGAACAGGTAAGACGTTGCTGGCCAAGGCGATCGCAGGTGAAGCCGGGACTCCCTTCTTCTCGATCTCAGGCTCTGAATTTGTCGAAATGTTCGTCGGTGTGGGTGCTTCTCGCGTTCGCGACCTGTTCAAGAAAGCCAAAGAAAACGCCCCTTGCATTATCTTTATTGACGAGATTGACGCCGTCGGTCGCTCTCGTGGCGCTGGCATCGGTGGCGGTAATGATGAGCGAGAGCAAACGCTCAATCAGCTGCTGACTGAAATGGACGGCTTTGAAGGTAATACTGGCATCATTGTGATTGCCGCCACGAACCGCGCTGACGTGCTCGACTCCGCCCTGTTGCGCCCTGGTCGCTTTGACCGTCAGGTATCGGTCGATCCGCCAGATATCAAGGGTCGCCGCGAAGTGTTGGAAGTGCATGCGCGTGATAAGAAGGTGTCTGATGACCTTTCTTTGGATGCGATCGCCCGCCGCACACCCGGATTTACAGGCGCAGATCTAGCTAACTTGCTGAACGAAGCCGCTATTCTCACCGCTCGTCGCCGCAAAGAAGCAGTCACGATGCTAGAAATCGATGACGCCATTGACCGCGTGATTGCGGGGATGGAAGGAACACCGCTGACTGACGGTAAGAGCAAGCGATTGATTGCCTATCACGAAGTGGGTCATGCCATCATCGGTACGCTGGTGAAGGATCACGATCCGGTTCAGAAAGTGACTTTGATTCCTCGTGGTCAGGCGCAAGGTCTGACTTGGTTCACGCCTAGCGAAGACCAAATGTTAATTTCTCGGGGTCAGCTCAAGGCTCGAATCTGTGGCGCATTGGGTGGACGCGCGGCTGAAGAAGTCATCTTTGGCGACGCTGAAATCACCACAGGCGCAGGCAATGACCTGCAACAGGTGACGAACATGGCCCGCCAGATGGTGACCAAGTTCGGCATGTCAGAAGATCTCGGCCAGCTGGCTCTAGAGAGTGAGCAAGGCGAAGTCTTCCTAGGCGGTAGCTGGGGTGGCCGATCTGAATACTCTGAAGAGATTGCGGCGAAGATCGACGCTGCGGTGCGCGAGATTGTTCAAAAGTGCTACGAAGATACGGTGAATATTGTTCGCGAGAACCGTGACGTGATTGACCGGGTAGTTGATCTGCTGATCGAGAAGGAGTCCATCGATGGCGATGAGTTCCGTCAAATTGTGAGTGAGTACACAACAGTGCCTGACAAGGAGCGGTTTGTTCCACAGCTGTAGAACTCGGTTAATCTAGCAAGTGTCCTGCTAGCGTTAAATAGATAGAGGAGGGCTTGCCAAGCAAAATTGGTAAGCCCTTTTTTAAGGTTTTGCTGATGCCCCTTAACCGTTGAACTGCTAATGCCTACGCTTTATTTTGCGATTACTAATCACGGGTTTGGTCATGCCACGCGCTCAGCAGCGCTGGCAGCCAAAATTAGCCAATGCTGTCGGTCTGTGGGGATTCCACTGCGCCTGATTATGGCCACGAAAGCACCGAAGTGGTTGCTGGATACTTATCTGAAGGAACCGTACGAGCACAGAAAGGTAGCGTTTGATGTTGGTGTACTACAAAGCGACAGCCTAAATATGGATAAGGCTGCGACCCTAGCAGCGGTGCAGGCAATTCAAGCGGCAGAAGATCGGCTGATTGCTGACGAGGTGGCCTTTTTGAAAGCGCAAAAGGTAGATTTGGTGCTAGCAGATATTCCACCACTGATGGCAAAGATAGCGGCGGCGGCAGATATCCCCTGCTGGATGATTAGTAATTTTGGCTGGGATTTTATCTACCGAGATTGGATTGATGAGTATGCAGGGTTTGAGGCGATCGCAGCCTACATTGCCCACTGCTTCTCACAGGCAACTCGCACCTTCCGCCTACCGTTTCACGAACCCATGTCCGCCCTGCCAAACCAAACAGACGTTGGCCTCACCGGGGGCGAGCCAGCCTACAGCACCGAGCATTTACGGCAACTGATGCAGCGTGATATTCCCACCGAGCGGACGGTGCTGCTGACTTTCGGTGGTATGGGCGTGGCCAAAACGCCCTACGAAGCCCTCGCCGATTTTCCAGACTGGCAGTTTGTTACGTTCGATCAGAGCGGGCCAACGCTGCCCAATCTCTACCGGGTAAACGATCGCGCGATGCGGCCCGTAGACTGGATGGTGGTATGTGATCGCGTTTTCTCCAAACCTGGCTATAGCACCTTCTCCGAAGCCTGCCTGTTAGACAAAGGCGTTATTACCATCACCCGCGACGACTTTGCCGAAGCCCACTACCTGCTAGAAGGCATCCAGGATCACGCCCACCACCAGATCGTGAGCGCAGAAAGCTTTTTTGCAGGCGACTGGGCCTGTATCACTGGCGATCTATTGCCGCCTCGAAAGCAAGCAAGATTGGACAAAGGGGGAAAGGATGCGATCGCCGCTGCCGTCATCGAACACTTCAGCGAACTTAGCTAGAAGTCTAACTAACAAAGCTCAACTAACGAATCATTGCGATAAACTGACGAAACATCGCTTAGCCTCCAAAGGCCCCTTTAAAGTCTTATGGTGACCACCTTAGAAACTACTCACTACCAGCAAGTCATTCGTCTGAAAACCCAGCCCAAATCGCTCGGTCGCTTTACCCGCAAAGTCCAAGAAGTCGTTGCCGCGTCCGGGGTGGAAACCGGACTATGCTCTATATTTTTGCGTCACACGTCCGCTAGCTTAGTCATCCAAGAAAACGCCGATCCAGACGTTTTGTTGGATATGGAGACTTTTTTGTCGAAGCTGGTACCTGAGGGCAACTACTACCGTCATAGCGATGAAGGCCCAGACGATATGCCCGCCCATATCCGCACAGCGCTAACTCATACCTCTGAGCAAATTCCGATTATGAACGGGCGACTGGCTCTAGGCACGTGGCAGGGCCTTTACGTCTGGGAGCATCGCGACTATTCGCACACCAGAGAAATCGTCATTCACATTACCGGGAATTAGCGAATGAGCGATCAGAACAATCCCTGGGATAAAATCTCCAAAGGCCCCTCCAAAGGAGCGCCTGGGAAAAAAAAGTTTAAGAAGAGTCGCTATAAAAGTGATGGAGGAAAGCCGGGTGATCGCAAATTCGATAAACCCAGAAAAGCAGCGCCTGCACCAAAGCTAAAAATTGGCCAGCGAGCGGTGTCTACAGACACAGACAAGCCAGATACCAATAAAACCCTTAAAAAAGGACTCATTCTAAAAGACGGCAAAATTGTTGACACTACCGCAGCGAGCTCAGAAGCAAGATATGAAATTGCACCGCTGACCAACCCTGCCGACGAAAAAGTTCCGGTCAAAAGCAAACCCAACATCAGCGGCGGCTTAATTCCCACTGCCGCGCCTGACTTTCGCTCGGGTTTCGTCAGCATTGTGGGTCGCCCCAACGTCGGCAAATCGACCCTGATGAACTATCTGGTCGGTCAAAAAATTGCCATCACCTCTCCTGTGGCCCAAACGACCCGCAACCGACTTCAGGGGATTTTGACCACGCCCCAAGCTCAAATCATTTTTGTAGACACACCCGGTATTCATAAACCCCACCACGAATTAGGCAAAGTGCTGGTGCAAAATGCGCGGGTGGCGATTAATTCGGTAGACGTTGTCCTTTTTGTCGTCGAGGCGACATCGGCAGCAGGTAAAGGCGATCTCTTTGTTTCTAATCTGGTAGCCCAAACCAAATGCCCGGTCGTCCTCGGCATCAATAAAGTTGATCAGCTACTTGAAAGTGGTCGAAAAGCGGCTGAGATTAAACATAGCTACGAAGCGCTGGCGGCTGAGCACGGCTGGTCAGTCGTGAAGTTTTCTGCCCTGACGGGTGAAGGCGTAGAAAACCTGCAGTCGGAGCTGATTACGAAGCTGGAGTCAGGACCGTATTACTATCCGCCAGATCTGGTGACCGATCAGCCTGAGCGGTTTATTATGGGCGAGCTGATTCGAGAGCAGATATTACTGCACACCCGAGAAGAAGTACCGCACAGCGTGGCGATCGCCATCGAAAAAGTAGAAGAAGACGAAAATATTACCCGTATTTTGGCCACAGTGAACGTCGAGCGCAAATCGCAAAAAGGCATCTTGATTGGCAAAGGCGGCCTGATGATGAAAGCGATCAGCACCGCCGCTCGTGAGCAGATGCAAAAGCTAGTTGCCGGGAAAGTCTATCTAGAAATATTCGTGCGGGTGCAAGAACGCTGGCGGCAGTCGCGCACTCGCCTGTCAGAGTTTGGCTATAGAGTCGAAAAGTAGGCCAGAAAAAGGCCACTAGTTAAAAAAGCCACTACTTACTACACAGCAATTGCGATGACAGCACTCAGTAGCCAGACCTGCGTTCCTTGCAGAGGCAGCGAGCCGCCGCTCTCGCCAGAGGAGATGGAAAAGATGAGGATCTTAGTAGACAACTGGCGGATCGTCGACCGAGGCGGCACACCGAAGCTGACTCGATCCTACAAATTCTCTAACTTTAAAGCTGCGCTGGCTTTCACTCAAAAAGTTGGCGAAGCCGCCGAGCAAGCAGGGCATCACCCTAAGCTGATCACAGAATGGGGAAAGGTAAGCGTATTTTGGTGGACCCATGTGATTAACGGGCTGCATCAAAACGACTTTATTATGGCGGCGAAGACAGATTTAGCCTACGAGCAAGAGGATTGAAGACGCGATCGCAGCCCTGTTTGTATCGAAAGGCAATCGTGCGTACCATCATATTCCTACGACAAATATGTGGTCTGCCATCACGAAAAATCGGCGGGCGGGCAATCAAAGTTTCAACATTGATAGTTGCAGCGGTTACAGAAAAAGAGTTTTATTACCCGTCTATGTTCAATTCTACTTAGTAGCATCTAGTCTTGTTGGTTAGCAAATTGGCGCGCACCAAAGAATGAGAGTAGAACCGCAAACCCTAACAGAATTGGCAAACTATACCAAGGAAACTCAGTCAGCGGCTTGTATGCAATAGATCGTAGCCCGATCGTTGTGTACGTCAGCGGCAGCGCGTACACAATCGGCTTGAGCGCTACGGGCAGCGTCGTCGGATCGAAAAACGTACCACCCAGAAACGACATCGGCACGATCAAGAAATTATTGAACAGGCCAACGCTTTCTAACGACTTTACGTTTAGGCCCACGATCACCCCTAAGCCAGCAAACACCGCACAGTTCAAAATAACCAGCAAGAAAAACAGCGGATTTAGAAAGCTCCACACCCTGCCCGTGAAGAGCACGGCCACCAAAATCACAGCCGAAGCCGTCATCAAACCCCGTACGATGCCTGCCATCATCTTGCCAAGGTGCAGCGATAGCGGATGAATCGGGTACAGCAGCATCTCTTCAAACGTATTAGAAAACAGGCGCTCCCCGCAGATCGAAAATGTCGTTCCACCGAAGCTGATCACCATCGAGGAAAGCGCTACCATCCCCGGCAAAATAAACTCTAGATAGCTATCTCCAGCCGTTGGTGTACTGACCCTATCTAGAGAGCTGCCCAGCCCTAGACCAAACGCTAAAATATAAATCAGCGGCGACACCAGCCCAGAAGCAGCAACCTGTGGAATCCTTACTCTTAGATCTAGCCAGTCTCCCCAAAACACGGTCAGGGAATCAGCAAACAGTGTCTTCCAAACGGGTTTGGTTACAGATTTAGGAAGCGCTATCGGTAGTTTAAAGGCAGTTTTCACAGAAGAGAGTTTGGCCTGTTACAGCCAAAGATTAATAGATATAGCTGGCGTTGAATGCGTTCATCCACTTACCAAGCACCTTGCCCCGTCAAGATGAGGTCAAGGCGCAGGGCTTGTGAGCTAAAGCTAAGTAGCCAAAGCTCTAGTTTGCCCGCTTCTATTGTGCCGCGACGTGTGCGCCTATTGCTACTTTCGTTAGCTATCTGGCAGCGGTTGCCCAAAAGGAATAGGCTCGGGCCAGCGACTGGCATTGGCAGGACGGACAGTTTGAACTGTGGCTGGCATTGGCTCAGTTGCTACTGGCTCTGTAGCTGCTGGCTCTGTAACTGCCGACTCTGTAGCTGCTGGTGAAATAAAGGGCGGGCTACCATCAGCCAGCGTCTCGGCTGATGGAACTGGCTCGGTTGCTGGTGCTGGAACTGACTCGGTTGCTGCTGGGCTCGGCGCTGAAGCGGGCTCGGTTGCTGTTGGGGCAGGCTCGGTTGCTGGAACTGGCTCGGCTGCTGTTTCCGAGGTCGACGGCTGAGCCAGATCGCCGATAAAGGGAGGTTCTAGAGGAATTTCAGGCTCACTTTGACTTTGAGTCACGACTGCTTCAGTCGGCTCAGCCGTCGGAGAAACCGGTGCCTCAAGTGGTTCGATAGGCGGAACGCTCACAGGCTGGTCAAGCGGAACGGACGGCTCTAGGATAGGCAGCTCGGACAGGTCACCGTCTGGCAAAAGTGATTCAGGAGAGAGTTTGAGGTCTTCGGCAGTGTTCTCTTCAGGTACTGCCTGCTTGAGGCCGAACCGATCCGATGGCGTTAGTTCTGTTGGCTCCGGTACAGAGCGCTGCTGTGGCTCGGCGGCTTGTCCGGGTAGGATGCCTATTGCGAAGAATGCGCCTGCTGTTGAGAATGCGATCGCGCCCACTCCTTTCAAAGTTAGGCTCAACCACTTACCACATATTGATGTTTTGCCCATGAAATTTGCGCCCATTCATACAAATTTACAGGAACAGGATAAGCCATAAACTCAAAACCCAGCACATTAATTTTCAGAAAGTTATTAGCTTTGTACTGATAAAACCGCCATAATCTAAGCTCAAATTCGTCATCATATAAACATTTCGATCTAACCCACGCAACCAATCTACATAACTAAAGAGCTTATGGAACTCAACGACTTCTTTCTACTTATCCTTCTACTCAGTCCCGGTCTACTGCTCTCCGTCTTGGTGATGGCAGGCATGAGCGCAGGAGGCTAAATCCATGGTCAGAACCGAATCCACCATGCTGCCTTTAGGCACACCTGCCCCCAGCTTTGCGCTAGAAGATGTCATCTCTGGCAAAGCGATTTCCCTAGATACTTTCAAGGGCAAAAAGGGGCTGCTGCTGATGTTTATCTGCCAACACTGCCCTTTTGTGAAGCACGTAGAAGATCAGCTTGGCCAAATTGGGCAAGACTACGCAGATCGAGGTATTGGTATTCTCGCTATCAGCTCTAATAGCATTGAAAGCCATCCTCAGGACAGTCCTGAGAACATGCGCGAGCAAGTAAAGCGAGCCAACTTCAACTTCCCATATGCTTACGATGCCACCCAAGCAGTCGCCAAAAGCTACACTGCTGCCTGCACACCCGACTTCTTTTTATTCGACAGTGAGTTCAAACTGGCCTATCGTGGTCAGCTAGACGATAGCCGTCCAGGTAATGACCTACCTGTCAATGGTAAGGATCTTCGAGCAGCCCTAGATAAGGTGGTTTCGGGCGAATCTATACCAGAAACGCAAAAGCCCAGCATTGGCTGCAACATCAAGTGGATTCCCGGCAAGGAACCTGCTTACTTTGGCGCGTAGTTGCCTGTAGCCCATTCCTGTAGCTCATTGATTTGTAGGCATACAGAGCTGAATATGTGACTTTTAGCTTTACTCGCGAAACGAATTGATCACTTCACAAGGCCCATCTTCTGCATCGTACATTGTAGGTAGTGGGTCTTTCTTTTGGGTGGGCGTCCAGGTTTGAAAGTAGTTTTCCAAGGCTTTGACAATGGCAGATTCAGGCTGCTCAATGCCCCGATCGCTCTGGAAGATCTGGAGCTGAGCGCGAAGTGACTGAGGCAGATTAAGGGTGATCGTTTGCATGAGGGATGTTTTAGTTGGATATCTTCAAATCGAGTATCTTCGGGAGGCAGACGAGCTTCAAAAAGCAGATCTTCTAAAAGGGTAAATCTGCCCGTGGATTGAATCGCTCAATGTTGCGTAATTCTTGATAGAGTGCTTTTTCTTCGTCATCTAACACCGTTGGCATCACCACCTCAATCTCTACAATTTGATCGCCATAGAGACCTTGGCCAATGGGATAGCCTTTGCCCGTCAGCCGCAGTCGCTGCCTTGGCTGCACACCGGGTGGAATCATCATGTTGACAGGTCCCCCTAAAGTCGGCATCGCGATCGTTCCGCCTAGCACCGCTTCACTAGGCGTTAGTGGCAAGCGACAGTAGACATCGCCGTCTTGCAAAGTGAAATAGCTGTGCGGCTCTACTTCAATCCGCAGATACAGATTGCCGCCCTCGATTCCCTGGCCTTTGAGCCGGAGACGCTGCCCAGTGACCATTCCTGGTGGCATGTCGACTTCGAGCGATCGCCCGTCTTCTAATCGCACTCGCTCGCGTCCACCAGCATATGCCTTCTCTATCGGCACGGTCAGGTCCGCCTCTGCATCTCGCCTAGAAGAAGACGCTGCCTGCCTGCGATAGGTAGGGCGCGATCGCCGCTTCGGTTCTGACGAATTATCAGGTGGGCGAGCGGGCTGCCGCTGTGAAGAACGGGCCGTATCTGCACTGCGAGAAGTCGTCTGTGAGGCAACGTTTTCCTCACTGGCCGCCTTGGAAGCTGGCTGAGCCGCAGGCCAGCGCGAAACTGAACGCGAAACCACCTGATCGCTCGCCTGCTGCTGCTTTAATAGCTGTTCAACAAAATTATCAAAGTCCTCAAAGGCGCTGTAGTCAGCCTCTTTACTAGAGCGTTTACTCTTTCTCCCCCACCCCTTTCTATCTCCTTTATTCCAATACTGACTGTACTGTTCATACTGCTGTCGTTTGTCTGCGTCATAAAGCACCTCGTAAGCTTCGCCGAGTAGCTTGAACTTTTCCTCAGCGGCTTTGTCACCAGGATTGACATCGGGATGATACTGACGAGCTAATGCTCTATAAGCGCGCTTTATTTCCTCGGCGCTAGAGTCTGGAGAGACTCCCAGGATTTGATAGTAGTCCCGAAAATTCTGCATGAAAGAAGGCTTAACTTAACTGGCGCAACCTAAGTAAGAGAAATTAGCTGATGCAGGCTGTCTGGCACAAACTAGTAGAGGTCTAAAACCAGTCGTCTTCAGTCTCACGTTCTGGCCGACGACTTTCTTGCGGCGATCGCTGCCCCCCTTTAGCATAATCCTGCGAGGTATAGTCTGATTGCTGACGGCGCGGGCTGTAGCTGTCTTGGTTGTAGCTGTCTTGACCATAGTTGCTCTGGCCGTAACTGCCTTGGCCGTAGCTGCGGTCGGAAGTACCCGAACTGCCCGCGTCTTGGCGGTAGTTATCTTGTGGGTAGTCACCTTGCTGATAGTCGCTTTGTTGGTAATCACTTTGTTGGTAGTCGCTTGGCGGGCGATCGCCTTGCCGACTACCGTCTTGCCAACTGCCCCTTTGATCATAGGCGTCCTGGCTAGCGGCTGGCTGACTGTAGCGTTCTTGCGAGTAATTATCTTGAGCATACTGACTAGAACGACTTTGGCCATAACTGTCCTGATTGCTAGTGCTCGGTTGAGCGTAACCGTTTTCTCGGCTGTAGCTATCTTGGCTGTAACTATCTTGGCTGTAGCCGTTGCCCTGAGTGTATCCGTTGCTCGGATCGCTAGGGGCTAAGCGTCGATCGCCTTGGGCGTTCTGGGCGTTCTGGGCATATGGATCTTGGGTATAGGGTGGCGCTTGCCCATAGCTATCTGATCTGCTGTCTGATCTATAGCTATCTGACCTATAGCTATCTGTCGGCCTGTAGCTATCCGGTTGATAGTCGTTTCTAGGAGCGCTATATCCCGCAGCGGGCGGAGTTTGAGGGCGACGAGTACTTTCCCAGTCATCGTCCCAGTCATCCCAGCTATTTCCCCTACCGCTACCTTGATTCCAGCTAGGCGCGTCCCACTGGGCTTGCTGGCCGTAAGGATTATTCGCAGCATAGCCACCAGCCGAATAGCCCGTATCATAACCGCTACTAGCACCGTAGCCATAGTCACCCGTGCGATAGTAGTCGTCATCTTCACCAGAAAACGCCTGTTTGAGGGTATTGCCGATCGCACCTAGAATCCCCTCGCCATCTTCGTCTAGGTCATAGAGGTAGGCTTCTCGGTTGAGTTCATAGACTTCGTTTTGCAGATCGGCTTGGAACATGTCGATACCGCGATCGTCAGACTGTTCTAAGGCAGCTCGCAGTTGCTGTACTAGATTTTCTATGCGGCGGCGGCGATCGCGTCCGAACTGCATACCAAAGTCAATCGCCACCTCTCGCAATACCCTTTCGGCTTTAAACGTTAGCGCTTCGGCCCGGTTGCGCTTTTCGATGCGATCGCGCTGTAGCCGATCGGTAGCGGCATTTTCCTCAGCCGCTCGGATCATGTCTTGAATTTCGGCCTCAGACAAATTCGAGGCTTCTTGCACCGTGATGCTCTGCTGTCTGCCTGTGGTCTTATCGAGCGCTGACACTTGCAAAATGCCATTCGCATCGATGTCGAAAGACACCTGCACCTGCGGGATACCTCTAGGCGCAGGCGGAATCCCCATCAGCTTGAAGCGCCCTAGGGATTTGTTGTCATCCACCATCTCGCGCTCACCTTGCAAGATATGGACTTCTACAACGGTCTGGTTATTTTCTGACGTAGAAAACGTATCAGAACGGCGAACCGGAATGGTCGTATTGCGAGGGATTAGCTTCTTCATCACACCGCCAATCGTCTCTAGCCCCAAAGACAACGGCGTAACGTCTAGCAGCAGAATGTCCTTGACTTCTTGGGTCAAGATACCCGCTTGAATCGCCGCACCGACGGCCACGACTTCATCCGGGTTGACATTGCGGTTCGGCTCTCGGTTCATCACTGAGCGAACCAGATCTTGAACCATCGGCATCCGACTAGCCCCACCGACTAGCACGACTTCATCGACTTGAGTCGGCGTCACGTTGGCATCGGCTAGCGCCTGCTTCAAAGGGCCACGCATGCGACTGATCAAATCGCTACACAAAGATTCAAAGTGCGATCGCTCCAGCTTGGTTTCAATATGCTTCGGTCCGTCTTTGGTAGCTGTAATAAATGGCAAATTGATAGCCGTCACTGGCACACCAGACAGCTCTATCTTGGCCTTTTCAGCCGCTTCGTTTAGCCTTTGAAGGGACTGGCGATCGCGCCGCAGATCGACCCCTTCTTTCTCCAAGAAATCTTCAGCTAGCCAGTCAACAATCACCTTGTCAAAATTTAATCCGCCTAGCTGCGTATCACCGCTGGTCGAGCGCACCTCAAATACGCCATCACCTACGTCTAGCACCGATACATCGAACGTACCGCCGCCTAGATCAAATACCAGTATCGTCTGGTTGTACTGCTGATCCAACCCATAGGCCAAAGACGCTGCGGTCGGTTCGTTGATAATCCTTTTGACTTCTAAGCCAGCAATTCGCCCAGCATCTCGCGTCGCTTGCCTTTGGGCATCGTTGAAATAGGCAGGCACGGTGATGACCGCGCCTGTGACCGACTGACCTAGATACCCAGAAGCCTCTTCTGCCAGCTTCCGCAAAATCATCGCCGAGATTTCTTCAGGGGCAAACTCTCTATCGAGGCGATCGCAGCGCAGTTTCACATTGCCAGATTCACTACGCCGTACGGTATAAGGCACCCGCTTAGTATCCGCAGACAGCTCGTCATACTTGCGACCGACAAACCGCTTCACTGCATAAAACGTATTCTGAGGATTCAGCACAGCCTGTCTGCGAGCCATCTGCCCAATCAGCTTCTCGCCTTCTTTACTAAAGGCCACCACAGAGGGCGTTGTCCTCATGCCTTCTACATTGGCAATCACAACGGGTTTGCCGCCTTCCATCACCGCCACTACAGAATTTGTTGTGCCAAGGTCAATGCCAACTACCTTACCCATCCGAAGCGTTTCTCCTCATCCAGTACCAAGATCTGACATAAAAAAATGTCGCTTGTCCGTTGCCACTGGACATTTCTTTGGCTTTATTCCTCTCATCATAAGCGCTCTCAGGTGATTCTCGTTGTAGAGCGGTCTCGTTTATTGTTATTATTATGACCCGGCGCGGATGTGGCGGAATTGGTAGACGCGCTAGATTTAGGTTCTAGTGTCCTCGTGACGTGAAGGTTCAAGTCCTTTCATCCGCACTCTGAAGTAGGGTCAAAGCAAGGTTTAAGAAGAATAGGTTCCTAAAACACCGGAACCTATGAAGATCTAAGCCCAAGACGACCAAAGCCCAAAGGAACCCAATCCTAAAAAGGCAAAATCCTAGAGCATCCAGAACGGTGGCTATCGTCCTGGATGCTTTTTGGTATCTGGATGTTCTCGGCATCTGAACATTTTGAACAAGAGAGCTGCTGCCATAAACCTACAATATGAAAAGCCGAGCTTGAACTGTAGGCAGAGCAAAGCAGTATTCTCGACGCTCTATACTGCTGTAGAAAAGACTGCTGTAGAAACAAAGATACGCAACTAGCAATTCAGCTGTGCCAGTTCTGCAATTCAGCGCTCTAAACGTCATTTTTTACACAGTTTAAAATTACCCCTAATTACCCCTATATATAAGGAGAGAATTTTCTAAATTTGCAGTTCGCTTCTTGTGCAGGTTTAGCCCATTCCATCGCCCACTGTCATCACCAAATCTATCGCCCAAGTCACCTCAAAAGTGCCGATTTTATCTAGGACACCATTGTGCTGCTATCCAAAGGTTTTGAAGTCGAGATGTATACCGGAACGCCTGCCGGAGAGGTCGTCGGCTTTTCGGACAAAATCGTCGCAGCCTTAGATGGCTTCGTGCGTGAACCAGATGCTCGCAACGTCGAATACACTACAGCGCCTTTTTGCCGTTACGAACATCTTCTGTGCGAACTGATCAAGCCTCGGGTCAGACTCCGTGACTATCTCAAGACGCTAGGCAATTACACCATCATTCCTGGTAGCACCCTGCCATTAGGCGGAGCAGCAACTTTCTACCGATCCGATCCTAAAAATCCCTATCACACCTATATAGAAGAGACTTACGGCACCGATGTTGTCACCGCTAGCATCCATATCAATATTGGGATAAGCAACCTAGAAGAGCTGATCCGCGCCTGTCGGCTTATTCGCCTAGAAGCACCGCTTTACCTAGCACTGAGCGCGTCTTCGCCTTTTTTCGATGGCGATATCACCGGCTTTCATTCCACCCGCTGGCAGCTATTTCCACAAACGCCAGCCGATGTCCCTCTGTTTGAAAGCCATCTTCACCATATCCGCTGGGTAGAAGAGCAGATGGACAAAGGCACTATGCAGAGTGTGCGCCACCTGTGGAGCTCTGTGCGGCCCAATGGCGATCGCAGACCCTACAATCTCAACCGCCTAGAGCTACGCATTTGCGATTTGGTCACTGACCCGCTGCACTTACTGGCCATCACGGCCTTACTAGAAGCGCGATTAGACCAGATGCTAAAAACACCCTCGCTAGACCCGCTGCACAGCAGCGCTTTTTCTAGCCAAAGCCGAGCTGAAGATCTCGTAGCCATTACGTTAGACAATGAAAAAGCCGTGGCCAAGCAAAGTCTAAATGCTCAGCTTCGTCACTGGCAGACGGGCAAAACGGTGACGGCCCACGAATGGATATCGCAACTCTACGAAGAGGTCTATCCATTCGCTAAGCGCTCTGGTATTGCCTGCTTCCTCAACCCAGTCAAACAAATTTTGAGAAACGGCAATCAGGCTCAGCAGTGGTTACACAAGGCTCAAACCAGCAGCCCAACAGAGGTAATGCAAGGTGCGATCGCCCAAATGCAGCATCAGGAAAATCAGCTTGCCAGAGATATCTGCACGCCGGCCATCGCCTACGCCTAAACACCCACGATCTGAATATCTCTAAGTCATGCCCAGCATTGTCCTTGTCAATCCTGAGATTCCGCCTAACACTGGCAACATTGCGCGTACCTGCGCGGCAACCGAAACGCCGCTACACCTGGTAATGCCACTAGGATTTGAGCTGAGCGATCGCTATCTCAAAAGAGCAGGCTTAGACTATTGGCCCTATGTCGATCTACACCTGCACGAATCTATCGAAGATTTTTGGCAGCACGCTAGGGCCGAAGGCGGCCAGCTAATTGGCTACAGCGCTAGGGCAACAGCCATCTACACTCAACTCACACACCAGAGTGACGACTGGCTGCTATTTGGCTGTGAAAGCAAGGGACTGCCGGCTGAAGTATTAGAGCGCTGCGACGTAGTCACCACTATTCCGATGAGCGATCGCCGCCATGTTCGTAGTCTTAATCTCTCTGTCTGCGCCGCAGTCGGCCTTTTCGAAGCCATTAGACAGACCGATTACCTTTCTCAAACAGTTTGATAAGAAAAGAGCGTGATATGGAAATATCTATCTACGTATCGTCAGAAATCACGAACCACTCAGCCCACGATAGTGGTCATTAAACGATCGGTGTCTAGGGGGAAAACAGCGCATTTTGCATCAGATTTATTTATTAATCTCACTAAGTTATTATCTGTAACTAATACAAAGCCGTTTTTTACATATTTTGAGAGGAATACCGTAGAGAACACTCTCCACGCGACATTCAGACATTATTGTCTCGAAAAATCGATCCGCGTCGTATGCCCTACCGAGGTCCGTAAAATCTCAAAAGTGAAGAGTGTGCCAAAAAAATGATTGGCTTACTTATTAAACGCTCGAATCCTAGCAAAACAAGGTTTTTTCAATAGCCAGTTTGGCTGATAAGAAGCGCGAGATATTCCCAAATATAGACACGAAGTTTATTAATAATGTGAATTTGGGCATCAAGAATGTGTCCAACGAGTGAAGATAGAAATGATCGTTAAGTCGTGTAAACTTGCCTAAGTCGTACGAGAGAAATAACTTGTAGACTTGCACGAGCGCATGACTGACAGGCGGATAAGTCAACTGCCTGAAAGTTGTGAGGCTAATTTATGAGCAGCATTGCTGTTGTCGAAGATCGTTCACTCCCAGCTAAAAGTTTTACAAACGTGTTTAGCAAGCAGTTGGTTAATAGGCGCTTAGTCGCCGAAAATTATTAGGAGGTCAATCCTTGAAACAAGCAATTTCACAGGAGTCCATGTCTGATTCAAGTCACTCATGTATCCAAGAAACGTGCGAAAGCACAGCTAGCGGCAGTCCAATCAAATCAGCCGCCATGCTAGGTTTAGCGCTATCAGTAGGGGCATCTGGAGTATTCACCGCCCAATCTGAAGCGTCAGCCGCTATCTCTGTTACGGAGGCTCCCGCTACAGCCAAAGCTTTTTCAAGCGATCGTCCAGTTTCTAGATCAGCATCAGCCGCCTCACAGGCGCAGATTATTGCTCATCACACCGTCGAATCAGGCCAGAGCCTGTGGCAAATTGCTCAGCTTCATCGCGTAGGCTTGCAGGACCTGAAGACGGCCAACGATCTACCTGCCGAAACATCTATTCGAGTCGGCCAGGTATTGAAAGTACCGAGTACCGCTACAGCGACTCAGTCACCCACTCAAAAAATTATTCAAGACCTGATTGCTGGAGAATCGGAATCTGCAAATCTTGCTACAGCCAGCGATCTTGTCTTAGAAGAAGCTGAAACAGTTGCAAAGGCCAAAATCTCTGAGCAGAGTCAGCCCACTGCAGAGATAGCCTCTGAAGAGGTAGCAGACAATTCCCAGACAGAAATCCAAAACGTTCCTCAGCTCGATCAGGTGCAGGTTTCATTTGAGATAGCTAGCTCTGAGATCGGTACTGAAACTAGCACTGGGGCTAGCTTACCTTCAGAGTCTGAGGATTCAGCCAGCGTCGAGGCCAATAAGGTACGAGCCGACAGCAGAGCAGAGCAGGCGGCAGCAAGCACAGAACCAGCAGCCGAACTAGCAAGCGCCGAACCAGCAGGCATAGAAATCGAAATTGCTGATGCTTCTTTGATGGCCAGAGAGACGGCCAGAGAGACGGCCAGAGAAACAGCGAAAGAAACGGTTACTGAGTCCGCGCCTGTTGTCACCGCACTCGCTACGCCTGTTCAATCTTTCACTAGCTACCAGGTTCAAGCAGGTGACACGATCGCAGGGATCGCCTCCTCATTAGGGACAACTACTGCAGCGTTGGTTTCAGCCAATGATTTGGCCAATCCAGATGTCATCATGCCAGGCGCTACGCTGGTCGTACCGACTGCGATCGGTGGCAGACGAATCAACCAACCTGCAAACCGTGCATCAGAGCAAACGGCTACAACCAGTCGACTGGCCTATTTACAAAGCACTGCCCTCAGACAGGGTGAAGCGGTAGCTGAAGAGGTTCAGAGCGAATCACTACAGTCTGTGCAGCCTTCTACGACAGTGAGCGACGATCGAGCAGTCGCTGCTCAAGATAGCGCCCAAGGTGGCATCGATCCATACGTTGCCAATCTTTTAGAAGAAGTTCAAGATATTCAAAGCCAGCCTGTTGAGGTAGCTGAAGCGCAGATTACCGAGGTAGAAACAAGGACTTCTACTACGCCTCGGGTAGCAGAACGGGTTCCAGAACAAGTTGCGATCGCCCCAACAGCTTCAGAGAACGTCGATCCCACATTGCTAGCAGCAGCGCCGCTGAGCCCAGAGGCATACGTTCCCGCTCAGCGTTCTCCAGCCGGACAGGTGGTTTCACCAGATATGCCGCTTTTGCCAGGAGCCGATGAGTTCTTGCCTGAAGCACCTGACTATTTTGACGGTTACATCTGGCCCGCTCGTGGTACGCTCACCTCTGGCTACGGCTGGCGATGGGGCAGAATGCACCGTGGTGTAGATGTGGCAGGGCCAGTCGGCACGCCAATTGTGGCAGCAGGCAGCGGCATCGTCGAAAAAGCAGGCTGGAACTCTGGCGGCTACGGAAATCTAGTAGAGATTCGCCATCCAGACGGAAGTCTGACCCTCTATGCCCACAATAATCGTCTGAACGTCAGCACGGGTCAGGCCGTTAAGCAAGGACAAAAGATCGCTGAAATGGGCAGCACCGGCTACAGCACTGGGCCTCATCTTCACTTTGAAGTTCACTTAAGCGGACAAGGTGCGGTCAACCCTATTGCCCATCTCCCCACTGGTCGCTAAGGAGCTAAATTGCGGATCTACAGTCTGCTGAACGATTAGAAACAGCTAGCTTACATAAACGGCGATTAGCTCACTGGCTAGTCGCCGTTTATGTATCAGCGGACTTTCTTCCCCCAAAGCGATATCTACGATACTTTTCTAGGGTTTTCCGTTTCGTGTTACATTTGTTGAGCTAAGATTAGCACCGCCAAGCGGCAGCAATCAATTACGGACGGCTCTGTAGCTCAGTGGTTAGAGCAGGGGACTCATAAGCCCAAGGTCGCAGGTTCAAATCCCGCCAGAGCCATGAAGACGCCATGAAAATGGACCCAGAAAGTTATTGAACACGCGGAGAAAAGTTTATGGGTGAGCTAGGGTGCCTCAGGGTGGGTCAAATCGCTCCAGACTTTACGGCTACTGCTGTGGTTGATCAAGAGTTCAAAACGATCAAGCTGTCTGACTATCGTGGTAAATACGTTGTTCTCTTTTTCTACCCACTAGATTTTACGTTTGTTTGTCCTACAGAAGTAACTGCGTTCAGCGATGGCTACGACAGCTTCAAAGACATCAAAACAGAAGTACTGGGCGTTTCTATCGATAGCGAATTCTCTCATTTAGCTTGGATTCAGACAGAGCGCAAAATGGGTGGCGTCGGCGATCTTAACTACCCTTTGGTCTCAGATATCAAAAAGGAGATCAGCTCAGCTTACAATGTGCTTGATCCAGATGTAGGCGTAGCGCTACGTGGCCTATTTATTATCGATAGAGAAGGCATCGTACAGCATGCCACTATCAACAATCTTTCGTTTGGTCGCAGCGTAGACGAAACGCTGCGCGTGCTGCAGGCGATTCAACATGTTCAGTCTCATCCTGATGAAGTTTGTCCCGCTGGCTGGCAGCCTGGTGACGCGACGATGAACCCTGACCCAGTGAAATCTAAAGAGTTCTTCGCCACTGTGTAGGTAATCAGACTGTGCAGATAGTTGTATAGATGCATAGATGCAAATTACTTCCGGCAACCTTCAAGGGCTATTTAATCGACGCTTTTTAGACAATTTTCTGCCTTTACCTGCACGCTGCCGATTTCGATTGGGAGAGCGCCTGCCTGATTTCCAACTGATAGATGCTGACAAGCAGGTTCATCAGCTTTCTAGCTACAGAGGAAAGCCAGTTGTACTGCTATTCACTCGAATTTTTACTGAAAGGCAGTACTGCCCTTTTTGCTATCCACACATCCTGGCAGTGAATGAAGCGTACAAGCAGTTTGTAGGACTAGGGGCGATCGCACTGATGATAACCAGTACAGATACACTCCAAAGCCAAAAGATTCAGCAGGAGCTGTCTCTAGAGCTGCCGCTACTAGTTGACTCAGACCACACAGTCTTCCGTAGGTATGGCACGGGTCAAGCACTAGGGGCACCGCTTCCTGCTCAGTTCGTCCTAGATGCCCAGGGCCGACTGCGCTTTCAACACTTATTTTCTTTCGCACACACGAACGCGACGCCAGAGCGGCTGCTCTGGGCAGTTAGAAACCTTTAGCGCGTCCAAAAAGAGCGTTTAGAAACCTTCGGCACTCAGCCGCTAGCCAACAATGACTAGACAGGTATAGTTCGTAAACCAACGGAGAAGGAGGGATTCGAACCCTCGATGAAGTTTACACCCCATAACTCCTTAGCAGGGAGCCGCTTTCAACCACTCAGCCACTTCTCCATGAGTGAGCAACCATAATACCAAGAACTCTGCGAAAGCTCTAGCGGTATTTCGAGGTAATTTGAGGGGCGCTCTGGTTTGACAGCGTAATTCTAGGCAGGCGATGTTTAAATCCACAAAGAATTTCCCAAGAAATGGTATCGGCCAAATCGGCCCAGTCGTCAGCACGCAGACAGTGGTGCTGGGTTTTCCCTAAGAGCGTAACGATATCGCCTTCTTGAACACTTTTAAGGTCTGAAACGTCGATAATGAGCTGATCCATTGTGATCGCACCAATTTGGTTAACTCGCTGCTCGTGCAAGATCACCTGCATCTTATTAGAAAGGATACGAGGGACGCCGTCCGCATAACCGATGCCAACAATTGCGATCTTCATTGGTCTAGGCGCAATGAATTTGTAGCTGTAGCTCACGCCTGTATGAGCGTCTATCTCTTTAATATGGGTGATGCGAGCTTTGACTTCTAGAACCGGCTGCAGCGCGATTTTAGGCTGAGTCCGTAGGTGTGGAGCCGGGTAGAGTCCGTAGGTTGCTAGACCCACACGCACCATATCGTAGTGAAGCGCTGGATCTACTAAGGCAGCAGCAGAGTTGGCAATGTGGAGCCGGGCAGGCAAAAGGTTTTCTTGTTTTAGCGAGGTGATCGCACATTCAAATCGCTCGTGCTGTAATTGCATCACGCTCTGGTCAGGGCTGTCAGCAGTAGCCAGATGAGAACAGAGACCGACAGTTTCCAAATAGGGTAGCTGCTGAACAAAACGGACGAATTCTACAGCCTGCTGCCAGCTAAAGCCTAGCCTCGACATGCCCGTATCTAGCTGGATGTGAACCGGCAGGCGGGTGCCCTGACCTTTTAACGTCTCAGAAAAGACGAGTGCTTGCTTTGGATTGACAATGATGGGCTGTAGATTCCAGTGCGCGATCGCCCTGACCTCGGCGGGGTCGTTCACCGCCCCCATCACCAAGATAGGCACCTCGATACCGGCCTGCCTCAGCTCTATGCCTTCTGGCACCGTCGCTACCCCTAGCCAAGTTGTGCCCGCTGCGATCGCCACGTCAGCGACCATCACTGCGCCGTGGCCATACGCATCCGCTTTAACCACAGACAGCAGGTCAGTTCCCTCTGGCAGCAGCGCTTTAAGCGATCTAACGTTGTGAGCTAGCGCCGTCAGATTAATTTCGACCCAAGCCCTGGCACAGCGCATGGGCGATAGCGCTGGCGTTGCCTCCCAGCTAAGCATAACAACCTCAAAAGAAAGAAAATAGTTAAAAAGAATCGGCGAGTAGAACAAATCAGATTCTTTTAGAAGAACAGTGTACCAGCGCTCAAACCCTCGGAATTACTTGGCTGTGCTACTATCTATTCAGGATTAGGCGCACTAGTACATGAGTAAGGTCCTTGTTTTAAATGCCTCCTATGAACCGCTAAACATTACCAGTTGGCGACGCGCGGTCGTGCTCATCATCAAAGGCAAAGCCGAACAAATCGAGCAAAGAGAGGAACAGATCTATCCAGACTTTCCTTTGCCTACCGTCATCCGTTTGCGCCACTACGTCCGCATTCCCTACAAAGACATTCCGCTCACCCGCCGCAATCTGCTTCATCGCGATAATCACACCTGCCAATACTGTGGCTATACGGGTGACACGCTGACCCTAGACCATGTGATTCCTAGGTCTCGCGGCGGCGGCGATTCCTGGGAAAACATCGTTAGCGCCTGCGTACGCTGTAACGTCAAAAAGGGCAGTCGCACCCCTAGAGAAGCAGAAATGCCTCTATCAAATCAACCGCGCAAACCACACAGCAGTCTGTATTTTGAGATATCTAGGCACGTACGCGGTGGCGTTCATCAAGAATGGCGTAGGTACGTGATCGGCTTGAACTAAGCAACCAAACGCATAGCGGGCAAACCCTACTATCCCAATCGGCTCATATCTATCAGAATAAGAGAACACAGTAAACGCCATTCCCCAGAAGCACTTTGTTAGACGAAGGCACCTTATTGAACAATAGACAACTTGACTCTGATAAGTCGTCAGAGTCAAGGGCCCCCTTAGACACCACAGCAAAAAGTACAGTGACAGCCGACCAGACCGATCAGCTGCGCCGTGCGGCAGGATTTGAAAGCAATCGCGCCGAAGCGTTAGAGAAGCTGCTGAAAAAGCACAGTGGCACTCATCAGCTGGTTCTTTTGCAGGACTTCCCTGATCCTGATGCGTTGTCCTCGGCTTGGGCCTATCGACTCATGGCCAATGCCTACAACATCCAGTGCGATATCTACTATTCAGGCACACTTAGCCACCAGGAAAACATTGCCCTAGTGAAGCTAACCAACCTACCGGCTAAACGATGGCCTGCCGGGGCCAAAGAAGCGCCCGATCTCTCTGAATATCAGGGCTACGTTTTAGTCGATACACAGGGCACAACTAGCCATCTGACTCAAAAGGTACAGGAGGCTGAACTGCCCCTTTTGCTGGTCGTTGACCACCACGCACCCCAGGGCAAGCTATTAGGTGAGCTAATCGATATCCGACCAGATATCCATTCAACAGCTACCATCATGACCGAGTATCTGCGCTCTGGAATTGTTCAACTAGATCGCAGTAATGACACCCATATCAAGTGTGCGACTGCGTTGATGCATGGGCTCCGCTCTGATACAGCCAATCTCATGCAGGCAACAGAGCCTGACTTTTTGGCGGCGGCTTTTTTGAGTAAGTACTCTGACGCGCAGCTATTAAGTGCGGTGTTGCAGGCATCGCGATCGCGCCGGGTGATGGATGTGATTGAGCGATCGCTACGCAACCGTCAAATTCAAAACAGCGTCTCTATTGCCGGGGTAGGCTACCTGCGCTACGAAGACAGAGACGCCATCCCTCAAGCAGCAGACTTTCTAGTCACCGAAGAGAACGTTCACACCGCCGTTGTCTATGGCATCGTTCATGACGAGGACGAAGAAAAGGAGCTAGTCGTCGGCTCTTTGAGAACGAACAAGATTACCCTTGATCCTGACGAGTTCATCAAAGAAGCGTTAGGTCAAGACAACCATGGTCGTTTCTTTGGGGGCGGGCGATCGATGGCCGGTGGCTTCGAGATTCCGATTGGCTTTCTGTCTGGCTACTATGAAAATAGCGACTACAACCGTCAGAAATGGGAAGTGTTTGACAAGCAGATCAAGCAAAAGCTTCAGCGGCTGGTCAATCCCGAAAACGGTGTTCTCAATACCGATTAGAGATCCGAGTAGTGAGATACTGAAAAAGCATTGATGCTTGATCTGACTAAATCAGGAACCTCACTATGACGACGATGCTACATGAATACCGACCGGGCTTAGAAGGAATTCCGGCTACGCAGTCGAGTATTAGCCATGTAGATGGTAAAAGCGGAATACTAGAGTACCGTGGCATCCAAATAGAGGATCTCGCTCGTAGCAGCACCTTTCTAGAAAGCTCATATCTGTTAATTTGGGGCGGGCTACCGACTCAGGCTGAGCTAGACGTTTTCAAACATGAAGTCCAGTATCACCGTCGGCTAAAGTATCGCATCCGAGACATGATGAAATGCTTCCCAGAAAGCGGACATCCGATGGATGCCTTGCAAGCATGCGCCGCCGCGCTGGGTTTATTTCACTCTAAGCGAGAGCTGAATGACCCTGCCTACGTGCAAAATGCGGTCGTCCGGCTACTGGCTAAGATCCCGACGATGGTGGCTGCTTTTGAGCTAATGCGTAAAGGGAATGACCCGGTTCAGCCTAGAGACGATCTGGACTATGCCTCAAACTTTTTATACATGCTCAACGAAAGGGTGCCAGATGCGCTATCGGCTCGAATTTTCGACGTATGCCTGATTCTGCACGCTGAGCACACTATCAATGCTTCTACCTTTTCGGCGATGGTGACAGCCTCTACGCTAACCGACCCCTATGCAGTCGTGGCCTCCGCAGTTGGTACGCTAGCAGGGCCGCTGCACGGCGGGGCAAATGAAGAGGTGATCGCCATGCTAGAAGAAATTGGCTCGGTCGATAACGTCCGGCCTTATATTGATGCTCGAATCGCTAATCGCGAGAAAATTATGGGTTTTGGGCACCGCGTGTACAAGGTAAAAGACCCTCGGGCGGTCATTTTACAAGGGCTAGTCGAACAGCTATTTGAGAAAGTTGGCCGCGATGCCTATTACGATATTGCCCTAGAGCTAGAGCTCGTAGTAGAAGAAAAATTAGGCCATAAGGGCGTTTATCCCAACGTAGACTTTTATTCTGGTCTGGTGTACCGCAAGCTAGGTATCCCGTCTGATTTATTTACGCCCATTTTCGCGATCGCCCGAGTCGCCGGCTGGCTAGCCCACTGGAAAGAGCAAATTAGTACCAATCGAATCTTTCGCCCGACCCAAATATACGAAGGTCTCCACGGGCAGCGCTATATCCCTATCGATAAAAGACCTGATATCTGGGACAAATGATCGTCTAAGGGACTGCAACGGCTAGTAAGTGGGTTCTAACCATGCACTTTAGTCGCACACTTCAGTAAAACCATGCACTAAAGTGCAGGATCAGCCGTCAAAAGTTACATTCTCACATCACAAACACACAGTGATGGGCATCACCCCCCTTTACAATTTCCGAGACTGCGTAGACTATGTATCCAGTGACGATTTTCAGGAACTCCAGCCCCTCTGGCTTTTGCCAGGGGGGTTTTATTGTTGACTCTTTTATCTGGGTCATAGGCTTTATCTATAGCTTCAGGCTAGGTTTGCCGCCGAGATAGAGGGTATAGAAGTTGATTAAGCGCTAGAATTTGTTAAAGCAACGTATCTAGACACCGCAAAACGTCTTTTATTAGCATGACTTCAGGGATTGACCTTCAAGGAACCTTCGTTCAAGCACTTGTTGAACTGGGTTTGCCCATCACCGCCGCTAAAACAGTTTGGATTCCACTGCCGATGTTACTGATGCTGATTGTGGCCACAGTCAGCATTTTTATTTGCGTTTGGCTAGAACGAAAGATTTCCGCTGGCGCGCAGCAGCGCATCGGTCCTGAATATATTGGCCCACTGGGGGCATTGCAGGCCGTAGCGGACGGGCTCAAGCTTATCTTTAAAGCTGATATCACCCCTGCTAAAGCAGATCCCTGGCTCTTCGTGATTGGCCCTGCTGTCGTTGTTATTCCAGTCTTTTTGTCCTTTTTGATCGTTCCCTTTGGACAAAATTTGGTCATCACGGATCTAGGTATCGGCATATTCTTGTGGATCTCCCTTTCAAGCATCACACCCATCGGACTGCTGATGGCTGGCTATTCTTCTAATAACAAATATTCTTTGCTAGGGGGATTGCGCGCCGCTGCCCAGTCAATCAGCTACGAAATTCCGCTGGCGTTGGCGGTGCTAGCAGTTGTGATGATGTCAAACGGCCTCAGCACGATTGATATCGTCAACCAGCAGTCTAGCTATGGCATCTTAGGCTGGAATATCTGGCGGCAGCCTGTGGGATTTGTCATCTTTTGGATTTCGGCCTTGGCGGAGTGTGAACGGTTGCCATTCGACCTACCTGAGGCAGAGGAGGAACTGGTCGCAGGCTATCAGACTGAGTACACAGGAATGAAGTTTGGCCTGTTCTATGTGGGCTCTTATGTCAACCTGATGCTATCGGCGCTAATTGTGTCAGTGCTATACCTGGGTGGCTGGAGCTTTCCAATTCCGGTTGAGACGATCACTGCTTTGCTAGGGATTGATGCCAATGTTGCCTGGGTGCAGATTATCACTGCTGCCTTGGGGATTGTGATGACAATGCTTAAGGCTTATCTGCTGGTGTTTTTGACTATTCTACTCAGATGGACAGTGCCCCGCGTCAGGATCGATCAGCTGCTCGATTTAGGCTGGAAGTTTTTGCTTCCGATCGCCTTGGTTAACTTGCTAGCAACCGCCGCGTTAAAGCTGACGTTTCCAGGAGCGTTCGGAGGCTAACGCTCTCTGCTCTTTATCTGCCTTTTGTAAGGGCGATCGCGCCTCACTCGCACTTATTCCCTATCTCACTGCTTACCTAATACAGACCTCGTGCCATGTTGAACTTCTTGAAACAAGTTGGTGACTACGCCAAAGAAACGGCCCAGGCAGCAAAGTTTATCGGTCAAGGGCTTTCTGTGACCTTCGATCACATGAAGCGGCGGCCAGTTACGGTGCAGTATCCCTACGAGAAAGTGATCCCATCTGAGCGCTATCGCGGTCGTATTCACTTTGAATTTGATAAGTGCATTGCTTGCGAAGTATGCGTTCGGGTCTGCCCGATCAACTTACCAGTCGTTGATTGGGAATTTAACAAGCAGGCTAAGAAAAAGGTTCTCAACCACTACAGTATTGACTTTGGAGTATGCATCTTCTGCGGGAACTGTGTTGAATACTGTCCGACCAACTGTCTGTCGATGACAGAAGAGTACGAGCTCTCGGCCTACGACCGACACGATCTCAACTACGATAGCGTTGCCCTAGGTCGTCTGCCCTACAAAGTCACTAACGATCCGATGGTGACGCCTATGCGTGAGTTTGCCTACTTGCCGAAAGGGGTGATGGGCCCGCACGATCTACCGGCAGGTAGTCAAAGAGCAGGCAGATTACCGAAAGATATCTTGGCGGAAATAGAGGCCCAACAGGCCAAAGAAGCGGCTGAAAAGGAGCCGGCCAAGAGTACGGCAGAAGATTAAGCCCAGATGATTGAAGACTAGGCTGGATGACCGCACTTTCAATTGGGCTTTGGCTGTGGTTTTAATCGAGCCGTCATATAGTCAGTCATCTGGTCGGCCAACGGCTAATGAGCAAGTTCGACTAGCGTTTGTATCTAGCGTTTGTATTATGAGGAGAAAATCGTTTTGATTTTGGCTTTAGATTTCGCACCGCTTAGCCTGGCAGAAGGGGTACAGCTTGTATCTTTTGCGCTGTTAAGTCTAATTATAATAGTTGGGTCATTAGGCGTTGTACTGCTCTCTAATATTGTGCACTCCGCCTTCTTAATGGCTCTGGTATTTATCGGCGTTGCTGGCTTTTACATTTTGCTCAATGCTGGCTTTGTCGCTGCCGCGCAGGTGCTGGTCTATGTCGGTGCGGTCAATGTGCTGATTCTGTTTGGGATCATGCTAGTAAACAAGCAAGAAGACTTTATTGAGCTCAAGAATGCCTGGGTCGGTAAAGCTGCTACTGGCGCGGTTTGCGCGGGTCTATTTGGACTGCTAAGTACGATGGTGGTTTCGCATCCGTGGGCAATTTCTACCGCACCTGCGGCTGGAGATAAAGCCATTGAAGTGATTGGACAGCACTTCTTTAGTGATTACCTGCTGCCCTTTGAGCTAGCCTCTGTGCTGCTGTTGATTGCACTAGTTGGGGCGATCATCTTGGCACGACGCGAATACATTCCAGGCGAGTCGATTTCTCCTACAGAAGCACTGACCTTGCCTGAAAGGCCGCGTGAATTAGTCGCTGCTGGTAGCCCAACAGATCAGTCGCTCTAGGCGATCACCCAACCGTGATCGCGTTTGAATGGCGAGGCTCTTGACACTAGGCTGATATTCCCTTTTTAAGACTTACCTGAACCTATCTCTTCCTATGCAACTTGAGTATTTTCTGATATTAGCGGCGGCCTTATTTTGTATTGGTGTTTACGGTCTAGTCATTAGCCGCAACGTTATTCGAGTATTAATGTCTATTGAACTGATGCTCAATGCGGTCAATATCAATCTGATGGCCTTTTCAAATTATCTCGATCCAGACGGGATTAAGGGGCAGGTGTTCTCGGTTTTTGTGATTACCATCGCTGCGGCTGAAGCGGCTGTGGGTCTAGCCATTGTATTGTCTATCTATCGAAATCGTGACACTGTAGATATGGAGCAGTTCAATCTACTCAAGTGGTAGTAGCCTCTGATAGAAATCACGGCTGATAGAAATCAGGAAGCACTGTGCAGCTCAAGCAAGTCATTATCGTATACAAAGCTGGAAATCAGCTGAGTAAAAACTGCGCCGACAAATGTGCTCGTCAGCTAGAGGCTCTCGGTGCCAACGTGATGATGGGTCCAAGCGGCGCTCAGGACAATCCCTATCCCGTTTTTCTACAATCTTCGCCGCAGCCGATCGATTTGGCCGTGGCACTAGGGGGCGATGGCACTGCGTTAGCTGCCGCTCGCCATCTGGCAATGGATGATATTCCTATCCTAGCTGTGAACATTGGTGGTCATCTAGGGTTCTTAGCCGATTCGGCAGAGGTGATTGGGGACTTTGAGCGGGCGTGGGAGCGCCTGTTGGGCGATCAATTTGCGGTGCAGCGGCGGATGATGCTGCAGGCTAGAACACATGAAGGGGAATCTTACAACATAGAGCCAGTAAGCGATCGCTACTTCGCGCTGAATGAAATGTGCGTAAAGCCAGCCTCACCCAATCGCATGATCACCTCCACGCTAGAAATCGAGATCGACGGAGAAGTCGTTGATCAATATCAGGGGGATGGTCTGCTAATTAGCACACCCACCGGGTCAACAGGCTATACGGTTTCGGCCAATGGCCCAATTGTGCATCCGGGAATGCACGCGCTGATTGTGACCCCGATTTGCCCAATGAGCTTATCTAGCCGTCCGATTGTGCTACCACCGGGCAGTACTGTCAGCGTCTGGCCGCTAGTTGATCCTGAAGGTAACACCAAACTGTGGGCCGATGGCGTGTTAGCTACGACGATTTGGCCTGGGCAAAGGGTGGATATTCGGATGGCTAGCCACCTGGCGAAGTTTATCTTGCTAGGGAAAGACCATTCCTACTACCGAACGCTGCGAAACAAACTGCAGTGGGCAGGCGCAAGAGTAAATTACTTTAACGACCATCGTCAGCGACACCGAGGAAAAGGGGCGGATTAGCCGCGTTTCCGGTTGTCCTTGGCACCTTATTTTCATTAATTCTTCAATAGGGACGACCGTCCTTATGGATAAATACTCTGTCGCCTTTGTCTGAAGGAACGCATTGCAAGTCCTGATCTGGATAATCGACCTGGTCAGGCGCGGTGCGATCGCCAATCTCTAAATACGTAGCCGGGCCACTAGATCGATTGATCAGATGATGTCCGTTATTAACGCCTGCAGCAAAGCCCGCCATCTCTCCAGCTTTTAGCACCTGCTCTCCAGCGTCTGTCACTAGCACCAGCTCGCCTTGCGTCACGTAGACAAACTCATCTTGGACAGAATGCCAGTGCCTCAGCGCTGACTGGCCACCAGGTGCAAGCGTTGTGAGGTTGACGCCAAAGTTTGTCAGCCCAGCCGCATTGCCGACTCTTTGACGCGATCGTCCCTTCACAGCCGATCGAAACGAGGCAGGGTAATTCGTGCCGATCTCAATTGGCACAGCAGATAAATCTATCTTCATAGGGCATGTCATTTAATATGAGCGAGCCAGTAATGTGAGCCAGATGATATGGCAATCCACGCAAAAGCAAACTAAAACTTTGGTTGCCACTCAGACTCTATTGGCACCGCTTTGAATGCAGCGCTGGCTTCGGCGCGTTTTGAAAGCGCCGCTATGCCCGGATAGCGATTAGATTCGATCACGTCATCTGCAATCAAGCGAGTAAACTGCCAGGCCACACAGACGGTGATATCAGCCTGGGTCATGGTCTCTAAGACTAGCCAGTTTGAAGTCTCAGCAGCATAGGGCTCAATTTGATCGTAGGCGGCGATCAGCTGTGCCTGGATGCGATCGCGCCAGGGCTGATACTGCTTTTCTTCGGGCCTTTTACGCTCGTATTCAACTTGTACAGTCTTATCACAGGCATTGATGCCTAAGCCGATCAGTCGGATGGCTCGCTGATAGCGTTTTATATCCGCTGGCATCAGCGTTTTGTCGGGGCTAGCGATCCGCTCGATATAGCTGAGAATTAAGCTAGAATCCATCAGCACTTCGCCATCGTCACACACTAGCGTCGGCGCTTTGATTAGTGGATTAATCTGGCTGAACTCTGGCATATTGCGAAAGACTGACAGCGGCGAATGATCAAAAGGGATATTGAGCGCGTGAAGGGCGATCGCCACCCGTCTGACATAAGGAGAATCAAGCATTCCAATCAGTTGCATAGCTCTATCCTGGTGACTTTAAGTAGATATTTCGGCGTGTCTTTAGTCAGCAAATCGCTCAGCATTTAGCTTTTTTGGGTGAGGGCTTTATTTGGTTAGGGCTGTAGCCTCTGATGATGTTGCAAGCTAAGGCCAGATTGCTATATCTCTTGTCAAACACAGATAAGCACAAATCTAGAGCTCACCCTATCTATTCTCTGAATCGGATGGGTCTATTAAACCGATAGCGAATCAATAAAACTAGAAGTGAGATCGCATTAACTTGTTAGCTAAGCTGGCAAGGCGGCAAAGATGTCTTTGACCAGACCCAATGTCTTGTCATCAAGTGCTCGCCAATCGACTTCGCCAAACTCATCGAACAGGCTGTTATCGGTTGCGATCGCCGATCCAAGATTGTCCTGAGCGGCGATTTTCGCATCGGCAGACGGCGCTGACGCGCACACCCGGTAGCACAAACTCCAAATATCTACCGTCTGATCTACCTGCCCATCATGCGTCAGCCTCAGCGTATAAAGAGGCGACGGTTGCGGCAGCACAGCTATCAGCGCCGCTACCCGGTCATGCTCTTCAGTCGGCACACCATGTAGACCTTTTTGCAGCCTTGCGTATTCTTCCTGCTGCGATGGCGTCGTCCCTTCTGGCCACACTAGCTTCTCTTCGTAGCGGCCTTCCCAAGCGGTGCTATCCAACTGCTTTCGGATATTGTCAATCACTCGAATCAAAGCAGGCTGCATTAACCGATCAACCTTCTCTCTATCGGCAGCGCTTACAAACTCAGGCATGACTTTTTCCTCCATCTGCGTCGCTCTATTCGCATCTGCCGAGTTACGACTCGCATTTGCTGATCTACACCCATTTCATTTCAGCTATTCCATCCGAAACCAGGCGGTCAAAGCAACCGCCAAGCCATCTGCCGCATCGTCGGGCTTAGGAATAGTGTCTAGCTTCAGCTCTCTGGCCACGGCATCTTGTACTTCTACTTTGTCCGCGTTGCCGTGGCCTGTAATCGACTGTTTGATCTGAGCAGGCGTAAATTCTACAAAGGGCAGATTACGCTGAGCCAGCACCAGCATCACAACGCCTCTAGCCTGGGCGACCAAAATGGTATTGCCCATCCGATAGAAAAACAGTTTTTCTATCGAAACCAAATCGGGTTTGTACTCATCAATGACGCTGTGTAAATCGTCGTAGATAGTGCAAAGACGTTTGCCTGTCTCTGTCCTAGCGGGAGTCTGCACGATACCGTAGTCAATCACTCGAATGTCTGGCGTTAAGTCTCGCATCTGAGCCGGGTCGTATTCGATTACGCCAAATCCCAAAATTGCCAGACCTGGGTCCAAGCCGAGAATGCGTTTAGTCATGCAAACGCTAAATTATCGAGTAGCCATCGGCTTACGGCCATTCATTTCTGGTGCAGCCACGCCGAAAGTAGTACTGAACGTCTTCTCTACCTTGAAGCCAGAATCAATCGATTCCAAAGGATCTTTCCGCAGGCGATGACGCAGGCACAGAGCAATCACCCGCTGAATATCTTCTAGGGTCACTTCGGTTCTGCCTTCGTATGCGGCTAGCGCCTTAGCCGCACGAGTGCTGACGATATCGCCTCTTAGCCCGTCAACGTTAAGCTCCGAGCAGACTTCAGATATTTTGAGCTGATACTCCCGGTCGAGGGTGACCGCCTTTAATCGCTTCTGTGCGGCGACAATCTTCTCTTGCAATGCTTCTTGTTCTACCTGACACTGGGCGGAAAATCCCTCTGGATCCTGGTCAAACTCGGTTCGCTGCTCGACAATTCGAACTCGCTGGGCGGGCTCACGTACGGTACGAATCTCCGCGTGCATACCAAAACGATCCAATAGCTGAGGACGCAGTTCGCCTTCTTCTGGGTTACCAGAGCCGATTAGAACAAACTGGGCTGGGTGACGAATGGAGATGCCTTCGCGTTCTACAGTATTCCAACCAGAGGCGGCAGAATCTAGCAAGACATCCACTAGATGATCGTCTAGCAGGTTCACTTCGTCTACATAGAGCAAACCCCGGTTCGCCTTAGCCAATAGACCAGGCTCAAAGTCTTTCTTACCCTCAGCTAGCGCTTTTTCAATATCGATCGTGCCGCAGACACGGTCTTCGGTTGCGCCCAACGGCAGGTCAACCATAGGTACTTTTTTAGCGGTAGTCGTAATCTCTTGGCCTGCGTAATCAGTCGGAATATCAGGATTGTCAGGCGCGCGGTTAAAAGGATCGTTTTCGACTACTTCAATTTCTGGTAGCAGGTCAGCCAGAGCACGGATCGTAGTGGACTTACCTGTGCCGCGATCGCCCATAATCATCACGCCACCGATCTTAGGATCGATCACGTTGAGGATCAGCGCTAACTTCATATCTTCTTGGCCGATCACCGCAGTGAAGGGAAAAACGGCTCGGCGGACTGGCGATTTTGCGATACTCACAGGTGTCAATCATCTATTACATTGGGCTGATTCCATTGTGCCATAGGAGGCTGTGCCTAGTTCTTTCGCAGAGAATAAACTCGTAGGGAAAGAGGGCAGATGCCAGAGGTATAGATATAAGAACTGTAGAAAGCACTATGGGCATCAGACATAGATCATCGAACAGATGTGCCAGACATATTGGACTCAACCTTAATTGCTACCACTTGCGCCGCCACTTCCGTTTTCTGTCTCTCTTCTAAGCAAAAAATCAAGAATGCGGTCATGCTGAGCACTTGCCGCCGCCAAGCTATCAACCTTCTCAGTTAGTCTGTCAAACTTCTCAGTCAATCTGTCGATGGTTGCCGCATTTTGCAGAATAAGACTTGAAGCTTGTGTAAGAAAATCGCCAGCGCTTACTAGCGCCGCTTCTACCCGATCCATCCGGTTCTCTAGATTATTCACTCTAGTTTCGGTCACCGCACTTTCCTCTTATCGTCCTTTTGTCTATCCTACGTTGAATAGATCGCACCAGATATAAGAGAATCGCTGGCATTTGCCAACGCTTAAAGCTAGTAACCGAGTCAATTATCTCCTAGCCAAAACGCATTAGGTAAAGGCGCGTCGAAATCGTCAGCGCTCTGAATGAGTCCTCTAAACTGTCCAAACCTCCGCACCTCTCCTAAAGACCTTACTTTGGCCTCTGGCGACTTTTGCAGGATTCCTGAAACATCACTATCGTCCTCGAACACAACAATGACTTCAGCCGGACCAACCTTTACTTCTTTAGGTAACTTTAAGTGAAGTTCATGGCGATCATCAATCACAGCTTCTAGTTTTATCGCCTTCATAGAGCGTCACTACCTACATATCAGTGCGCGATCACTCTTCACAGAAAACTATCTCTCAATACGAAGACAAGCGCCGACAACAGTCCGCGCTTGTAAGCCTTACTATGCAAATTAAATAACCGAATCGGAGCGGCGGGATTTGAACCCACGACCCCTACTACCCCAAGGCTCTTAATCTCTTAGGCTAATTGTAGCCCAGAAATTGAGACCTAACGCTAGAGGGTAGCCTATGCAAAACTCTTGATATGGGCAGATGACAACCCTCTTAGAACTAGCAAAGACCGAAGTAACCACAGGCTTTAATTCTTTTATGGCTGAGAGCAGATCACAGTATGTGCTCAGCAAGGCTAAAGCCAACACTGGCAACGGATTTGGCGTCAATTTAGACCCCGTTTTGCAATTGGGGGTAGATCTATACAAAGGGTTGGCTGGACTGCTCAAAGATGAGTCAGAGCCGCTTGTTTCTCCACCGCCAAATGGAGAAGGGTTTTGTCCACAAAAACACTCCGTAGCCTGGAGTTGGGAAGCAATAGGGTCTCAAGGGTGGAGGGGTTTGGGCCCAAACTACTTCACTGGATACCCGCCCTTTATTCCCGATCTAATAAACCCTGGAGAGACTGATAAAGACGGCAATGTAAACGGCTCTAAGCCTAAATGTGGTGTTTACTACCAGACAAGAAACAGCGATGGAACGTATTCCCCCACTCACACAGGATACGAACAATTTAGTTTTTTGACGAGTAATAGAAACGGTGCTTTTGGATGGCTGCGAGCATGTAAAGCAGGTGGCGCACCAAGCACTAGCAAAACACAGCCTGCGCCCGGCTTTGGAGAGCTTAAAAACTCAGAAGGCGGTGATGGTAGTAATTTTGGCTGTTCCGTTGCTTATGGAACTACCTGTGACAATGGCCAAGAATATGATCCGACCTATGGCACAGCACCACCAAACCCCGTCTATCCTGTGCAAATTGGGCCAAATTCAGGGAACCTAACTTTTGGCAACCCGTACTTTGATCGAGACGGAAATTTAAGAATCCCTTTCATAATGCAAGGTGACGACTGGGCTCTAGCTGGCTCCGTTAACACATCCGACGGATCTATTGATTTTGGGCTAGGTGCTGAAGGTGGTAATTCGCCTGATGGTGATGGTGACGGCGGCGATGGATCTGGCGACGATAGCTGTGTGAAACAGCGGATCTGTGGCGAAACAGATAGTGAAACAAACGGATGGCCAATTACCGTCCCCGACCTGCTCACAGTTGACGACAGCGCTACCTACGATATTGAAAGCCTGCCACAGGCGATCGCATGGCTAGCCAGAAACATCGACGCCATCAGCGGCCAATACCCAATCACCCTAGAGATCGAAGACACCGACCCCATCACACGGGGCAACCAATCAGAGACCATCAAGCTACCGAACCAGGCCGAAGCAATGGCTGAGTTGTTTGGCCTAGCTTACGAAGCCAACACAAATAGTGAGTTGGCGGTGAACATGATCTTTCGACTCATCCCCGAAGTGATCGCGGCGAAAAATTCCAGCCTCACCGCTCAAGACTACATTCAAGCCGTCACTAACTGGCTCGGCTTCCGCACAAAAAACGTTCAGCGAGAAGTTGACAGCAACTTTAACCCGCTGACTCCAGAGTCTTTAGTAGATTTCCTAAACCCCTCAAAATACAAGGTTCAGGGTGTAGAAGATGACGATCCGCACACCCTAGTGGAGTGGGTTCAACAATTCAAATACGCGGCTGGTCTGGTAAAAGCTAGTCTGTTTCGCGGCGCTGACCTAGAAGGCAACCTGACTGATGAGGTTCAATCAGTTGTTGATAATCAGCCAGAAGACAGCTCTGAGTCTTGGGAAAAGTTCATTGACGCCCTAAATAGGGCCGAGAGCAATTTGACCGACAGAAGCGTTTCGCCACGCCCTCGGGCAACATCAGTGGATAATGCACTAGATATTGGAACAGTCTTGCCAGACCGTCCAAATGAGTAATGGGAATTATTGTTACCGCCTCAAATCTTTCTAGCCGAACAATCCGGCAAAGCGTCACCCAAAACTCAGGAGGCATCAGAAAGCTATCAACCCTCAACCGCTTTCTTTCCAACTCAGAGCAAGACGATACGGGTGGCATCCTAGGCTTCTTTCAGAAGGTTTTTCGATTCTCCGTGAAGGGTGCAGGTTGGATCGCAACCAACTTGCTAAAACTTGGCTCCCTCACGTTTACGTCTGCTTGGGGCTGGCTCGTAAACACTAGCTTTAGAGTCGTCAACTTCGATTGGAACGCCTCGGATGAAGAACTTAAGCAGCTTGTCCAAGGTAGTTACACAGCCGCTGCGGCGACATGGGGCGCATTTGTTGGCTCCGCTTTGGGCTGGACAGCCGGAATTGGCCTAGGGTATGGCGTATCTATGCTGGTGCCGGTTATTGGCGGGGCAGTTCTGGCTAAATATGTCGCTGGTAGAGTTGCTCAAGAAGCTATTGAAGAAGTTTCACAAAAGCTATTTCAAGCCATAGCCCAGACATTTCAGCTACTGGTAGACCAAACAAGCATCAGCCTGTACATCAACAGCCGTAAGTTTCTGAAGCGCCGTAGAGATCTATTGCCAGAAAACCTGCGAGAAATCGTAGATGAGTGGGGCAGCGACAATGGCCCAAGGGTCACAATTGCTGAATCATTTGAAGAGCGGCTTGAAACGCTGCCGCTAGTCGGCCAAATCTTTGCTGAAGAAGCCGTGGATGAATTCTTCGATTCTTTTATCGAAGCTGGATTTATCGTGGCCGGCGAGCTAGATGCAGCGGTAGAAGCTGCTAAAAATGCCAAGACCGACGATCCAGAGCGCGGAATACTGCTCTACCCGGATAGAGATAATCCCAACGATAAAATTGTTCTAGTTGGCAACCAAAACGAGCTAATACCGCATGTACAGGGTGTCTTGGCGAACCGTAGAGCGCTAGAAAATAAAGACGTAGGCGATATTGCAGCCGTGCCAATGCACGAAGTCGTCACCCCGGCTACATCTCGATACACCCTGACTATCCACTACAACGAATTTGAAAAGCCGCCATTCACCCGATTAGGAAGACGAGGGAAGACGGCAAAACTCAAGGTGTCCGATTCAGAGCTAGGCATCACCTTCAATCAGCTAAAAATTGCTTTTAAGCCCTATACGTGGGGCGGAATAAGAGCAACCACCCAACTAGACAACGGGCGACAACTAGCGGTGTACGCCATCAGCGACGCAGAATGCAACGACATGATTCAATCGCTGCTCTCGTTTACCTCTGCTGAGGCTACGCGAACCGTTTACACGAACGTAAACAGCGGCGTATCTGCAAACCAGCGAAAAGAATCAGTTCGTCTTTATCCGGTCAAGGCGACAATGGCGACGCGATCGCTAAACCAAGTCTCAGGCCGCTTCGACATCGAGACTCAAACTATGTTTTTGTGGCGAGATCAGCCTGTCGGCATAGACCGATTCGGCGTAGCGGATCAGCCGCAACAGCAGGGATAAATCTACTGCTGTTGATGGAACTCAAAAAACATTCCAAATAGCAAAAACCTAAGGTTCCATGCTAGTCCTGTGCCCTTTTACAGGTGTGTTTTTGGGGCTTGTTGTTGGGCTAAATGTTGATAGCTATCAATTCACTGTCAACAAGGTTTAAATCTATGAGCGTTTACGACGATAAAGATACGGTGTTTGTTACTCCGTTCAACGGAGCAACTGTCAAGTACGCTTGGCAAACAAATATCGACGCCGCCGATCGAACTGCTTTAGGTCAGAAAGCCATCTCAACACTGACTGGAATTGCGGTTGCTGGCACTTCGCGTCCAAAGCCTGCTCGCATGAGCAGGCAGCGCGCGACTGGTACTACGAGCAGCTTTGTTGACCACGGTAGCTTTAACGCTGCCAAAGCTGCAGGCTGGAAGCAATCTAGGGGATATAAAGCCGGACCAGCACCCAGAAGTAGCACCCGCTCTGTTCGCGTTTACGCTGAGGCCGCTAACGGTCTAAACGTAGCTTGGGATATGCGACAGACCCAGTTTACAAAGATTGGCGCTGCCAATCTTGCCACTATGGGCATCGCTACCCTGACTGAGGGAGCGGGTGTCACTGCCGTGACTGGTGCTAACTCCTACTTCGGCGCAACCATCTACGGCGCTGTGAACCCCGGCGTTGACGATACTCTATCAGTTGGCTACGTCGATATCGCCGCTGTAGACTCGTTGCCTGACGGCTGGAGCGCAGTCATCCGCAATGCTAGCGCTGATCCTACTATCAGCCCCGTACCCGTAGCTGAATAGCGCTCATGAGTGATATCTACCTCTCCCTCAATGACCAAGTAGAACTAGGGTGGATTACCCCAGAGCATCAGCTCTGGCTAAGGAATCACCCTGGCTTTACTCAGTTACTGCAATCGACACCGCCGCCGTCTGCGTGGGCTCGCATGAAGGCGGCTAAATCAGCTCAAGTGCTGGTGTGTCGATCGGGAGAGGATACGCTCTCTGAAGTGTCGCCCAAGGATCTGCGCGAGTATTTCCAGGGCGGTGAGCACGCTGAACGGATGGCCCAAATTGGGGAGCCGAGTACAGAGGCTGAATAGATGGCTTGGGCTAATTTAGGGTCAATTACGCCTGATGGTGAATGGGATTCACTATCTTTTCGCCTGCAATCGCGGCTGTTGCGTCTTACGTACATTGGCGATGAGGCTTATCTCAAAAAGTTTCAGCCACGGGCTTACCTTCGATTCCGAATCGGCTCAGACTATATGCATGACTGGATTACGATTTGGCCGAAGGATGGGCTAAAAGAGGTCTTTCTGTTTGTGCCTATAGCCATCGCTTCAAATTATTTTGAGATCAGGAAACGCCGAGACCCCTATAGCTCGAACGCGAATTACAGCGTTTTAGTAGAGGAGTTTCAGGCTGAGCCTTATCTGATTTCTTACGAAGCTGGGCCCATGACGATCAACCAGGAGCCCTTTACTTTAGGCGGTAGTCCCGTAGAGATCTAATGAGTGAGTTTTACGATCTGGCGCTGACTCAACTACAGGATGATGATTTCTTGTTGGTTGGTCGCGGTTCTCAGCCGTACCGGGCTTCTGTCTCGCAATTAGCTAGAGCTGGAGAGGTTGCTACAGGAGGCGCGATCGCCTACTCAGAAACGCCGCCTAATGATAAGGCGCTGTGGTGGCAGATGTCGGACGGGCTCCCTGTAGATTTTTGGATGCTGCGACCTGGTGGGCTGTGGGTATCAGATGAAGTAATTAGAGTTTCTCATCATGAGCCTATTCTCAGCAGCGGGGGAACTCAAAAATATGGATTGCCTGAACAAAGTTTATGGCTTGATAGCTTCTCGATTAGAGGTGTGGGTGAAGATGCCTTTTCAGCGGGGCAGAAATGGCGGATCGAATTCGCTTTTATCAATTCTGATAATCAGCAAACTGGCTATTACTTTCTAGAGCTAGAAGGGATAGGACTAGGAGAAATTTTTGAAATAAGCGAATTTGCAGGCGAATCACTACCCCTTGACGGAGGGTTTGCACTGTGGATAAAAGTCTCTCGCATCAATTCAGTGCCCAGAGTGCGAAATGTCACGATTACGGCCAAAATCCGAAGGTTGTACGATGCCCAAAGCCAATAGAGTTCCACAGCCCGCTAGCTCGCCAGACTGGAGCGCTTTTATGATCTCTATGCTTGCCGATTCTTCTTATCAGCGAATCAGCACCACAGCAGAGAATCAATTGAGTGTTAGCCGGGTGGAAACCTTTTTTTCTATCCAAGGCGGTGAGCTGGCTATAGCTGTGCAGCTATGGAAACTGATGGTTGAGAGCGTTCCGGCTTCTATGCAGCCAGTGGCAGGGGAAGCGGCGACATGGGATGCGATCGCAGCCGACAACGATATGCCTATCAGCTTCGACAGCAGCGGTTTACTAGTGGTGAATGATGAAAATTGAATTGCCCTTACTGCTAACCATCCTTGGGGCTGTGGGCTCGAACGTATTTACGCTTTGGAAGCACGGGCGCGAATTCAGAAATGAGAGACGGCGTACGCTGGACGAGTACGGCTCTAAGATGGTGGAGCAAGAGGGCCACATCCGAGATATTGGCCATATGAAGAGAAATCTTGCTCAGATGGGTGAGAATTTAAAGTTTTTAGATGATGAATCCAAGGCCAGAATTACAGCCGTAGATGAGAACTATAGGCCACGGATTTTGGATCTAGAGCACCGAGTAAGCGAGTTGGCAGGTGCTTTTAAGGTGATGGAGATGATAACTAGCCGCCGTAGAGCCGATGATTAGGCTCTTTCTGTTGATGATGCGCTCTATTTCTAGTTGAGAGAGCCGTGAATTCTGCAATAGTTTATCTATCAATTGAAAAATGAAGCTTATCATTACAGCCGATACCTTTCTCAAAGCGCTACCCAATCAAGCAAGCGAGATTAGGCTGAAGGGATTGCCTAATCAATTGGTGGAGATTAAAGCCGGGCAATCTTTTGAGCTGGTTGACTCACGGCCTTACGAAGGCAATAAAAGCTCGATTAACGATGACCACGAGTTTGTACAGCTCGCGCAGCCACTGGCTGAAACTCTCGGCATCCGCTGGTTTGTGTATGGGCTGCATTCTCAGATCGAGGGCACCGACCCCGACAACGATCCGCAGGATGAGCCTATTGAAAATCAGGAGGCTGCGATCGCAAAGGCCAAACAAGACAAAGACTATGGGCCAAAGATCTCACTACCAGGCATCAGCCGCCCTGTAGGTGTCTTTGAGCCTGTCTATTTCGAACCGACAGTCTGTAACTTCACCTGGTCAGAGATGACAAAAGGGGGTACTCGTATCCCCGTCGATGCCAGCATCACAGCTCGAATCGTTGAGCTATGCAAGTATCTAGATGAGGTTCGCGCGTTTCTCGGCAACAAGCCGATGCATATCACATCGGCATACCGCGACCCCATCACTAACCAACGGGTAGGGGGTGCTAGAAGCTCGCGTCATATGGCTGGTGATGCCGTAGACTTCTGGGTGAAAGGCATAAACGTTGTGGATGTCTTTTACAAGCTGAAGGGCTTTCATACGAAGGGCGGTTTGGCAGTCGGCAACGGGTTCGTGCATTTGGATATGCGCCCCGGCGCGCCCGCTCGATGGATGTACCCACGCGGGCCTAAAGTTGATCTGTGGTAGAGCAGAGGTTTGAAAATCCTCGTGTCGGCGGTTCAAGTCCGCCTCCTGGCATATTAGAAAGGAATTTTGGGGGCGTTAGCCAACATCTTCAAAGCGCTATCAGCGAGGTGAATAGCGTACTGATCATAGATGTGCTCGCCGCTACAGACTCCTACCTCTTCTTCAGAATCTATATTCCATCGAGCAACTCCTTCTTCAAACGTGATCGAGCAAATATAGTCTCCTAATTCCTTTGAGTAAGTTGTTATTTCGTTGTAATAAAAGCCAGCTTCTTCCAAGGCTTTTTCACGAAGAGTAGGCATTACGTCCCTTTGGTTATTTGTTGGCTATGGAAGACCAGTTTGGATTAAACATCGGTCTTGGCTATCGACAACTGATAGATACCAGTCAGCTTCTGGCCTCAAAGATTCTCTGTAGATAGTGAATATCAAACCTCCAATTCTACGTCTGTAGCCGTAGCCGTCGGAGAGAGTTTCCCAATCGCGGGCTAAAGAAATCAGAGCGGAAAAGAGACGTAGATCTTCTGTTGAAGGAGGCCCAGGGGGTGTTCCTATTAAGTCGGTGAATTTCATATGGTTGGTTGCTGGGTATCGCAACTAGTCGGGCTAGATGTTGCTCAAGTCTTCTTTTATTGAGGCGAGTAATTGCAACTCCTCATCGCAGCGTGTGCGTGTGGCTAAGCCGATAGCAGGAAGAATGTCTTCAAGCAATTGAAT
>NZ_JADEXO010000184.1 GCF_015207105.1 cf. Phormidesmis sp. LEGE 11477
CAGTTCGACCTCACCCGCTTTCACCTCTTTGATCAGGAAAGCGAACAAGTAATCTGAGCTGAACTAAGACAGCAATACTTCAATTTTAGAGAGAACATCTACAACAACAGAAGAGGGAAGCGTAATGATGTATTCCGCTCTCCGCACCCGCCAGTCAAGACTTTTCACTTGGTCAGAAAGAACAACCCCGCTAATAGGTTGCTCTTTTGGGATAGGTACCTCAAACGGGTAGCCTTTGATCTTGCTAGTAATTGGACAGAAGATAGCTAATCCCACCTTTCGATTGTAGGAAGCTGGCGATAGTACGATTGCTGGTCGTCTACCTGATTGTTCTCTACCTATCTGAGGTCTAAAATCTAACCAAACCGCATCCCCGCGTTCGGGTACATAGACCATTATTTACCAAGCCTCATTACCTACAGAAGCATCCGTATCGATCTCTTCATGAATATTCTCAGCGGTGATTCCTGCTAACAGATCCTCTAGAGAGTAAACCAGTTTCTCAATCGGTGCGATGACTAGCTTTCCATCTACCAAGCTCAGCTCAACCTCCATATCAGGTTCTAGCGAAGTTTCAGTAGCAAACGACTTAGGAATCCTCAGCGCTAAGCTGTTGCCCCACTTTTGTATTTTAGTCTTCATAATCAATCTCCCTACACCAGATGCAGTAGTATCACAATACCTATTATGAACTTGATTATGGTTGAGGTAACCACTATTCTATTGCTGTTATTAAAAAGGCTAGTCGAAGTAAGCGCAGTATACGTAGCACTAGAGGCCTATCACTGCTCTCACAGAGGAGAATTTCAGGGTCACGAGTGACGTAGCGCGAGGTTGTTTCAGCAAGCATAGAACAGCTGATCAGATGAGGATACTTGACCTACTAAGTATAGCGGTTCGCTGAGCGTATCTAGTCATAGCTCTGGTATTATCCAACCTTACTTTCTTCGAAATCTATCACTGACGCTACTGACTTTCGCAAAATAGCTTTGCTGATCTTTTTGTCGATCAGAGTGTTTACTTATTCCGCTTCTTTAACAAATAGTTTTTTGAACAGTTCCTCACATTTAGCTTGGCCTTCTATAGTGAGAGGAATAGATTTGTTTTTTGTTGTTGGGTTACCTAGTAGCCCTTTTTCGTGCAGTCGATTGGTCGTATCCCAGTCGTATCCTTTCCAAGTCGCTGCATCTCCGTGCGTTCTGGTCAAAAACATTAAAGCTAGCGTCGCCTCGTCTATCGCTTCATAGTCATATTCCATGATGATCTCTCCTAGTAGTTTCAACGATCGTAACTGGTAATCTGCTTGCCTTTAAGATAGAGACAGGGATAGCTCCTATCGCCTGTTCACTAGCAGAGCTATGGCTACCTTTCCCAATAACAATACTCGTTGCGTTGGAGTCTTTGGCCGCTCTACTAACCTCTTCTTCGATAGTACCTAAGGTCACAATAAATTGATGACGGATATCAACAAGCAAGTCACTAACTTGAGATTTTAGACCTTCTAATTCCAGGTTGTCTGATGGCTGATAGACGTGAAGTACAACAATCATAGCTTCGCTATGTCGAGCTAGTTCTGCGGCTCTGAGCAGGACTTGTCTAGCGGTTGGAGAATTATTGATAGCTACAAGGAGAACAGGGTTATGCTCAGTTTCCACCTTTGTCGGATCGACCGGGTCGCGTTGCAACAGCTTTGGCGCAAAGGTCGGAATGGCCCAGGCTCCTAAGGGGGCGGTGACTAAAATGGAGAGAGCTGCGATCGCCAAAATTACTTCTCCACCCTCTACGCCCATCGCCAAAGGAATAGCACCAATTGCCGCCTGCACCGTTGCCTTTGCCGAGTTTCCTGGCAGTAAAAAAAATCGCTCCTGCGTTGTCCAGTTGCTGCCTAGCGTAGATAGATACCAGCCAAGAGATCGCCCCACCAACGTTCCAATTGCCAGCAACAATAGCCCTAGCCAAAAAATCTCTTCTAAAACGCCAATTTGAAGACTTGCACCCAATAAAACAAATAGAACAATCTCAGCGATCGCCCACAAACTGCTAAACCCTTGACGTAGCTGCCTCGCCAAAGGCGGGTCGAACCCAATCAAAAAGAAGCCTGTGGCCATTACCGCTAAATAGCCAGAAAACAATGGCATCCTCTGCGCGCTCACGACTAGCAGCAGCGCACCGCTCGCCGCTATCAAAGTGCTTTGTCCAATCGTCTGCGCCCATCGCTGACGAACGATCAAAGCCACTAGCAGCTTTGCACTTAGCCAGCCAGCCACAATGCCCAAGCTCACCTGCATCACGACTTGAAAAGGCAGCACTTGCAGCGGACTTAGAACCAAGCCGCCAGGTAAAGCCAGCCCTGCCGTCTCCGCCTGCGATAAAAACGCCAGCAGCAGACTAAACACCAATAGCAGCAGCACATCTGATAGGGCACTGCCCATCAAAATGGCATCGGGAATTCCCTTCTTAACGCCGTATCCCAATCTTTTTAGCCGCAGCATTCCGGGCACGATTACCGCCGGGGATTCCGCCCCAATCACGCACCCCAGCAGCAATCCCGTAAGAAAATCAAATTGAAACAGCCAGATCGCGCTTAATGCGACTGCGATCGCCTCGCAAGCCGCAGGCAAAACCCCCAGCCGCAGCGCGACTGTTCCCTGCTGCGCCAGCTTCTCCGGGTCTAGCCCCAGCCCAGCTTTCATCAAAATCACCATCACCGCGACGCTACGGAGCCCATCCGCCGATTGCAGCACCTCCACGCTAATGGCATCACCGAACGAGGGGCCTAACGCCATGCCAGCAATCACCATGCCTAGCAGGGCAGGCGATCGCAGTCGCTCAGCTAATCTGCCAGCAAAAAAGCCACCTAATAGAATCCAGATCCAACTCGCTAGCACCACATCTTATCCAAATAGGCCAGATCCAAATAAGCCAGTCCGAACAAGCCAGTCCGAACAAGCCAGTTAAGCAGGCCAGGCAAACAAGCTAGTTCAATGAAACGAGACCACTTTCAATAAAATCCAATAGTACCTGTCGATGTGGACCGCCCAGCGATCGCATCTCGCCCAACTTTTCAGAATATTTCTGGCCCGATTGAACTTCTGCGACTGAACACAGTGCCATATCTTGGCCTTCATTCAGCCGCAGCTCGCTTAGCGGCGCTGCCAGCTCAGCATAATAGTAATAGCGCCTGTAGCCTACACTTTCGCGCTCGCAAAACAATTTGGTCTGAGCAGGTGCGTAGCCAATTTCCTCAATCAGTTCGCGCTTCACGCTGCATTCTGGGGATTCATTTTGCTCTGCATGTCCGCCGAAAAATCCCCAGATGCCTGGGTAGTGGATAGTTGGCAAATCGTCTCGCAGTTGCATCAAAAAGCGGCCTCTCTGATACAAAATAGCCAGCGCCACCCTCACCAAAGGCGCATCCATCTTCATATCCATAGTCTGTCTGAGGTTATAGAAAGTTTTTTTGATATGACGGGTATATTAATTGCAAGAGCAGTTGTTCACTGTGCCAAACGGCGCTTCTCGAAGCCTCTGCGTGAATTAGCAGTGAGATAGCTCAAAGGCAGACCTTAGTCATTCGTAAGGTCTGCCTCTTTCTTTTTCAAAACTATCTCTAGCCAAACACCTTTAGCTAAACATACTGCTCAAAATCCGCTGGACGATCTGAACGCCTGTGACTGCCTGCCAGCCAAACAGACCCACCAAAACAGTATTCAAAGCAATATGGGTGTAGCGGGCTGTGTCATTACCGTTTTTCATAAACGGCACCAGCGAGGCTGAAGAGGCAATTAGTCCCATCATGCCAAGACCAGCTAATAGATGCGGACCAAAGAACAGCTTGCCGTTGTTGAGATAAGTGACCCCCATGCCACCGATACTGACAATCACCATAGACGCTAGTATTACAGAGCCAGCCTGATGATGGCGAGCTAAGAATTTACCTTTGATTAGCTGCTTTTTCTCTTCCCCAGTCGCCAGGCGAGTTTGCCGATGCTGATAGCCTAGATAGCCAGCATAAAGAGTTAAAGCAAAAATCCCCCACATCAACACGGGATGGATAAAATTAAGCCAGGGTTTGATTGCATCTATAGTCTCGGAATTCATAGAGTCATTATTTAAGATCTATTACATATTTCAGTATAGCGAAAGGTCTGATTGTTCTAAACAAATTAGTCGCTAACGATTTTGGCGTGGCTTTTGGTGTGGCTTTTATAGAGCTATGAGTCCAGGCCAGTTCTGTTCACCTATCATGTCTGTTGTCTCTGCGCTTTGAGTCGCAGTCACCCATGAAAAAAATTCACTCACTCATAAAGGCCGCAATGTTGGCCTTGTTTACTACGCTTCTGGTAGTCATTGTAGGGACTCAGCTGCCCGCTACGGGCAAAACGTCTGCTGTGTCGAGTTCAGCCGTTGTTGCTAGCGCTGAGGCGGAAGTCGCTGACAATTCTGAAATTAACGATCTTGAGATCAACGATCTTAAAGCTGATGAAGCCACAGAAGAATCAGTCGATTTAGAAGGATCTGTCGTTGAGGAAGAACAGTCATCAGAAGAGACAGCCGAAGATAGTAGCGAAGCAGAGACAGAAGCGTCCGTTGACGCTGCGGAAGAAAACGTTGCTGGAGAGGAGGTCGCGGAAGAGGGTACTGCTGAGGGTAGTTCGCCAAGCGTAACAGCAGAAGAGCGGGTTCGCAGAAAGCTTTTGATTCAGGCAGATAGAGAGTATGCAGCCGGAAATTTTTCAGCGGCTAGAGCCCTTTACCAGCAGGCTAAGAATCAAACTTGGCTCATTCCCCAACAGTTTCGGGCGCTTCCGCCTGAGCCTTTTACAGACGAAGCCGCGCTCAGACCTGGCGCAGCGGTGTACTGGAGAGAGGCCAAAGCAGGTGCTGATAATCAAACGCCCGCTCAGACGCTGACGGCGCTAGGGCTTTTGACTGAAGAGTACCCCGCTTTCATTCCAGGACATTTGCGCTACGCGATCGCCCTCCAGGAAAATGACCAGCCTGACGCCGCTGCCGACGTGCTCGAAGCCGCACTGACCCAGTATCCCGGTCAAAGCGATCTGCTCCTAGCTCAGATTGATCTATTCATGGCCCAAGCGCAGTGGTTAGAAGCAGCGATCGCCTCACGTCAGTTCGTTGCCCTTAATCCAGACCACGAGAGCACCGAACAGCAGCAGCAGCTAGCCGCCGAGAACCTGCAGCGATTTCAAAGAGAAACCAGAGCAGAGATTCGTGAAGGTGCGATCGCAAATGTCTTCACAGGCGCGCTTGGCTACGCCCTGACGGGTAATATCTTTGGCCCCTTCACTGCGGCTAACTCCACTATCTTGCTGCTGCAAGGAGAAAATACCGTTGGCGCTCAAGTATCCAATCAAATTCGTCAGCGCCTTCCGATGCTGCAAAACCCTGAAGCGATAGGATACGTGCGTCGCATCGGCAATCGCCTATCCAAGGCCACTGGCCGCCGCGATCTAGACTACGAATTTCATATCATTCTCGATCCCAACCTCAACGCCTTTGCGCTGCCCGGCGGCAAGATTTTTGTCAACGCAGGTGCCATCCTCGACACCCAATCCGAAGCCGAACTAGCTGGACTGCTCTCCCATGAGCTAGCCCACGCTGTTCTTTCTCACGGCTTTCAAATTGCCACTAGAAGCAATCTCAGCAGCAGTATCGCCCAATACCTCCCCTATGGCGGCTTAATCAACAATGTTTTCCTCAGCGGGTACTCCCGAGATATGGAACGTCAAGCCGATATCGTCGGCACCCAAATTCTTGCAGCCAGCGACTACGCGGCGGACGGCGTCTACAACGTCATGGTCACGCTTAATGAACAAGCTCAGGCCAGCGGTCGCAATGTGCCTACCTGGATCTCTAGCCACCCTAACCCCGAAGACCGCGTTACCTATCTTAAAACGCTAGTCGAACGCGGTGGCTATGACCGCTATGCCTACGAAGGCGTAGCCAGTCACGAAGAAATTCAAGCAGTCGTTGCCAGAGAGCTAGCTGCATACCAGGCTCAGCAGACAGCAGAGCACTCGCCCGAAGAAGTTGTTGACGACGCAGTAGAAGAGCGCCAGCAAACAGACTTGTACGACGCGGTAGACCGATTCAACTGGTAGTTCACTTAGACTCTCTCTGCTTACTTCACTTTCCTATTCAATTCTTTACAATTCTCAAACTCGTGTCTTCACAGCATTTGAGCTTGGTACACTGATATGCATAAATTTCGGATATGAAGGTCAGGCAGAGGCACACATGGTAGCAACCAAACCTAATCAAACGCAGTTCGATGAAATTCGTCCCGGCGTCAAGGCACCCGCCAAAGATACGATTCTGACCCCTCGTTTTTACACTACTGACTTCGAAGAAATGGCGGAGATGGATGTCTCTAGCAACGAAGAAGAGCTCAAAGCCATCATCGCTGAATTCAAAGTTGACTACAATCGTCACCACTTTGTTCGCAACGAGCAGTTTGAAGGCGCATGGGACCACATTCAAGGCGAGCGCCGTCAGGTTTTCGTTGAGTTTCTAGAGCGCTCTTGCACGGCTGAGTTTTCTGGCTTCTTGCTGTACAAAGAACTCGCTCGCAAGCTCAAAGGGCGCAACCCCATACTGGCTGAAGGCTTCGATCTGATGAGTCGTGACGAGGCGCGTCATGCAGGCTTCTTGAACAAGGCGATGTCAGACTTTGATCTGCAGCTAGATTTAGGCTTTCTCACGAAGAGCAAAAAGTACACATTTTTCAAACCCAAGTTCATCTTCTACGCTACCTACCTATCTGAAAAGATTGGCTACTGGCGCTACATTACAATCTTTCGCCATCTAGAAAAGCACCCTGAAGATACGATCTACCCTATCTTCAACTTTTTCGATAACTGGTGTCAGGACGAGAATCGCCACGGTGACTTCTTTGCCGCCATGATGAAGTCTCAGCCCCAATTCTTGAACGATCTAAAAGCTCGCTTGTGGTGCCGATTCTTCTTGCTTTCAGTGTTTGCCACCATGTACCTCAACGACATCCAGCGTAAGAGTTTCTACGCGGCTCTAGGATTAGACGCTCGTGAATATGACATCGAAGTGATCAAAAAGACTAACGAGTCAGCAGGTCGTCTGTTCCCCATCATTCTAGATGTAGAAGATCCTAAGTTCTTTGCTGAGCTAGATAAGTGTACCAAGCATACTGCTGCAGTTAGCCAAATCAGCCAGTCTGGGCAGAACAAGATCATTCAAACCCTGCGAAAGATTCCTCATATCATGGCAGTCGGAAGCAGGTTAGTGAATCTGTACTTGATGAAGCCGATTAGTATGGAAGCCAATCGAAATGTTGTTCGATAGCATCTAGCTTTATACAGCAATATCCGAATAAATATCTGAATATTGTTGTATCTCAATATAGCTGACAGGAGATAGCGCCCAATGGTGCTATCTCTATTTTGTTGAATTCTTTTATTAATGTTCATTTAACAGAAAGCTATAAGAGATATGGTTATCGATTATCGCGGTAGTGTAGGGCTACAACACAGTGGATTAACTTACAAAAGTCTCTTTTATCTTTAGATAAGAGATTCTTTTGTTCTGCTTGAGAGAACAGTTATTAGAAGATGCTTTTTCCTAAACGTTAGCTATTCTACGATAAAGAAAAGCAAGAATAGTTAGCTACGCTCTTCAATATGTACGCAGCTATCAAAAATAAAGAGCTTCTATATCACTGCCTTTTATTCGACGTTGATTCACAGATCTTTTGATACATAGCTTTTCTCCGCTAGAGAGTATAGATAG
>NZ_JADEXO010000185.1 GCF_015207105.1 cf. Phormidesmis sp. LEGE 11477
CATCAATGGTGTTCAAACAACAGTATTTAAAACGAACAAACTGCTTGTCAATGCGATGAGCTTTGGAAGCAGCGTAGTTGCCGATTTCTACATCAAAACAACTGGGCGCTCAAATCTTCACTTCACATGGGAGAACTTTCCTTTAATTGAAGCCTCTGCCCAACTTCGTGCTCGTACCCTCGCTCTCAACTGTCTCACTACCCACTATACCGATCTCTGGGCTGACACCTTCTCCCCCACCTTCCCCACCGACACCTGGAGCAAACCCAACGACCCCCGCCTATCTCCCACCTTCTTCACCTACCTCACCCCAACCTGGCAACGCCACTGCGCCCTCCGCACCGACTACGCCCGCCGCCAAGCCCTCGTCGAAATCGACGTCCTCGCCGCCCTAGCCCTCGGTCTCACCCTTGACGAACTCATCACCCTCTACCGCGTCCAGTTCCCCGTCATGCAGCAATACGAACGCGACACCTACTACGACATGAATGGCCGCATCGTCTTCACCAACAGCAAAGGACTCGTCGGCGTCGGACTCCCCCGCAAAGGCAACGCTAAGAAAGGCATCACCGGCTGGGAAGACATCCGCCACATGAAAACCGGCACCGTCGAAATCACCAAAATCGACGACACCCTGCCGGATGGCCCCCACGAACGAACCATCACCTACCAAGCCCCGTTTGCGAAGTGCGACAGAGTCACCGACTACCGCATTGCCTGGAACGCTTTCTCAGCACGAATGGACGGCTAATCATTTAGCCAAACCGTTCCAGATCTAACATTCATCCTTCATCGTTCATCCTTCTTTCCCATGCGTCTCACCACCATCCTCGACCAAATCGACATGGGCAGCATCGCCCTCCCCGAATTCCAACGCGGCTACGTCTGGAACCGCGACCAGGTACGCAAACTCATGACTTCCCTCTACAAAGGTCATCCCGTCGGTAGCCTGCTCGTATGGGAAACCCAAACCGAACAAGTCACCGATCACGCTAGAGGCGAAGGCAACCTCTCCGCAGGCACCGTCAAACTCCTGCTCGACGGCCAGCAGCGCATCACCTCCCTTTACGGCATTATCAAAGGCAAAGCGCCTCAGTTCTTTGATGGCAACACCCAACCCTTCACAGGCTTATACTTCAACCTAGAAGAAGAAACTTTCGCTTTCTACATGCCCACCCGCATGGACGGCAACGCTCTATGGGTTAGCGTTACCGAGCTAATGCACAAAGGCGTCGGACACTTCTTCCCCATCCTTGCCACCAATCCAGAATTTGCACCCAAGCTAGCAGACTACGCCAACCGCCTCACCGCTATCGACAACATCAAAAACCGAGACTTCCATATCGAAGAAGTCTCCGGCAAAGACAAAACCGTCGATGAAGTCGTTGAAATCTTCAACAACGTTAACAGCGGCGGCACCAAACTCTCCAAAGGAGACCTCGCCCTCGCCCGCATCTGCGCCGCTTGGCCCGACGCCCGCGACGAACTCAAAGGCTGCTTAGCGAAATGGAGCCAAGCTGGCTTCTACTTTAAGCTCGACTGGTTCCTGCGCTGCATTACCGCCGTTACCACTAACGAATCTCTCTTTTCGGCCCTCAAAGATGTTTCTACAGAGCGCTTTAGCAAAGGACTCAACGACACTGACAAATCGATTGATACGCTGCTCAATGTCGTCTCTTCTCGCCTCGGCCTAGATCACGACCGCGTACTGGGTGGCATCTACGCCTTTCCCCTAATGTCTCGCTATCTAGATCAGCGCGGCGGTCACTTTCCCAATCACCAAGAGCGCGATCAGCTGCTCTACTGGTATATTCACACCCTGCTATGGGGACGCTACTCCGGCCAGACAGAATCTACCCTACGCAAAGATCTCGCCGCTATAGATGGTAGAGAAGGCAGTTTAGAACGTCTAATAGAACTCTTGCGTCAAGATCGAGGCGACCTCAAAATATTTCCTAGCGACTTTGGCGGCTGGAGCAAAGGCAACCGCTTTTACCCTATGCTGTATTTGCTCACTCGGGTTTGCGGCGCTCGTGACTGGGAAGACGATATTGAGCTGTCTCAGCATATGCTAGGCAGACTCTCTAGCCTAGAAGTACATCATATTTTTCCAAAATCCAAACTATACAGGAACGGATATGAGCGAGCAGAAGTGAATGTGATCGCCAACTTCACCTTCCTCACCAAAGAAACCAATCTCATCGTCTCCAACCAAGATCCTGAAAAATATTTCGCTCACTACGAAGAAAAGCATCCAGGCACCATCGCGTCCCATTGGATACCGATGGACAAAGAACTCTGGAAATATGAAAACTACCGAGAATTCCTAGCCGCCCGCCGTGAGCTATTAGCTCAGGCCGCTAACAATTTCCTAAATAGTCTATACATTGGCACAATTCCAGAATCTGAAGCAGCACCTGATGTTTTAGAAAGAGAGAGAATTGTTGTTTCTGACAGTGCGATCGCTGATCCAGAAGAACAAATTCTGCAATCCTGCAATCAGTGGATTCTTGAGAAACAGCTACCCGCTGGCGAACTTGCCTACCACCTGACAGAAGCTGAGAGTGGCGATGTTATCACAATTCTAGATCTTGCATGGCCTGATGGCCTGCAACCTGGCTATAGCCAGCCAGTTGCTCTACTGCTCAATGAAGACAGTCACATTAGTGAAATTGCTAGCCAAGCCGCATTCCGCTTCTTCACAGACATTGACAGTTTCAAAGCTTACGTTCGTAAAGAGATTTTGGCTATTGAAGCGGCCAGCGAATCAGAGACAGAAGAAAGTAACATCCCATCAGAACGCCAATCAGCCGAACCTCAACCAGAAAGGCCGTTAGCAGCGGTTTGATAGCGACCATTCAGTATGTTTCTTGAAAATCTGGCAGACTTAAGAGGATGTCTCGTAAACTAACGCCCCACCATGACTTACACCACCACCGAATACAAACACATCCACCTAAATGACGACGGTGTACCCGTCATCACCGATACCACCATGAAAGTCGTTGAGCTAGTGTCCGCTCAACAGGCTTACGGCTGGAGTCCTGAAGAGCTGCATTTTCAATTTCCCCATGTCTCCCTGGGCAAAATTCACTCCGCCCTAGCCTACTACTGGGATCATAAGGACGCTATAGAAGCTGATATAGAGCGCCGCGCCAAAATGGTTGAAGAGTTTCGTCGGCAAGCACCTCCCTCACGCATTGAGCAGAAGCTACGGGAACAAGGCTACATATCATGAGCTTGAAATTTTACATGGATGAGAACGTTCCGCGTCAGATTACAGCTGGGCTGCGATTACGCGGTATTGATGTCATCACAGTGCAAGAGGAGCAGCGCAGAGGGGAAAGCGATCCAAAGATTTTAGCCAGGGCAACTGAACTAGGCAGAGTCCTATTCTCTCAGGACGACGATTTATTAGCCCTTGCTAAAGAACGGCAACAGTCTGGAACTTTCTTTCCGGGCATTGTTTACGTTCGCCCCCAAACCATCGGTGTCGGTGACTGCATACGTGATCTAGAACTCATTGCCAAAGTTTCTACCGCTGAAGATTGCCAGAACAGGGTTCAATACCTTCCTCTCTAACCATCACCCGCTGTGATACGCCTCTCACTCATGATTCCATCCATCGTCGCCACTCAGGTTCGCAACTGCGTCTCCGACTATCTCCGCACCACCTTCCGGCCCACCACTCCAGGGTTCGAGGGCTTATTAGAGCGCTTTATCGCCAAACCTGAAAACATTGGCCGAGGCCCCTACGTCTCTATTGGCCTGCCCTTTCGCCCAGGTAACCGCACGAAAAACGGCAGCGGCGAATTCTTCTCCGAAATTCCCTTAGGCTTCACCCCTCACCTCCACCAAGAACGCGCCTTCGCCCGCCTCAGTCCGCCCTACTACCAGTCCACCCTGGTCGCCACCGGCACTGGCTCTGGTAAAACCGAATGCTTCCTCCTACCCCTGCTAGAACACTGCCGCCAGCAAGCAGGCACGTCAGATAATAGTCGGGGAATAAAAGCCATCTTGGTGTATCCCATGAACGCCCTGGCCACCGATCAGGCCAAACGAATCGCCGAACTCATCCATAGCACCCCTAGCCTAAACAACAAAGTTACCGCCGGACTCTATATCGGCGACAAAGACGACAGCCCCTCCCCAACAATGGGGCCAAACAAAGTCATCACCGACAAGCAAGTCATCCGCGACGCGCCTCCCGACCTACTGCTCACCAACTACAAAATGTTGGACTACCTGCTAGTGCAGCCTGAATCCCAAAAGCTGTGGCGCTACAACCAGCCCGACACCCTTCGCTACATCATCGTCGATGAATTCCACACCTTCGATGGAGCCCAAGGCACCGACCTCGCCTGCTTACTGCGCCGCCTCAAGCACCGCCTCAAAACGCCCCGGCAGCACCTCGCCTGCGTTGGCACCTCAGCCACCCTCGGCAGCACCAGCAATCGCAAAGACATGCTGCACTACGCCGAAACCATCTTTCAAGAGAGCTTTGAAGACAGCACCCTGATCGAAGAAGACCGCATCAGCGCAGGCGATTTCCTCCAAGACGCGCTGCTGAACATGCTGCCAGTCCCTGGCCCCGAGCAAATCGACAGACTGCAGCCCGAAGCCTACAGCACACCCACCGCCTATCTTCTTGCCCAAGCAGACCTATGGCTACAGGAAGAAGCCCCCGCCGTAGAACTCACCAACCCTGACGCGCCGCCCCTCTCCGATAGCTGGCGACTAGCGCTCGGACAAGAACTCAAAACCCTGCCCATCGTCCATAACCTGCTTCGCATCCTCGCCGAAGGCCCCTGCGACTATGCCTACCTGCTCGAAAAATTCGGTCAGCGGCTACACCTGATCACACAGGATGACACCGACTACCCTCACCGCCTACTCGATAGCCTGCTCAGCCTGATTGCCGCCGCTCGCCAAGAACTTCAGCGAGAGCAGGGCGATAGTATCCTTCTCCCCTGGGTTACCCTGCGCGTACAGCACTGGTTTCGCGAACTCAAGCGCATGGTCGCCAGCCTCGAAGCCGAACCCAATCTGTTGTTTTCCGACGACCTCACCCCCGAACAACTCCAAAAAACGCTGCCCGTCCTCCACTGCCGCGACTGCGGTGCCACTGGCTGGGGCGGCGTACGCCCTTCTGTCGGCGCTAGCCGCCTAGAATCCGGCGACCTCAAACGGTTCTACCAAAACTACTTTGCACAAAAGCCCCTAGTCGCCTATGTCTTTCCCTGCGACGACACCGAACCCGACTTCTCCCAGCTCTGCCCCGAATGCCTCAGCATCAACGGCCCACAGGCCAAAAGCTGCCGAAGCTGCGGCCACGAACATCTACTCCGTGTTCATATTCCCAATATCTTGCGCGAAGAAAGCTACCAGGACAAAAAACGCTCAGTCTCCAGCCACGATTGTCCCTACTGCAACAGCAGCAGCGGCCTATCGATTATTGGCGCGCAGGCCGCTAGCCTCACCAGTGCCATGATTGGCGTCCTCTACGCCACCCCGTTCAATACCGATAAAAAGCTCCTGGCCTTTTCAGATTCGGTGCAAGATGCAGCCCATCGCGCTGGCTTCTACGGCGCTCGCACCTATCGGACGACGCTGAGAACTGCGATTGCCCAAACCGTTCTCGCCCACCCCGAAGGACTCTCCCTCGCCGAACTCACCCAGCAGTTCCCTCAGTTCTGGCAACAGCGCCTAGCCTCCACCGCCAGCTACGTCGCCACCTTCTTACCCGCCGATTTGGAATGGCTGCGCGACTGGGATCAGTTTATTCATAGCGATCGCACCACCCTACCCACCGACAGCACCCTACCCAATCTCGTCAACGAGCGCCTCACCTGGGAAATCGTCAATCAGTTTGGCCATCGCTCCGCCATCGGCCCCTCCCTAGAACGTAGCGGCCTCTGCGCCACTCAATTTCCGCCAACGGCTGTTGTTCAAGCCGTCGAACAACTCCACTTAACCCTCACCAACGAAATAGAAGCCCTGCGTGACGTTGCCCCCGAGCGAATTCATCAGTTCTTACTCGGACTTCTGCACCACCTACGACAGCGCGGCGGCATCCTACAGCCTGCAACGACAGAAACTGGCTATCTCTCCAACGGCGGCAATACATTCCTGCTTCAGAAACCACTCTACATGCCCGGACTAAGCCCAACAGTTCCCATTCCTGTTTTCTGGATCAATGCCTCGGCCAAGACCCAAACTAAAGGCCAAGCCTTTGAGCAGATCATCAGTCCAGGTAAACGCTCTAGCTGGAGCGAAGATTGGACTCAGCGCCTACTTGCTAGTGAAACACTGCTGCTCAAAGAACAGATTATTGAAGTCTTGCACAAAGCGCTAGAAAGCCTTGTGCGTGTCAACTTATTAGAAGAGAAAGTGTGCGGTGATGGGAGAGCTTGGGGAATCCCCACTACTACGCTCAACGTTCTTCCTGATGGAAAAGTGCTGGCGTGCGATCGCTGTAGCCATCAGCTAACCGTCACACCCGTTGAGCAAACGTTCCTCACGGATATGACCTGCCTCAACCAGGGCTGCTCCGGCCACTACCAGCTAGACTCACGCATCGGCTTATCTTACTACCGCAACCTTTACCAAAAAGGTGAAGTCCACCGCATCGTCGCCGCCGAACATACCGGACTGCTCACCCGGCCCAACCGAGAATTGCTAGAACGTAGATTCATAGAACACCAAAGACGCTGCGACCCCAACCTCATTTCGGCCACCTCCACCCTAGAAATGGGCATCAATATTGGTGACCTCTCCACCGTATTGCTGTGTTCTGTCCCACCCGCTGTTTCCAGCTTTCAGCAGCGCATTGGCCGGGCTGGGCGCCGCGACGGTAACGCGCTAGTCGGCATCGTCGCCAATGGTAAACCCCACGATCTGCACTTCTACGCCGACCCCATGCGGATGGTCAACGGTAATGTAGAGGCCGCAGGCTGCTATCTAGACGCTTCAGCCATTTTACAGCGTCAGCTTACCGCCTTTTGCCTAGATAGCTGGGTAGCCACAGGCATCACCCGCCAAGCGTTTCCGCCTGAACTCAGCAAGGTGCTCAACGCGATTGAGCGCAGTACTTTAGAGAAGTTTCCCTACAACTGGCTGAGCTATATCGAAAGCCATCAGGGCGAACTGTTAGAGACTTTTTTAAGACTGTTCCAAGACACCATTGCCGATCAAACCCGCGCTGAAATCAGCACCTTTATGGAAAAAGGTGAAGAAAAAGAAGGTGGCTTACGCTGGCAAATTTTGAACCGCCTAGAAGGCGTCCGCAAAGAAAGAACGCGGCTCAGCAGCCAGATTAGAAACATCAGCGGCAAAATTAAAAAGTATAAAGAGAATCCCGCTGCGCTCCAAGAGGAAGACCACCTGGCTGAGCTAGAGCGCGAACGTGCAGGCTTCCGCGCCCTGATGAAGGATTTGAACAAAAAACACATTCTCAACTTTTTGACTGATGAAGGTTTGCTGCCCAACTATGCCTTCCCAGAAGCAGGCGTAACCCTCCGCTCCATTTTATGGCGACAAAAGCAGCCAGCAGAACAAGCCAACGGCAAAAAGTACGAGACCTTTACCCTCACCTACGAACGGCCCGGTGCCCTAGCCATTCGAGAACTCGTACCCAGTGGCGTCTTTTACGCCGAAGGCAGAAAAGTCAAAATCGACCAAATCGACCTCAAGCTTTCAGAACCAGCCCTCTAAAGGTAATTTGAGCGTAGCTTAATGA
>NZ_JADEXO010000275.1 GCF_015207105.1 cf. Phormidesmis sp. LEGE 11477
CGGTAGATGTCCCTGATTCGCCGAGGCTGCGAATGGTGGTATTCAGCGCCGGTTCAGAACTGCCATAGCGCGGGTCAGTTGCGATCGCACTCAACACCTCTCCCCCCGTCACATCCGTCAGCACAAACTCAAAATTCCCTTCATCATCCGCCACAACCGTTTCTATCGGTCTAATCAATTGTCCATAAGTATCCGCTTCACCCGTGGCCTGATACAGCTCCACCTGGTTATTCGGATCTACCTGCCCCCGCACAATCGCGCTACTATTGATCACAAAAAATTCAGGACTCGCAAACTGCGGGGCATTCACCGCACTATTGCCCGTATCCTGACGACGATTACGAGAATCTCTTTGGGGGTTTGGCCCATCCCCACTCTGAAAGTCTTGCGGTCTGCGCCCTCGTCGAACGTTAAGATCCACGCTCAACCCTTCTAGCGCCCCAAAGTAGTTGCCAGTGATTACATTTCCTCGGCTCTGGGTATTTGGCCCCTGCCCAAACGCCGTGACTACCACACCGCCACCTTTTTGGTTAGTAATGCTGTTGTTTACAATCCGATGGTCATCGCCCATTACATATATCGCGGCCCGTCGTAGCCGCTGCCCGTTGTGGCGAATATCATTTTCAGTAATCGTCACCGATCCCTCTGGCTTAAACAAGAAGATACCGCTGCCGTCACTGCCACAGATCAAGTTGCCAGAAATCAGACCATCCTCGACTTGTCCATCCATCCGAATCGCATCTGGCATCCCTGCTAGACCATTACCTACCATAATATTGTCGATAATTTGTAGATTGTCAGCCTGCCTGCCAGTGATAATGCCGCTACCGTTGTGATAGGCGATATGGTTTTCTCGAATTGTTGTACCCGCGCTGTCGAATACAGAAACGCCAAAGCCAGATGCCTCTGTTGGCAGGGTTTCTTCTAAAGTTAGGCCCAGCCAGTTTTGTTCGATCACAATTCCGGTAGGCGGTCCATTTTTGGCTGTGTCGTAGCCAACTGTAGGAAGCGGCGTTTCTCGGTTCAGCGGCGCTGGCCGATGGGTGATAAAAATATCGGCAGGCGGCGTCGATTCAGAAACTTGGCTAGGTGCGTTGAAGCCATACAGGTTCAGACCCCGTACCGTAATATTATCGGCGGCAATCGTCAGTCCTCTAAAGATTTCTTTACCCGCTGCCGGGCGAATCGTGACGACGGGCGTTGGAATCTCAATCTCGACAGCGGCAAAGCGTTCAGGATCGTAGCCGGGTTGGGTGGTGCCATCGATAGTCTGTCTCTT
>NZ_JADEXO010000186.1 GCF_015207105.1 cf. Phormidesmis sp. LEGE 11477
CAGTTTAGCGATAGGGCATTCAGCCTGTCTGCAAACGGACGGTCGGCGGGCTCCATGATCCGCAGTTCGTCGATATCGTTCTGTTCAATCCATATTTCTAGCGGCGTTTCAAAATCGCTAGCAATTTCGTAGGTAACCTGCCAGCCTTCAGCCTCTAGTTCCTTGGCAAAGTGGCGCATTGCCGACCAAATTAGAATTAGCTTTTGCTGATGATATCGCCTCTCCTTTATGTAATCTCTCGATTCGATTAAGATGATTGGCGTCTTAGATTTTTTGGTTTCGCGGCTGGCGATCGCCGACTGTCCTTGCCAAAGCTGATCGCCCAATACCCAAACACCGACCGTCATACAAGCTCTAAAATTTGCGTTCGACTTTAGTGTAACGTGAGCGACACCTTAGGTTTATAAGCTGGCGCTGCCTATTCCAAGCTGTCTAGTTTGAGCTGCTTAATTTGTGCCGTCTGGTCTGAATTATCTAGTTCGAACTGTCTGCCTTGGCCCACCGCAAAAGATGACGGTGAATCCATCGAATCTCTTGGTAGCTACCAACTATACAAAGGCGCGGGCTAGGAGCATCGTGGTTGTAGAAAGTGAACGTCAGTTTGGCCCCAGATAGATTCTGGCCATTAACGAAAAAGGCAGGCGCTATGGTCACATCTTTGACTGACAGGCGAGAATAGTGAAGCTTACTTTCAAGCGGCGGTGCGTTCACTTGTCCTATCCTGTTTCGTTTTGGCATCAGAGCAGTGGTCAGACTCAAGAAAGTGCGCCCTTGAGATTCGTTGCTTAGCCTAACAATCGCTTGCCTTTTCGTCCTTCTATCGCGCTTTGGCCTGGTAGCATACCGGAAAAGGATAGGTAATAGCGCGGCAACCACAATGCCTAGGCCAATCGAGCCAGTAGTCGCTACGGTACCGCCTACAAAGGCAATAGTGCCCACAACAGCTAATAGCCAGTATTCTAAGCCATTATTTGTATCGTCAGAGACAATGCCTGCCCAAATGCGAGACTCTAAGCACTGGATAGAAATCTTGTCTGAAGAAGATTTCACTTTGAAGTCGGCATAGGCTGTTTGCGGTGTAGCTGTTACTTGCGATCGCGCAGCAGTTTGTGAGCGCGTGGCGGTGGCAGGACGCACTTTTCGAGTAGAACGAGTGGATATGGGCTGTGGGGTGGCACTTTGATGCACATATGGCTTGACTAAGGCCAGTGCTACACCCAGCGCTGTTTCTGTCTCAAAAGAGTCTAGATAGGGCAGTGTCACGGGTAGCTGATAGGTGTGTAAACTAGTCTCCTGAGACTGTAGCCGGGCCGCTTCTATCTCTTCTTCTTGGGGGTCTGGGCAGTATAAAAGCAGCTTGACAATGACCGCTGCGTTTGAATGAATGTCTGTTGCTAAAAAGGTTCTCTTACCTACTTCTTGGCTCAGGCGTTTTTCTAAGCGGTAACAGGGTGTTGCTTCTGGTCGGTTAGCCGATGATGGGCTTGCCGTTAGCTGGTTCGCGGTCAACCGACCTGCTGGTGACTGGCCTACTGGTGACTGGCTTGCTGGTGGCTGGCTGACTGCTGGGGCTACCCCCGCTTTGAAACTTGCAGTTGGCTTGATCAAATGACCAATCATTGGTTCGCTGGTTTGACGGGCAATGTCGTAGCGCTTCATAAAACTGAGTGGATCTACGGTGAATTTACGGTAACCGTATTGCTCAGATTAATCTGACCATCTTCTTTTTTCGGTGTAACTACATAGAAAAGATAGAACTACCAAATACAGTGCTCAAATATAAAGAGTAAGTATGTCTAGACCTAAGCCTGGAACTCATCAAGAACTTTTAGAATGCATTGGCCAAACGCTGATTGTCGCGTACAAAGAACCGACTGAGCAGCTTACCCAAGCGTTAAGCCAGGCTGGGTGTGACTGCACTGTGCTACGTCAGGTTCATCAGCCAGGATATGAAACTTACTCGCCTAGCTTTTTGTGCTTGCTCAATCACTGTGAGGCTTGGAAGCAGGCGCTGCAATCAGATCGACCCACGCTAGTCGTAGAGGCTGACTTTGTACCAGTTAAGAATTTTTCCGAACTACCGCCGCCTTTCGACCCGTCAGATGCTGAGATGGGCATTGCCTGGCTATACACCTGTGCCGCTCAAATTTACAGCGTTTCAAACCTCAGCCAGGATGCTAAAGCTGTTCGAGAATCCGCCTCGAAAAAGTCTCAAAAGGTCGCTCAGGGATACTCCACGGCGATGGTGGCGTATGTGATCACGGCAAAGAGTGCGGCTGCTTTGCTTGAGCTGGCGGCGCAGATAGAACGCTCTCCGGGGCCGAGGGCATATTCAGCCTGGGATTCAGGAATTGAATATTTTCTGCGCGAGGCAGGTTTTCACAACTATGTGCCTTTTCGCAACTATGGCGAACATGGTGGACTGCCTAATCCCGAGCATCGTCAAAATAAGCTAAGCAAAGCGCACAGAGCTGATGTGCTATACGGAAAGCTGGCCTTTGCGCCGATGTACGCATACGAGGATGACCAGATCAGTGGATGGAACTGGTGGAAAGTTCGCACCTACGCGCGGATCAAAGGATTAGGAAGACTGTTGCTCAGAAAATACCTGCGAGCTGAAGTGGTGAGAAAGTCGAGTCGCGGCAAGGCACTGATCAGGTTTGCGATCGCCCGGCACCTAACGCTGTAGCCTGATACTACAAGGTGCCTACTTTGCTGGTTTAGCCAGATTGACTAGTGCCTTTCCAGTGACGCGGCAGCCTGTCCATTCATCCATCAGCAGCGCGCCTATTTTCTTATAGAAAGTAATGGCGTCTTCGTTCCAATCCAAAACGCTCCACTCTAGACGTCCACACCCTTGTTCTACCGCGTGATTGGCTAGATAATTCAATAGCCCTGTTGCAATCCCTTGACGGCGGTAGTCAGGCGAAACAAAGAGATCTTCTAGATAGATGCCTGGCTTCATTAGAAAAGTAGAAAAGTTGTAGAAGAAAAGTGCAAACCCTACTGTTTTTCCATCGACTTCGGCAACGATAGCTTCAGCAACAGGTTTCTTTGCAAACAGTCCCTGGTGCAAATCTTCTGGCGTACCCACCATCTCGTGAGCCAGCTTTTCGTACTCACTCAGCGCTGTGATTAGTTCAAAGATAGCCAGGACATCGGCAGGCGTGGCCGATCTGATTTTGTATGCTGCCATTGGGTTCTCCTCCGATTATTCTCTTTAAATCAATCGACTAGTCACTTTGCCGATAATCAACTCACGCGCAACTACACCAAAAGAGCGACTGTCGCTGCCCTCACATTCATTGTCGCTGAGCACGTAGCAACTGCCGTCGTAAAAAGCTTCTGTCACCCGTTTGACTAGTCTGATGCTGGGTCTTTGCGGATGACGACAGATGATGATTTCTCCAGGAAAGATTTTGACCGTTCTAGGAATAGGGCAAACCAGCACATCTTCACCAGAATGCAGCGTTGGCAACATCGAATTCCCTGTCACTCGAAACCGCCACCGCTTGCCCAAAGTCCAAAGTCCGATCTCCTTCCAATCGCGCCTAAGTTTCAGCCTAAGTTTCATAAGAGCAGAACTTTACGACTACAAGATTTCATTCTAGATGTATCCGAGAACCGTTATATATTACCTGAAAGAGGGCAATAGAAACTGTTGTAACTGCTTGTACTGCTGCCTCAATCCCTCACAAAAATAGGTTTTGCAATATTGTTTAACCCATTGCAAAACCTATTTCATGTTGTTACAGATGTATGCCTACTGGTTAACTAGCTAGCGGTATACCAAGATACATCACGGCTCTTAGTCTCCCAAAAGATGTTGTGAATCTTTTGGACAGCTTCCATTAATTCTTGGCAGTGCTGAGTGCTGACTTCTACTTTGCACGCAGAGCAGAGTTTTGCAGCTTTCCAGAAAGTATCGTGCAAGTCGGGATACTTCTCTAAATGAACAGGCTTGAAGTAGTCAGTCCATAGAATCAACAGCTCGTCTTTGGTGATTTGAGCCTGCTCTTCTTTGATAGCAATAAACCGAGACACGGTGTTTTGGTAAGATGCCATGGCCTGGGTATCGCCGCCTTCTGGGTGCTGCAAGTCCAAGATTTTCTTGGTCATAGAAACGACTGCTTCTGCTGCAATCCGAGCAGAAGAAGGATCGTATACACCGCAGGGGCCATCGCAGTGAGCTTGAACTTCGGGGGCTGGGAACAAAGCTTTTAGCGTGGAAATAACTGTACTGAACATAAGTGAAGTTTGAAAAACTATACGAATTTAGTATACCGCTCATGCTTTTACGTGGATGAACTATTACGGAAGCCGTTAAGCCCTACTTCTATAGGGCATTGTTGATAGGGCGCTGTTTGACTAGGTGCTACGTCAATAGCGTTACGTAAGAAGGGCTCCTGTGGCGTATAGTGAAATGCAGTTCAAATGTACTTCTTTGGATTGCTACCTTCTCGGTTTGTCATAGGCCGTCAGCTAAAAGAGTCAGGGTATTGGATACAAAAGGAATGGGACAGGTGAAAGGATGGATGAAGAGCGCGATCGCATTACTTGCAGTCGGTCTTTCTAGCTGTGAGTATCTAGAGTCCTCAGACATCTACGCTAGTCTGCCCCCCTGCGTCGATAGCTACTGTGACTGTGGGGATTTCAAAAATCAGCCGCTTGCTCAAGCCGTTCTATCGTCTTTTCCCGAAGATTACTATGGCCTCGATCGAGACGGTAATGGGCTAGCCTGCGAACGACTGCCGCAGACCGAGCTGAGCTTAGGCCAAGCAACTTATTTTTCTAACAGTGAGCATCTGAGCTTGGGCAATCCTAGCAACGCTAGCCCGGCAGATCCCAACAACTTACTAGTTGAGCGCGATCAGTATGTGCTCTCCTATAGCCGCGATCGCAATCTTCTAAACTGGGCTAGCTGGTGGGTTGACCCGCGCTGGCTGGGCCGCAGCGGCAGGCAAGATGATTTTCGCGTAGATGGCGGGTTGCCTCAGGGCTTCTATCAGGTCACCCCTGATGAGTATAAGCGCAGCGGCTACGACCGAGGTCACATGGTTCCATCGGGCGATCGCACTTCAACCCCCGAAGACAATTCGATCACTTTTTTGATGACAAATATCTTTCCCCACGCCAGAGAAAACAATCGTGGTCCATGGCGAGACCTAGAAGAATATGGCCGCGATCTGGTCTATCAGCAGGGCAAGTCGCTGTACGTAATTGGCGGTGCCTACGGCGATAAGGGCTCGGTCGGTAAGGCAACGGTTCCAGGTCGGATATGGAAGGTGATGGTAGTGATGGATTCAACGACGGACAAGGTAACTCGGCGCACGGAAGTGATCGCTGTTGATATGCCTAATAGCGATCGCATCGAAGACGATTGGCAAACTTACCGCACCACCGTAGATCGCATTGAAATTGCTACGGGCTACGACTTGCTATCTGATGTTCCCGAGAATATCCAAGCCGTGCTTGAAGCAAGATGAATTAGTCGAGATGAATTAATCGAGATAAACCAATCAGGATAAACCAAAGACGTTTGACCGGCAGTATTAACGTCTGATCGAAGATATTGCCTTAGCGCTTTACGTCTAAGTAGAGAGGGTTCAGGCCGTAGTTGTGTCGTACTCTAAGGTGCCTGCAAAACTTTGTTCATTTCTTCCCCAATGCGTATCCTTCTCTGGCTCCGTAATGACCTTCGACTGCACGATCATGAGCCACTTCATCGCGCTGTAGAACAGGGTGCAGACATTATTCCGGTCTACTGTTTTGATCCTAGACACTTTCAAGAAACCTCATTCGGCTTTCCAAAAACAGGCGCTTATCGAGCTCAGTTTTTGATTGAGACCGTTGCGGATGTGAGAGCTGAGATGCGATCGCGTGGCGGCAATCTAGTCATTCGCCAGGGCAAACCAGAAGAAGAGATTCCAGCGATAGTCAAAGCCTTCAATATCGCTGCCGTTTATTGGTACGAAGAAGCTACTACAGAAGAAACAGAAGTAGAACAGTGTTTAGAATCAGCACTGAACCAGCTCAAAGTCACTTCCGAAGTTTACTGGGGAGCAACGCTGTATCATCCTGACGATCTGCCGTTTGAAGTAAACCGGTTACCTGAGGTATTCACACAGTTTTGCAAAGCCGTAGAAAAAGACAGCCAGGTATTTCCAACTTTTCCCACCCCAAAAAAACTACCGCATTTACCTGCCGAGCTAGAGCTTGGAAAACTTCCTAGTCTGTCCGAGCTCGGATTAGAACAAGCCCTGATTGATCCAAAAGGCGTGCTTCAGTTCAAAGGTGGCGAAAGCGAAGGACTCAAACGACTACAGCACTACTTTTGGGAGGCCGATAGACTCCAGGTTTACAAAGAGACTCGTAACGGCATGCTCGGTGCCGATTATTCTTCTAAATTCTCTCCTTGGCTAGCCAATGGTAGTCTGTCTCCTCGTAAGATCTACGAAGAAGTGCAGCGCTATGAAAGAGAAAGAAAGAAAAACAACTCAACCTATTGGATGATATTTGAGCTAATCTGGAGAGACTATTTTCGCTTTGTCTGCCTCAAGTATGGCCGTAAGATATTTCGTAAAAGTGGTATTCGCGGACTGCCGATTAAATGGCAGCAAGATTGGCAGCGCTTCGATCGATGGCGCGAAGGGAAAACAGGCTATCCGCTTGTCGATGCCAACATGCGAGAGATTGCCGCAACAGGATTTATGTCAAATCGCGGGCGACAAAATGTAGCTAGCTTTCTGACGAAGAATTTGGGAATTGATTGGCAGATGGGTGCAGAGTGGTTCGAGTCTTTGCTAATCGACTACGACGTGTGTAGCAATTGGGGCAATTGGAATTACACAGCAGGTGTCGGCAATGATGCGCGCGGCTTTCGCTACTTCAATATTCCAAAGCAGTCCAAAGACTATGACCCAGAAGGCAAATACGTTAAACACTGGCTGCCAGCGCTAGCAGATCTGCCTGCTAAGAAAGTGCATGCACCCTGGAAGCTCCAACCTGTTGAGCAAAAACGCTTTGATGTTCGGCTAGGCGTAGACTATCCGAATCCGGTAGTGGATTTGCAAAAGTCGGTTGAGATCAATCAGCGCCGATACGAAGAAGCTTGGCACCAGAAGAAATCTAGACGGTAAGTACCGTCAGACAAAGCTCGGTTATACTCACGCTTTGCTAACCCCAAAGCGGCTAGCTGGCCAAGAAACTTTCAAGAAACTTTCGTATCCATTGATAAACGCCTCTTTCCCTGCTTTCTCAATGACACTACCGTGTGCCATGATCACGCGCTCAAAGTCCCAGCGCAGGATTTCTTCTATTGATTCTCTAACGGCTTTCTTATCTGTTGTGGCGATCCGCTCAAGCCAGGATGGACTTAGGGTTTGATAGCCACCTAATACTCTAGTCATGAGCTGAGTCAGCAGTGGAAAACTCGCATCAAAGTGAAAAGCAGCATCTGTTAAGATCAAAGTGCGGCTCTTTGGATGAAAGAAGATGCACTCGTTCAGGCTGTCGAATCCACTGAGTCCTAACGTTCTAAATCCACTGAGAAAAATAGATTGTAGTCCTGGTGTTAGTTCTGCTGATTCTATATCGATTGTTCGATCAATAGGCAGCTCTGGTTCTTTCTGTTGTAGTCCTGGCGCTGCCCAGAAAGTAGCCTTTGGATAGCAGTCTTTGAAGCTAGCTGCAAAAAGATAGTGATAACAGTTCGGCGCGATGATATTAG
>NZ_JADEXO010000277.1 GCF_015207105.1 cf. Phormidesmis sp. LEGE 11477
TGAAGTGAACCCCTAAATTTGGACAGTAAAATCAGGTGATAGAAAGTCTAGACTTGTTCGTATCACCTTTAGACGATTACTGCTCCTTCCTCCACTTTTCTTCAAATTCACTAGGCGTCAAATAGCTTAGAGAAGAGTGGATTCTTTTCTTCATATACACCTCTTCTAAAAACTCTTCTATTCTCTCATACACTTCATTAAAGTTGCGATACTCCGATAAGTCAACTTCTTCTTCTTTTATTGTTCTCATTAATCGCTCAGCATAGCCATTCTCATAGGCTTTGCCTACTCCCGCCATACTAATCGCTATCTCATTCTCCTCCAACAGCTGGACATAATCATTCGCCGCATATTGCACACCCTGGTCTGAATGATGAATCTCTGGAACATTCTGCTTCAGTCCTTTCGCTAACGCTGTTATAGTCAAACTCTTTTCCATCGTTATATCCAGATGCCAGCCTCGTATACTGCGCGTAAAAACATCCATCAGCACCGCTAAATAAACAAACTCCTCCCTTAGTCGAATATAGGTGATGTCGCCTACCCACACTTGCTCTGGGCGTTCTACAACCAGACCTCTGACTAAGTTAGGATACCGCTTGTAGCCATGAACACTGTTTGTTGTTCGCTTTCTTCTAACCTTTCTTTTTGCTAGCAATTCTAGCTCTCGCATCAGTCGGCTAATGCGCTTGTGATTGACATTCCAGCCTTCTCTCTGTAGCTGCTTGGTTATACGTCTGTAGCCATAGGTCGGATACCGCCCTGCAACATCCGCGATCACTTTTTTTAACGCCTCCTCTTCACTCTCTTTTTCTGTTCGGGGTTGATAGTAGTAGCAGCTCCGGCTGTAGCCAATTACATTACATATCACCTGTATCGGATACTCCGCTTTCAACTGTTCAATGATCATTCGCTTCCGTTCAGACTCCACAGCGCTGAAGCTTTTTTTGCTACTGCTAGCTCCATCGTTAAACGGCCTATCATCCGTTCCAACTCCGCTATCTTCTCCTCTGAGTCTTCGCCCATGCCTTTTCCGCCGAACGCCAGGTGGGCCTGCTTGAGAAATTCATTGCGCCAACGGTTAATCACCGACGAATGCACTTTGTGAGCGCGACTGGCTTCGCTGATGGTGCGCTGGCCGCCGACCACCTCTAGGACGACTTTGGCCTTAAATTCGCTGCTGTAGTTTCTTTGCTTGTTTGCCATGATGCTTGCCCCCTATGGACTCTAGATTACTCTCTCTAGCTGCTGTCCTAAATTTGGGGGTCACTACAG
>NZ_JADEXO010000003.1 GCF_015207105.1 cf. Phormidesmis sp. LEGE 11477
GAATAAAAGACAATACAGAGAAAATGTAATAGTTGCTGGGAACAATGCTAAACAAGTTGCCAGACGCGATCGCCTGCATGATAATCACCCTCAAACGGTAAGAATCTCTTCAACTATCCTTTTGACTGCTCCCCTAGATTGCCTTGGGATCAGACATCTCAGCATCTCCACATTCAGATATTTCTACATTCAAGTAAAAGCTTGATTTTGAACCATCGAGTTTCTTCGAGGTTAGGCGATCGGTTCATAGATAATGTCCAGTCGACTCATGAAAGTTTTCTACTATACCCCTTTACTCTGCAGCAGACTATAGGGTTTATGCTACTAACCACTCGTAGAAGGGATTGGTTAGTTGATTGCATCTATTCAAGCAAACTCTACTATCTTTTTCTCAGTCTACGTAAGCGCATACATAAGAGAGACTGCCGATGACAGCAACCATCTTAAAACTCAAGGGCATGAGCTGTGCGGCCTGTGCAAACAACATCGAATCTATAATCGCGCAGGTGTCAGGGGTTAGTCGCATACAAGTCAACTTTGCCGCTGAGCAGGCCAGCATTGAATATGACGAGTGCAGTACTACGCTCAAAAAGATTCAGACCGCTTTTGCCGATGCGGGCTACGAGGCTAATGCAAAGGAAAGCTTCAGCGCTAGACAAGAAGACAGCCAACTGCAGGAAGAGAAAAAAGCGTATCAGAAGAGACTACTGACTAAAACAATCGTCAGCGGTATGATTGGCGCGGTTTTGATATTAGGCACTTTGCCCATGATGCTAGGCGTAAACATGCCTAGCTGGCCAATGTTCTTACATAATCCTTGGCTGCAGCTGGTGCTAGCGACCCTGGTAATGGTTTGGTGCGGCCAGTCATTTTATGTGGGTGCGTGGAAAGCTTTTAGGCGTCGGACAGCGAATATGAATACGCTGGTGGCTTTGGGAACCGGATCTGCTTATCTCTATTCTCTTTTTGTCACGGTGTTTCCTGGCGTTTTACTTTCTCGCGATCTAGCTGCAGACGTCTATTACGAAGCCGCCGTTGTAATCATTGCGCTATTGCTGCTGGGCAGATATCTAGAGGATAGAGCCAGAGGCCAGACTTCAGACGCGATCCGTCAGCTTATGGGCCTGCAGGCTATCACAGCTCGGGTAGTCAGAAAAGGAGAAGCAGTTGATCTACCACTAGAAGATGTAATTGTGGGCGATATTGTTGTTGTTCGTCCAGGTGAAAAGATTCCGGTAGATGGCGATGTCATAGCAGGGGCCTCTACCGTAGATGAATCAATGGTGACTGGAGAACCGATGCCAGTCAAGAAAGAGCCGGGTGAGACCGTCATTGGCGCGACAATTAACAAGACAGGTAGCTTCAGGTTTAGGGCTTCGCGGGTAGGCGCTGACACCATGCTGTCCCAGATTGTTCAGCTTGTTCAAGCGGCTCAGGGATCAAAAGCGCCGATCCAAAGACTTGCCGATCGCGTCACCGGACTGTTTGTTCCAGTTGTGATTGCGATCGCGCTGCTCACATTTGTTCTCTGGTTCACCCTGATGGGGAACGTCACCCTAGCGTTGCTGACGACAGTCGGCGTGCTCATCATCGCCTGCCCTTGTGCGCTGGGCTTAGCGACGCCGACCTCGATTATGGTGGGCACAGGTAAGGGCGCAGAAAATGGCATCCTGATTAAAAATGCCGAAAGCCTAGAGCGGGCCCACAAGCTGCAAGCGATCGTGGTCGACAAGACAGGTACGCTGACTGAAGGCAAACCCACAGTTATTGACTATCTCACCGTTCGAGGCACCGCCAACAGTAACGAAATTCAACTGTTGAAGATGGCCGCCGCTGTCGAGCAAAATTCTGAGCATCCCCTAGCAGAAGCTGTGGTCAACTATGCCGAAACGCAGGGCATTGAGAAGAGAACGCTCCATGAGGTTCAAGACTTTGAAGCCATTATCGGCAGGGGCGTTCAGGCTAGCTTTGACGGCCATTTAGTGCAGATTGGCACCGAGCGCTGGATGCAAGAGCTGAGCATTGATACCGGGTCACTGCAATCTCAAAGGCAGGCGTGGGAACAGGCGGCAAAAACCACCGCTTGGATTGCTGTTGATGGCAAGGCCGAAGGGCTCATGGGTATTGCCGACGCTCTTAAAAAAACATCGGCTCAGGCAGTAAGCGCACTGCAGAAGATGGGCCTAGAGGTGATTATGCTGACTGGAGACAATCAGCAAACAGCCACTGCGATCGCCCAGGCAGTCGGTATCCGCCAAGTACATGCAGAGGTTCGCCCCGATCAAAAAGCAGATTGGATCAAGCAATTTCAGTCTGAAGCGTATGGGCGAAACAAAAGAAACAGGCGAAACGGCCAAAGCGGTCAAAACAGACAGGTGGCGATGGTCGGCGATGGCATTAATGACGCGCCCGCGCTGGCCCAGGCCGACGTTGGCATTGCCATTGGCACAGGCACAGACGTGGCGATCGCAGCTAGCGACATCACCCTGATCTCTGGCGATCTGCGAGGCATCGTTACCGCCATTCAGCTCAGTAAAGCCACGATTACCACTATCCGCCAAAATCTGTTCTTTGCCTTCATCTACAACATAGCCGGCATTCCGATTGCAGCCGGCATTCTCTATCCTCTCTTTGGCTGGCTACTCAACCCTATGATCGCTGGAGCGGCGATGGCGTTTAGTTCATTCTCGGTAGTGACCAACGCCCTGCGCCTAAGAAACTTTCAAGCGACCAATCTTTATTAGGAAAACGCGTCCACAAAAGCAGCTTCAATTCGCAGCTTCGATCCTATGAAAACAACTTCTATACTCAACCGCTCAAACAGAAAAAGACTACTCAGAAGAGCGTTGAATGTGAGTATGCTATCGGTTACGCTCGCATTCATTCTTCTGAGCATTGCTCAAACTGCTAACGCCCAGACTCTAGAATGCAAAGGTAAGTTTCACCGCATCGACCAGCCTACTAGTCTGAAAGCAGGCGTTGCAACTACCGGACTCGGCATGATTGGATTAGAGCTATGGTGGTTTCTCAGCAGGAAGATCAAGTCTAAAACGGAAAAGTAAGCCCTGAGCTGTTCATCCTGCTGAGGTATTGCAAAGTAATTTCTTTCAAAGAGAGAAGGACGCCAGATTCAAAGCTCCTCTCTCTTCGTACCTGTTTAGCGTCACCCTCAGGAGAGCCGCCGCTTGCGGCTGTCAACTTGACGCTACGGGCCTTCCGGGGCTATGCCAGCAAAGTCGTATCGTCGAAAACGACAAACAAACTTTCAGAAACTTCATCCACGCCTTTCAGTGTCGCTAGCCTCTCGTGGTCGGTCGATATGATCGTAGAGCCACTCCTCACAGAGATCAACAGATCTGCAAACGTTAGACCATCCGCTAAGCCAATTAAGTCTCTGCCAACTTCAAAATCCATAATATTGTCACGGCCTTCGCCCCGCGCTAGCACAAAGGTATCGCTACCCTTGTCTCTAGACGTATCGCCAAACAAGGTATCTTTTCCCTTACCGCCTCTGAGGATATCATTGCCCCCATCACCGTAGATCTTATCTTGACCAGAGCCGCCGTAGAGAATATCGTTGCCGCCCTTACCGCCGATCATATCCTTGCCTGCGCCCCCAAAGATGATGTCATCCCCACCTGGTTTGCCAGCCTGGGGACTAGACGAATCGCCATCGCCCCGTAAGATATCTCTTCCACCAAAGCCTTTGATGATGTCGTTCCCAGCTAAACCCGCCAAAACGTCTTTACCATTGCTCCCTAGCACAGTGTCGTCACCCGCCGTAGCTTCTGCTCTAAGGGCAACGTCAATCTGACCGCGTAGCTCACCGCTAGGATTGGCTTGTGTATGTAAGTTCACATACAAACCGTCAGCAATTAGCACCTCAACTTGTCTATTAGAAAGATCGAAAGCACCGCTAAACTTACCATCGGCTTCATCTACCGTCAGGTTTCTGATAATCGGACCGTTCTCGCCTGCTTCGCCAATATGAATATGAACAGCGCTTTCAGGGTTTCCCGCTGGGTCTACGCCGCCGATCTGCAAAAGCGGACTAGTGAGGCTATCAAAGCTGCCCAAGACAACCAGCCGGTTACCGTTCAAGGTTGCAGAAAAATTACCAGTAGACGCGGTATCGACAACATTTGAAGTTTGCTGAGATTCTTCTAGCGGAAGATTGTTGGGTTTGAGTTCGCTACTACCTAGATCAGTGCTGTCGATATTGAGCTGCGATCGCAGTTCACCACTAGGATTAGCTTGCGTGTGCAAATTCACATACAGACCGTCGGCCAGAAGACTATCGACCTGGCTGTCTTCGAGAGTGAAAATGCCGCTAAAGTCGCCACCGGCCTCATCTACCGTCAGATTTCTGATGATCGGCCCATTCTCACCCGCTGCAGCCATGTGGATATGGACGGGGCTCTCAGGATTACCAGCCGCGTCCGCGCCGCCGATCGGCAAGAGCGGGCTAGTCAGGTCGCTGAAGTTGCCTAAAACAATCAGCTTGTTTCCATTTAGACTGACTGAAAGCTCGCCTGTAGAAGCGGTATCTACAACGTCAGTTGGCTGCTGAGCTTCTTCTAGCGGTAGCCCCGTCGCCAAAACTTCACTAGAAATCAAATCGCTGCTTTCAACATTGACCTGACCGCGCAGTTCACCGCTAGGGTTGTTCTGTGTGTGCAAGTTCACATACAGACCGTCTGCAATTAGGCCAGCCACTTCGCTATCAGACAGCTTAAAGACGCCTGTAAATCTGCCTGCATCTGCTTGATTTGGCTTTTGGATAACTCTTAGGTTTCTAATGATCGGACCATTGGCACCCATCTCACCAATATGAATATGGACAGGGCTTTCGGGATTGCCAGAAGGGTCTACGCCGCCAACTGGCAGTAGCGGACTAGTTAGTTGGCTAAATTCACCAGAGACCCGCAGGACGTTGCCCTCTAGGCTGGCAACAAAGCTGCCGGTAGAGGCGGTTTCAATCACTGGGGCAGTTTGCTGCGATTCTTCTAGCGGCAGGACTGCTGTTGTCAGTAGAGCAGGAACTCGCTCTGTTATGCTAATGTGAGCCATTTTCTAATATCTGCGTAAAGTTGTTTGATTGGGGGGCTATTCACAGCTCACAAAGATTGGGCTAATAAGAATTAGGCCAGTGATGCCAACGGAGGCCAGTGGAGAATCAGCGTTAGCCATTAGCATCAGGCAGTATGAGGTCTGATTGGAATGGGTGGCTGCGATCGCGCCTCGATTGCAACTGAGCCTGTACTGCGCCTGCCAAATGTTAGGGATTATGCGCGTCCACATATGTCCACATATTTAGCGTGCAGGTGGCAGTTGTTATTGTTCGCCTGGTTCGCCCAGATCTGTAATAGAGATACGCGGACATATCAACTTTGGATGCATTCATACGCAACTACTTTTGGATTAGATTTTCTATGCATCCAAATCTATCTCTTTGTACGTATTATTTTTGCATTCATCTTTTGCGTCCTTTTGTTGATGCAGGTTTAGCATCTGTCTCAGCGACTCTGTTTCGAGTGCCGTGACCTGGGCGATTTGAGACCTTTTACTTTGCCGCTCTCAAAAATTCTCCAAATCGTCTAGCTGTCTCTTCCGGCTTGCCATTAGCAGGAAACAACAGAACGCTTTCAACGTTAGGATTGTTCGCTAGTGCTTCTAATCGATCAAACTGCGTATCCGAAATTGAAATTCCCTGATACTGTTCAACGTAGTCTAGCTCTACGGCAAAGTTGGCATCGTTATACACCTGAATAAAGGCTCTATCTACCTGCCAGTTGGCCCAGTCGGCATCGAAATAGCGCTTTCCCCAATACGGGTTGTGATGACACACGTCAAAACTCACCGCTGGATTAGCCTGCTTGACTGCGGCCCTGATATCTCTCATAAACTGAGTGAGCACAGCGGTGCGATCGACTTCTCCTGGTAGCTCATCGTGATAGCCGACATAGTCGTCCCACTGCACGGCGTCTATTGTGGGATAGCGCCTGACAAACTCAGCCGAGATCGCTTTAAAGTAATCGGCTACCGCTTTGTTTTTTACATTTAGCAGATAGTGATCTACGCCGGGATAGGTTTTATCTATTCCAGGGACAAACCATCCTTTGGTCGTTGCCACCTCAAAGATAGGACTGTTTTTATCTAGCTTGATGCCTTTTTCAAAGTAAGCATGTACCTGCATCCCCTGCTGGTGAGCTTCATCAATCAGCCAGTCTAGCCAAGGGTCTTGAAACTGGTTAGGACAGCTAGGATAGCCAAACGTCTGCTGCATGACGTCGCTTTTGTACATAGTACAGCCGTTGCCCCAAACGCCATGAAGAATCGTGTTGATGCCTTGCTGTTTGTAATAGCGCACGCGATCGCGAATCATCTGCTCACTAGCCCGGTTCGTCGCCTGATACCGACTTAAGTAGATGCCTCTAAATACTTTCTTAGACCAAGCCTCTGGCAGAACCAGCGTAGAATCATCGGGCGCTACGGCTGGCGGCGGCTCACTAGGGCTAACTTCAGGCAAGCTCATCTGAATGATTTCAGCAGGCGGTTCGGGTACGGCGGCGTTCAGTCCACCTGGCCTAGCCGAGTCAGCAACTAGCTCAGAGTCGGGAAGGGGCGTGGTTAGCTGTTTAAAAACGCCGATCAGATCGCCATCTCTAGCCGTCTCAATATCTATTCGCCCTAGTCTAGGAAAGATCCAGACGCCCGCTCCGACTACTAAAAGCAGCAAAAAGAAGAAACAACCACAGCCGGATTTTTGGGATGAAGCAGACATCGTCAGTGCCAGTCGATAGAACAGTCTTTTATAAACAATGCCCTTTATAAAAGCGCCCTTTACAAAATCGTCTCTGCCAAAAAGCGCTCTAGAAAATGAAGTGCCATCTGATTGCCTACACCGTTGAAGATTTTGTCGAAGGCATGCTCGGCCCAAGGAATTTTGACCCAGACGGCTGTATTGCGCGATCGCAATATCTGCTCATACAGATAGCTGCCATACTTCGCTTCTACAATATGATCGCGCCCACCATGAATTAGCAAAACGGGGGGCAAAGAGTCTGGCGTAGCTGCTTTGACATAGGTGATTGGCGACGCTTCCGTATAGGCAGCGGGCCGTTCGTCTGGCGATCCGCCTAGGTAGTCTTCTAGCACCTGGCGGACATCTAATGGATCGGGCCGAGGGGGGTTGCGATAGCCGTTCGCTAGATCGACCGGGCCGTAATAAGAAACGATGGCCCGCACGGAAAGCTGATTTGCTGTAGATGGCAAATTCAACGGCGTTTTGGACAACCGTGTTTCAGACAACCGTATTTCGGACAACGGTGCTTCGGATAATAATGCCTGGGACAACAGTGTCTGTGGCGCTTGAAATCCAGTCAGCATCGCTAGCTGAGCGCCTGCCGACCAGCCCAACAGCGCGATCCGATCGGGCATAATTTCATACTCATCAGCATGGTCACGGATAAAAGCCAGTGCCGCCGAAATATCCTCTAGCTGCGCTGGAAACTGATACTGCGGCGAATGTCGATAGTCTGCTGCGACTACTACATATCCTCTGCTTGCCAAGAACCGACCAAGCGCCTCATTTGCACCAGAGCTGCCCGTTCGCCAGCCACCGCCGTAGATCATCATCACCGCCGGATAGCGCCCCGGCGATCGCGGCTGATACATATCTAAAAATAAGTCTTCACCCGCTGGACTAGCGAATGGAATTTTGGCCTGATGCCGAACATTTGCTTGCGGAATGCCTCTAAAAAAGTTGGAAAGGCTGAAAGCTGGGACGGGTGCCAGTTGATGCCTAGCTAGATCGTCTTTAGCTAGATCGTCTTTGGCTAGATTGTCTTTGGATGAATGAGAAAATGCCTGTGCCATTGAGCGTTCCGCAGTGGCTACCGCCCGAGGCTGCTGCAAAAGTGGCAGACTGTTGAGGGCGATCACTATCAGCAAAATAGCGATCACAGGGCGCGGCGGTGACTCTATTAGCCCCAGCGTTAGGAGTAGTGCGATCGCTCCTAGCCCGCCTAGCAAAGGACTCACAGCAGGTGCCCCTACCGCCAGCGGCAGCAGGAAAAAATTAGGCGCTGGCAGCACAATCCACAGACTCAAAAATAGTAGAGTGCCAATCGCTAGCCAGCTAGCCCCACTAGCAATCAAACCAACCACTTTAAAGAGTATCTGCATAAGTCTTCTAGGCGTATACCGTGCGTACACTGTCGTCTTTGTAACTACCTACACCTGCTACAGGCTCGAACAACGTTGGTAAAGTCGTAAGTTTCGGCGATATAGTTTTGGCAGATTGAAACTGATGAGAAATTTGAAATGGCGCTTGAGCAAATTCTTATTCCTGAAAAGCACGACCTTGGCGGATTTAGTGTACAGCGTAGTTTGCCTCATCGCGATCACCAGATGGTTGGCCCCTTCATCTTTTTTGATCACCTCGGCCCTGCCGTCTTTCCACCGGGCGAAGGTGTCGATGTCAGACCGCATCCGCATATCAACCTAGCGACAGTCACCTATCTACTCGAAGGTAGCCTGCTACATCGCGATAGTTTAGGCGTCGTTCAAGAGATTGTGCCGGGTGAAGTTAACTGGATGACCGCCGGTAGAGGCGTTGTGCATTCAGAGCGATCGCCCGACAGCTTCAGAGCAGCCAAATCCACCCTTCACGCCATTCAAACCTGGATTGCCCTGCCCAAAGAATTTGAGGAAGTCGAGCCGAGTTTTTCTCATCATGCTGCCGACGATTTGCCAAAGTGGAAAGAAAAGGGCACCACGGCCACGCTGATCGCAGGAGAATTTGGATCACACACATCGCCCGTACAGACCTTTTCTCCGACGATCTATCTATCTCTATCTTTTGCCACCAATAGCCAGTTCCAGCTACCTGTAAATAATCAGCAGCAGGCCATTTACAGCGTAACGCCTGGTCTATTCGTTGACGGCAAGCCCCTCAGACCAAACTGCCTGTCTATTGTTGAAACAGGAACTCCTGTAGAAATCAGCGCGGCGGCAGAAGCGCAGGCGATGGTCATCGGCGGTAAACCTTTGGGCTCTCGTCAAAAGTATTGGAACTTTGTTTCTAGTCGTGCAGAAAGAATAGAGCAGGCAAAGCGATACTGGAGAGAAAAGCGGTTTCCACAAGTACCCAAAGAGGAAGAGTTCATTCCGCTACCAGAGACAGCTTCTGATCGCGAATCTTCAAAAAGCAACAAACCTAACCGAGGAAGCTAGTCGGCTGCTTCTGCTAATCCACTTTCCTGAAACTAGCTTCTCTCATGGCTAGCTTGGTCATGGCTAATTTAGCTGCGATTGGTTTGAGTTGTTCTTTTTTCTCTGCTCAAATCAATTTGTTTTCGCAACAGCACTAGCTAGCTTGGATACACAGCGTTTTGTCTTGCCTTACAGATTTCCAAGCATTGACAGATTTTCAAGCATATGGATAAGACAGGAATAGTCTTTCTTGAACGTATAACTAAAGTTTGAGTCAGCATGAGAGACTAGGGTAAGAGATCGCGCCGAGGGCATACCTTATCTATGCAAAGAGCTTACAAATTGACTAATCAAATTAATTTTAAAAACGTTCGCGGTGACTTGTTTGGTGGCCTGACTGCTGCGGTCATCGCTCTGCCGATGGCGCTGGCTTTTGGCGTAGCTTCGGGGGCTGGGCCTACTGCTGGCCTATATGGTGCGATCATAGTCGGCTTTTTTGCGGCGCTGTTCGGTGGCACTCCCACCTTGATCTCTGAACCGACAGGTCCGATGACGGTGGTGATTACCGGTGTAATCGCCTCACTGGTCGCAACCAATCCAGAGAACGGCATGGCGATGGCCTTTACGGTCGTGATCATGGCTGGGGTGTTTCAAATACTGCTCGGCGTATTGAAGCTCGGTAAATACGTCACCCTAATGCCATACAACGTGATATCAGGCTTTATGTCGGGTATTGGACTGATTCTAATCATCTTGCAGATTATGCCAGCCTTAGGGCTTAGAGTCCTAGGAGAAGAGTCTCCACCTAGCGGAGTGCTGGGAACGCTGCAAGCCTTACCCGGATTGATTGGAGGGACTCATTGGAGAGATGCTGTTCTGACCTTGCTTACCGTTTTAATCATTCTCTTTTTTCCTAAAGGCCTGCGAAAGTTTGCGCCGCCTCAGCTAGTAGCCATGATAATTGGCACAATACTATCGCTGACGTTCTTGTCAGGCGATGTAGATATGGCCCGCATTGGCGAAATTCCTTTGGCACTGCCGACCCTGACGGTGCCTACTTTTAGCGGCGCTCAAATGCGCGAGATGCTGGTGGATGCCGGCGTACTAGGCACCTTGGGCTGTATTGACGCGCTACTCACTTCAGTGGTAGCAGACAGCTTGACTCGCACTGAGCACGATTCTAATAAGGAGCTAGTGGGTCAAGGCATTGGCAATATTGCGTCGGGATTACTAGGAGGATTGCCTGGTGCGGGCGCGACAATGGGAACGGTCGTCAATATTAAAGCGGGTGGACGGACGGCGCTGTCGGGCCTCTCACGGGCGGCAATTTTGCTGGTTGTGGTGTTAGGCGCTAGTACCCTGACAGAGAACATTCCGCTTTCTGTGCTAGCAGGCATCATTATCAAGGTGGGTATCGACATCATCGACTGGGGCTTTTTGAAGCGGGCTCATTATATCTCGCGCAAGTCGGCAGCGATTATGTATGGGGTCATTTTTCTAACGGTGTTTGTCGACTTGGTAGTGGCTGTGGGTGTAGGCGTGTTCGTGGCGAATATGCTGACGATTGAGAAGCTGAGTATGCTGCGTTCGGATAAGGGCGTGACAGCAGTGACCGACGACGACGATACGATCGCACTCAGCGCTGAAGAAAAATTACTACTAGACAAAGGGAAAGGTCGAATCTTACTGTTTAGTCTCAGTGGGCCTATGATCTTTGGCGTCGCCAAGGCGATTTCTAGAGAGCGAGCAGCGATGCAAAATTGCCAGGCGCTGGTGTTAGATATCAGCGAGGTACCGCACTTAGGCGTCACCACATCGCTAGCATTAGAAAACTCGATCCAAGAGGCAGTAGAAGGCGATCGCACTGTTTACATCGTCGGTGCCAAAGGCCAAACCTACAAACGCCTGACTCGTTTGGGTCTGCTAGACATTGTGCCTGCGGATCAGTTTTTGCCGAGTCGAGCAGAAGCGCTAAAGCAGGCATTGAGCGCGATCAATCAGCGCGGCCAACAGCAAGATAGTGACGTTGTCAGGCCGCAGCCAATCGCCTGATACACTGCAAGGGCATAGCGTTGTCAAACTATCTGGACAAGTTGGTCTTTTGGCGTTCGAGAGACCAGCGTTTGAGAGATAATGTTTCCTGATTTGATCGTGATGCGATCGCCCGGCGCAGCGCCAACGACTTGCGAGATTGAGTCTGCCCCGAGAATAACTAGATCAGCTGCGCTGCCCGGTTCGATACGGTGATCGCGCAGGCCGATCGCTTTGGCCGCCTGGGTCGTTGCCATCTCTAGACACAGAGCGTGGCGCTCCTGTGTGCCTAGCTGTAGCGTTTGGGCCAGCAGCGTGCAGATTTTGAGCGGGTCGCCATCCCCAAACGGGGTAAAGAGGTTCTGAATATTGTTGGTTGCGATCGCCGTATTCACATTGAGATCAAACAGCGTCTGAATCGGGGCAACGCCGCGACGAACGTTGTGCGTGTCCTGGCGAGCCATCATGTAGAGATCCGAAGCTGGCAAAGCCAAGATAGAAATGCCTGCCTCACGCAAAAGCGCTGCCGCCTCTTTTAGCTTTGCAGGCGAAAGCCCAGCTAGCCGAGTCATATGACCTAGGCAAACTCGGTTTTGCCAGCCGCGCTTGATGGTCTCACGCGCCACGATCGGAAACAGCAGCGGCTCGTCATCGTCGAGAAAATCAAGATGAAAATCAACGTCGCAGTCAAAAGACTGAGCTAGGTCAAAGACAATATTGATATTGCGTTCAGGGTCAGGGTCGGTGTAGGGCGCAGAGCCGATTACGTCACCGCCTAGCGTCAGCGCCTGATGCAAAAGCTGTTCGGTTCCGGGCTGGTTGGTAATGCCTTCTTGAGCAAAAATGGCAAGCTGGAGTGTTAGACGCTGAGCGTATTCTTGCTTTAGCGGCAGCAGCGCTTTGATCGAGGTGAGTTGCAGAATCGGATCGACTTCTACGTGGCTGCGAATAGCGGTAATGCCAAAGCCGATCGCATTTTCGATCACCCGACGCGATCGCGCTTGAATATCCTCGATCGTAAACTCTTTTTTTAGCCGCAGCGTTTCTTCTAGCGCTTCTTGAAAGGTGCCTGCTTGAGCCGGAGATTTTTCTAGTAAAAAGGCTTTATCGAGATGAAGATGAGGATCGACAAGACCAGGAACAACAATGCTTCCTGCCGCATCAAGGGTTTGCGCTGCGGGCGGAGAAATGACTGGCGCAATCTGGATAATTTTTCCGTTTCGTATAGCAATCGTCTGCTGCTCTGACTCTTTTGCTAAGGTCGCATTCTCAATTTTGAGATCGATCTCAAAATCAATAGATTGATTCTGCATCATTGTTTATCTAGACTTGTTAGGAGACTTTAAGAAGCTTTTATTAGAAGGCTTTAAGAGACTTTTGTTGAAAGATATTAAGAGACTTTTATTGGGAGACGGAGCCGCCTAGATACACCTGAGAAATTTCAGGGTCATTCCGCCAGTCTCTGGCATCGCCAGATCTGACAATCTGGCCAGTCTCTAGTAAATAGGCGCGATCGGCAATCTCTAACGCCAGTGCCGCCATCTGATCTACCAGCAAAATGGTCATGCCTTCATCTCGAAGGCTTGCCAAAGTTGCGTAAAGACTACTCACCAACTGAGGGGCCAGCCCTAGAGAAGGTTCATCCAGCAATAAGAGCCGAGGCTTGGCCATCAGACCACGGGCGATCGCCAGCATCTGCTGTTCGCCGCCAGACAGCAGCCCTGCCTTTTGCCGCCGCCGCTCTCGCAATCGGGGAAACCGATCTAGCATTTGTTCTAAATCCTTATCAATATGCGCGTCCTGACGATGAAACCCACCTAAACGCAGATTATCGATCACGTCTAATTCCTTGATGACCTGACGACCTTCTGGCACCAAGACCAATCCACTCGCGGCCATTTTGTGTGCTGGAATTGTCAGCAGCGGCTGTCCTAGAAAGGTGACTTCACCCGACCAGATAGGCAGTGAGTTGACTAGGCTTTTGAGCAGCGTGCTTTTGCCTGCGCCGTTTGCGCCAATGACTGTCACCAGCTCGCCCTGGTTAACCGTTAGTGATAGATCTGATAAGACTTGCAGCGTATCGTAGCCCGTCGTCAGTTTCTCTACGCTAAGTACAGACGCTTGAGCGGCTATGGTCTCCCGGCTAAGTTCGGCTTCGGCGCTACTGACACCTAAATAAGCAGCCAGCACCTTCGGATCTTGTTTGACCTGAGTCGGTGAACCTAGCGCGATCGCCTTGCCGCTATCCATTACCAGCACCTGGTCAGAGATTTCCATTACCAGCTCCATATCGTGCTCGATCAAAATCACCTTTAGTCCGCTGCTGGCGATTCGGCGAATCAGCTTAGCCAACAGCCTTTTATCTTCTTTGCTTAGCCCCGCAGCCGGCTCATCGAGCAGCAATATCTGAGGACGGGTCACCAGCGCCCGTGCAATCTCAACCAGCCGCCGATCGACGAAAGGTAGGTTTGCCGCCACCGTATGCACATCGCCTCGATAGCCGACAAACGACAGCACTTCCAGCAGCGCTGGCTCTGGCTCAGCAGCGATGCCAATGCCCAGCAGCGCCTTCAAAACCAGACCCAGCCGCTTACCGACTAACGCAACCCGCAGGTTGTCTAAGACAGAAAGCGTATTGAACAGCCGAGTCGCTTGAAACGTGCGGCTGATGCCCAAATCGGTGATCTGACGGCTAGACAAGCGATTAAGAGAATATTTGTCAAGCTGAATACTGCCTGAGCGAGGGCGATAGAAGCCGCTAATTAGGTTTAGCAGTGTAGTCTTACCTGCACCGTTCGGCCCGATCACCGCTGCAATCGTGCCAGGCTGCACGGTTAGGCTAACGCCATCGACTGCTTTGATACCGCCGAACTGGATACCGACATTGTTGATTACTAAGGGCGATCGCTGTTTGTTTTCAGCGACAAAGCTAGGCAGATCGGGCGGCACCGCCAGCGGTCGAACAGCAGGCGCTGGCGCTGACCAGCGGCTGAATAAACTAGCGATACCGTCTGGGGCTAACCGCAGAGCCAGCAGCAGCAGCAAACCAAAGACCAATAGCTGATAGTCGGTAAAATCGTGTAAAAATTCTGGCAAAATCACCAGAATGCAGGCACCGATAAACGCCCCTTCTGCGGTGCCTAAGCCACCTAAAATAACAGCGAGTAAAAATAAAACAGAGCGGTTAAACGTAAAGCTATCAGGACTGACAAATCCGATCACTACCGCGAAAAAGACCCCTGCTAAACCCGTCAGCGCCGCCGATAGGGCAAACGCCATCACTTTCACATAAAAAGGATTGAGGCCAACGGCGGCGGCGGCGATCGCATCATCACGTACGGCCCGAAAAGCCTTTCCCCAAGCGTGACGTTTGAGCAGTGCAAAAGAGACGACAGACAAAAACGCCAGCACGATCGCTAAAAGAACACTCTCTCGCAGCGCTGGCTGCAATCCTAAAAAGGTCGGGTTGGGAATGCCTGAGAGCCCACCAAAGCCACCCGTCAACCCTACCCACTCGATCAAGACCCGCTCGACGATAATGCCAAAGGCAATCGTCACCATTGCCAGATAAGGGCCGCTGACTTGCAGCGCCGGGCCGGAGAGCGCCACGCCCATACCCGCCGCTGCGATCGCCGCCATCACTGCCGCCAGTCCAAAATGCCACTCGGCCCTTAGCATCAGCAGACTACCGGTATAGGCCCCAATCGCAAAAAAGCCCGCGTGGCCAATCGAAATCTGCCCCGACAGCCCGGCTAGAATGTTCAACCCAACCGAGACAATCGTCGTCACCGCGACCATGCCCAGCACAAACAGATAGTAAGTATTCGGCGCGATCAGCGTGGCGGCGATCGCCAGGGCAAAGACAATCAATCCCCCAATCAGACGACCTTTCATGAACTACACCTTCTTGATATTCGTTCTCCCAAACAGTCCATTGGGTCTGACAGCCAAAACCGCAATCACCACCAAAAATCCAATAATTTCTCGATAGCTGCCGCCCAGCATCCCAGCGGCGATTGATTCGACCACGCCGTAGAGCACACCGGCAACCATCACGCCCCACGGATTGCTCAGTCCGCCAATAATGGCAGTCGCGAACGCTTTGACCCCTAGCAGTGTCCCCATCGTGGCAGACACATTCGCAATCGGCGCAATCAGCATACCGGCCAGACCCGCCAGCGCTGTAGACAGGCCAAAAGATAGGGCAATCAGCCGAGTAACCGGTATCCCTAGAATCTGAGCAGTCATCGGATTTTCGCTGGCGGCGCGAAAGGCTTTGCCCCACAGCGTTCGGTTAAACAGCAGCCAAAGGCCAACAGCCGTAGCTAGCCCAACGACCGGAATCACGATCTCCAGCGGAAACACGCCAAAGTTCAAGATAGAAACCGTCGTCTCAGCTAGCGGTGAAGGGTAGCCTCGCACTTCTTTGCCAAAAGTAAGCATCGCCACGTTTTCAGCGATGATGCCAAGCGCAATTGTGCTCAGCAGCCAAGACTGAGAACCCTTACGAGCAAAAGGGCGCACGATCCAACGTTCGATCACGAGGCCAAGGGCAGCACAAAGAGCAAGAGTGATCGGAACAGCAGCGATCGCAGGGACGCCCCAGGCAATGTTCAAGCAGTAGCAAATCACCGCGCCCACCATCACAAACGCCCCTTGCGAGAGATTCATGGTATTTGAAACGGCGTAAGTGATCTGAAAACCCAACGCAACCAGGCCATACATACTGCCGATTGCCATCCCCGATAAAATCAGCTGCGGCCACATCAGGACGCTACCGGCACAATCTGATCGCCGTCCCACTGCACCAAAATATAGTCGTCTTCGTTAAGCGCATCGTGATTATCAGGCGTGAAAGGCTGCTCATAGGTTTTAATTAGCCCCTCATAAGCTGGCAGGTTATAAAAAGCCTCTCGCAGCACCACACCTTCAACCGATTCAGCCGTATCCAATGCTAGCGCCATCAGGTGCATGGCGTCGTAGGCATTCGCCGTTCCTACCGGGGCTAAGATATCTGCTGGCCCGGCTAGATCGTATTTCTCTTGTAGAGCAGCTAAGACTCTTTCACCGACTGGGCTTTGCTCACCAAAAAAGCTGTAGGTTTGCACAAAGGTCACCTTTCTCGCGGTTTCTTCTCCAGCTAATTCAGGAAACCGTCCTCCAGAAATACCCCAGTGAGACACCACCGGCACATCCCAGGCCAGCCGCTCTAAAGACCGCATCATCTGCGCGCCCGGTGCGGCATTCGCAACTAACAGCAGCGTTTCAGCGCCGCTAGACTGCAGTCGTCCTAGCTGAGCCGAGATGTCGGTATCCCCATCGTTAAATCTTTCGACGCCGACAATCTCTACGTCATATTCAGGAGCCCACTCTTCAAACCCGACCTGATTCGACTCGCCCCAAGGATTGTTGATTAGCACCAAACCGACTTTAGAAGCCCCAGTTTCCTCTTTGGCGTAGCGAATTAGAAAGCTATCGACAATATTGTCATTGGCAGAAACGCGAAAAGCATAGTTGGGATCAAAGTCGTTGCGCGTGATCCCAGTTGCCGCTGCCCATACCCCCATATAGGGCGTCTCTAGCTCATGAAGAACAGGCAGCATCGCCAGCGAGACTGGCGAATCTAGGCCCCCAAAGATGGCGGCAACTTGCTCTCGCTCAATCAGCTCACGGGCAGCCGCAACGCCCCTTGCCGGGGTCGATTCATCGTCTCTAATGACCAGCTCAATCGGGCGACCTCCCATCACGCCGCCGTTTGCATTAATCTCGTCTATGGCAACTTCTAGTCCCCGCTTGATCGACTCGCCAGAGAGCGCCGACGGTCCAGTAATAGCTGCGATCAGTCCGAGTTTAAGCGGCTCACCCCCGCTTTCTGACCCACCTTCTGAAGTAGAGGGCGTACAGCCAGTCAGTTTGGCGATCGCAACTGCCGAGCCAAACCCTGCTATCCCTCGCAGGAAAGTTCGACGATGAAAACCCTTTTGCCCAACTGTTCGGTGATGGGGTTTAAAGACCATGGAGAAAGTATCCTATCGCTGCGAGACATCAAGACAAAAGCGTTGTCCCAGACAGAATACTCCACATTTATCAATGCGGGTAAGTTCGTTTGCGAAATTTCTCTTCCAATCTTTGCCTCTTATTCTCATATTGCTCATTTTCTTATATTGCTCATGGATGCGTAGTTGACGACGCGGGTGATACTTGTCTTTTGTTGGTCGTCACGCAGTCGTCACGAACTAGCAACCCCGAATAAGACAAGCTTCGCTAAATATTTCCCCGTAGTGTCTATATCCTCCAGGTTTGATATCGAGCAATGGGTATTCTAAATTCGGAAAAAGCCCATCTCGCTTGCTTCGATATCATTCTCAAAACATATGGACGCTCCATACACTGCAGCGGCTGCCAACTTCAGCGGTGATCTTCGTCATCTCGTAGCACAACAAACTTTGCAGGTAATGGCTTGCTACGGTAGCGACTGTCGATACAGCGCTGTGAGCCCAGCGCTATCCGAGCTGCTGCAATGCTCAGAGCAGATGCTGATTGGCCAAACAGACCAAGCGCTGGTGAGCCAAGCACAACGCCCGGATACAAGCCAAGACTATTGGCAACAAGCGGCTGATGCTCTCTCGGTAGTTGTGCAGACAGAGCGGTCTGTTCAGCGGATTTTCACTGTATCGACTACAAGCGGTGAGCAGCAGTATCAAACGACGTACACTCCGCTCAAAGACGAACACAGTCAGCTATGTCAGATTTTGGCCATCAGCCAGGCCGTCAGCTTAGTCTATTTACAACGCCCAAACCTGAATAACCCAGTTATGGACATCGAAATGCCCGGTCTAGAAACAGCCTCTCTAGCAGATTTATCAACCGCAAAATCACACATAGCTGCCGATTCTTGTGATGCTCATACTAGTCAGTCTGTAGATAGCTCATCTTTTGTAGGCGATCGCACCACAAACGACGAGCCTAGCAATCCCAGTGCCAAAGACGGGGTCTCAACCTATCACATGGCCGAGCTGATGCAGATCGTGCTTGATAGCATTCCTCAGTACATCTTTTGGAAAGATAAAAACGGCGCATATTTAGGTAGCAATCATCGCTGGGCTAAAATGGCCGGATTCAAAGATTCGAGTCAGGTGGCGGGTATTACCGACGATGACCTACCTTGGACTCCAGAACAAAGAGCTTGGTATCGGCAGTGTGACAACCAGGTGATGGAGACTAACACGCCTATGTTGCGAATCAAGCAGTCTCAGCGTCAGGCCAACGGGCAGCTTAGCTGGCGAGAAACCAGCAAATTTCCTTTGCATGATGCTAAGGGCAACGTGGTCGGTCTTTTAGGAACTATCGAAGACATCACTGAGCGTAAGGTTGCTGAAGATTTGCTCAAGCAGTCTGAGGCGACCTTTCGTAGACTGGCCAAGCAGAGCGAGATGCTCAACCAGCTCTCGACTCAAATTAGGCAGTCTCTCAAAATAGAATCTATTCAGCAAACAACGGTGGATGAAGTTCGCCAGTTTCTATCTGTCGATCGAGCCTTGATCTATCGCTTTACCCCAGATTGGAATGGCCAAGTTGCGGTAGAGTCCGTGGCTGACAAAAGTTTTTCTGCACTGGGCAATGCTGGAATGAACAATCAGTTTCACCGTGAGTATGTTGAGCAATATAAACAGGGCCGTATTATTGCGATCAGCCACGTTTCTTCAGCGTCACTCGAAGCTCAGCATCGAGACTATCTAAAAAGTCTTGGGGTTCAGGCCAAATTGATAGTTCCTATCCATGTACAAGAAGCGCTTTGGGGTCTATTGATTGCTGACCAGTGCTCTGATGAAGAGCCTGGCACAAAAGATACAGAAGAGAAAGCCGCTAAGACCAGAGAATGGGAAGCGGACGAGATTGATCTACTACGCGCCTTAGCTGGGCAAGTGGGCGTGGCGATCTATCAAGCGAATCTGTTAGCACAGGCAAAGCAAGGCGCTGTCGAGGCCGAAGAGAAGGCAGGGCAGCTAGAAGCAGCTATTCAAACGCTTCAGCAGGCACAAGCGCAGCTAGTTCAAACTGAAAAAATGTCTAGCTTAGGACAGATGGTGGCCGGCGTTGCTCATGAGATCAACAACCCGGTCAATTTCATTCATGGCAATATTAATCCTGTAGAAGACCACACCCAAGACTTGCTCGATTTCTTGCAGCTCTATGAAAAGCACTATCCAGCACCGCCAGAAGAGATTCAAATAGCGGCTGAAGAGATTGATATTGAGTTTGTTCAAACCGATCTAAAAAAGATACTGGTGTCTATGCGAGCAGGCACACGGCGAATCCGCGAGATTGTTTTATCTCTGCGTAATTTTTCTCGAATGGATGAGGTTGGATGCAAAGCCATCGATATCCATGAAGGCATAGAAAGTACGCTATTAATTTTGCAGCATCGGCTCAAAGCTCAGACCAATCGGCCTGCGATTGAGCTAGTACGAGACTTCGGTAATCTGCCCCTCATAGAATGCTTTGCCAGCCAGCTCAACCAGGTTTTTATGAACATTTTGGCAAATGCAATTGATGCGCTAGAAAGTGAGCTAAAGGCTAATCCAAACGGTGAGAAAGTGCCGCGAATCACTCTGCGTACAGAAGCACACGGTGATCGCATCGTTATCAAGCTAGCGGACAATGGCACTGGCATGCCAGCTACGGTCAGAGACCGGATGTTTGACCCATTCTTTACAACGAAAGCTATCGGCAAGGGTACGGGTATGGGCATGTCCATCAGCTATCAAATCGTGGTAGAAAAGCACCACGGCCAGATTGAATGTTTTTCTGAAGCAGGAGTTGGCACAGAATTCGTCATCACCATTCCAGTGAGTATGAAGGAGTGCCGGGTAGAGTAAAAATCCTGGCGCGTAAACATGATTCGCGCGTCAGCTTGCCTACGGTGGCCAAATAGTTTTAGTGATATGACTGTCTTGATGCAGTCTGACAGGTGCAGCCTGTTATTGCAGTCTAATGGGTGCTATGCAATCGAGCGTACTCGCTAGAATGGACAAAAGAACATCGAGGGGAAAGGCACCGTGCAAGCAATTGAGCTGCCAAGCGGGCAAAAGATTCCTAGGCTGGGCATGGGCACCTGGCGTATGGGTGAACAAGCTGTGAGCAAGCCAGATGAGATTGCAGCCCTTCGGCGCGGCATGGAGTTAGGGTTAACGCTCATTGACACCGCAGAGATGTACGGTGAAGGCGGCGCAGAAACTGTCGTAGGGGAAGCTATGACCTCACGACGCTCAGATATCTTTCTAGTCAGCAAAGTATATCCGCATAACGCATCGAGAAAAGGAGTGATTGCGGCTTGCGATCGCACCCTAAAGCGCCTAAACACAGACTATCTCGATCTATATCTACTCCACTGGCGCAGCGCTGTGCCGTTAGCAGAGACGCTAGAAACTTTTCAAGCCCTAAAGCAGGCCGGAAAAATCCGTGACTATGGCGTCAGCAACTTTGATACTGATGATATGGCAAAGGCCGCTGGACTAGAAGGTGGCGAGTCAATAGCGACTAATCAAATTCTCTACAACTTGAGTAGGCGGGGCGTAGAGCTAGATCTACTGCCGTGGTGCAAACAGCATCGCATTCCAGTAATGGCCTATTCACCGATTGAGCAAGGTAGACTCTTGAACAACCCAGCGCTCAAGCAGCTTGCCCAAACGCACGATGCAACAGCCGCTCAGATCGCGATCGCCTGGCTACTACATCAAGAGAACATTGTCGTCATTCCCAAAGCCAGCAAAATTGAGCATGTAGAACAAAACTACGCCGCTTTAGACATCGCTCTAGGACCAGAAGAGCTGGACGCGCTAGACTCAGCCTTTCCAAGACCTAGCCGTCCTATTCCACTAGAGATGCTTTGAAAGAGGAATTGTGCGATCGCCCGCATTTGCCAACTAACCACCAACTAACTATGATTTGAAGCTAAATACTTTACTGGCTACATTTGTCAGCGATCGCAGTGGTTTTGAACCAGCAGTTCGGGTACCTTTCCCAGCACCTCACTCAGATATTAGCAGCCGTGCCAAAGGTGGATGCCTTTAGCCAGCTTTGGGGCTTAGTAAAAGGCGTGATCGCCTTGCGGCCCATCACTTTTCAAACCCTGCAAAACCAGCCTCATAGTCTACCCGCTGCTCTCACTATCGTCTTTATCGCTGGCATCGCCCAGTCGCTCAGCCAGATCGTTGTCCTCTTTATCAACCAGGTTCGCCCACTACGGTTTATTCTTAGCCTGGTTATCTCTGCTATTCTCTTCGTGGTTGGCTTTGGCTTTTGGGCCCTCAGCACCTGGGTAATGATCAATACTGTCTTCAATAGCTATCTACCGCTGAGCGCCGTTATTCGGACCATCGGCTTTAGCTACGCGCCGCTGATGCTAGGGCTGTTCGTGGTTATGCCTTACTTTGGTAGCGCCGTCTTTATTTTGCTCTCTATCTGGACACTACTGGCTGTCGTTGTTGGTATAGATACTATCAGCACGCTGGCTCTCTGGGAGGCTTTCGGCAGCGTTGCCCTTGGCTGGATCGGCATTCAGCTTATCCAGAAGACGGTCGGCCAGCCCATCGCTTCTCTCGGTCAGTGGATAATCAACTGGGTCGCTGGTGAAGATTTAATCCGAAACCGTAATCGCCTAGCCGAAGAACTCTACGCCGGACTTAGAACTCAGATTGCCGGGTCTGACTCTCTTAGCCAAACACAGCCTGTTCGTCCAAGTAATGTTCCTTTCCATCCTAGAAAATAAATCTTCTAATAAACAACAGAAAATTTATTCAACTGCTGGAAAACCTAGCCCCTTGCCAAAGCAGCTTTACCCCTACAAGACTTACAGCCAGTTTCATTTAGCCAGTTCCATTGTCGCCTCGTTCGTTTATGCGCCGCTATTTTATCCAGCTCTGTGCCGCTATCTTTCTGGCAATTGGCACCATTGTTTTACTATCACCTGCCAACGATCAGTGGCTGCAATGGTATATAGCCTTCAACAGCAAACTACTTGGCTTCATTTTTGATCTCATTCGCGTCGGTCTTATTGCCCTAGTTCTAGCTGGCCTGCTCTCTCCTTTTGAATCTTTGGGATGGTGGGCTGGCTGGTACGGTGACGGTATCGAAACTCATAGCTTCCTCATCCCCCAGACGCTTTCTTCCCCACAGGCTACGTCTGCTCACATCCATCCTCCCTCCCGTGAAGAGGCGACTGAACAGGCGATCGCATCCCCACATTCCCTGCCTCAGCGATATGTCATCTATCTAGACGGCATTTCCCAGAGCTGCGCTGACTATCCCAAGCGCGTCCAGAATTTTCTAGATACGCTAGAGGCTGCCCTGCCTAAAGAGATGGTTTTCATTCAAGACATCATGGCCTACTCTGCGCTCAATCGGCCCCTGACTAGCCAAAGACCCTTTGCCTCATTTTGGCGCTGGGTGAATCGGATTGAAGTCAGCAATCCTAACAGCCCGCTAGATATTTTGATCAACCTTCGCAATACCTTTCAGGTTGCCGTTTCTACGGATAATCGCTACGGCCCTGTTTTTAATAGAGGCACCGCGCAAGTCATTCTCAATAGTTTGCGACAAAGAGGCTACCAGCTAGGCACACCGATTACGCTGTTAGGCTACAGTGGCGGCGCACAGGTTGCTCTAGGTGCGGTCACCTATCTAAAGTATGCGCTAGATGTTCCGATTGATGTGATTTCGATAGCGGGCGTTGTCAGTGGCGACAATGGCGTCGCCGAAATCGAGCGGCTCTATCACGCTAGAGGCGATCGCGACATGCTGGCCAAACTAGGGGCAGCTATGTTTCCTAAGCGCTGGCCAGTGATGGCCTGGTCTAGCTGGAACAAAGCGAGAACAGAAGGTAAAATTCAGTTTATTTCGCTAGGCCCAGTGAGTCATAACGGTGCTACTGGACCGATCGACCCGGTGGCCAAACTGCCTAGCGGTCAAAGTCACCTTTCTCGCACCATGGAGATTATTCTCAATATCTTGGCAGCCCCATCCTAAATTCAACAGATCAGAATCACCTGGTAACCGAACGCTCGACCTAATGCCCGACCTAATGCCCTGAAGGGAGCTGGTATCGACGACATAGCCAGATCAAGCCAATTGCCACACCGATGCTGCTGACCCAGGTACTGGGTTCAGGTACGGCTTCAGCCTCCACGCTGACTACAATCGGATCTTGTCCTGCCCCCGTATCGAGCACATACTCTAGGGCGGCTTCATCCTCAAGTAGCGTACCTCTCAGGAATAATCCGCTCCACCGAGCAGTCGTTTCGATCGATACAGTTTGATCTACGGTCTGAGCCGTTGGATCGGGAATAGCCCCGTCTGGCATATTCACATCGGTGATGCCAAAATGATTGACGCCGCTAAGTGTGATCCGTGCTCTAGGCGGCGATTGAACCTGGTCGTAGGTCAGCTTGGCGCGAAGGGGTAGGGCTCTGCCATCGCGATCGCCTTGAATAAGCGCAACGCCAACGCCGTCATTTTTAATAGGGAGATAAGCATCATTACGATCGCGTAAATTCGCCCCAAAGAATGCGCCTGCCATTAGTGCTTCTGGCCGCTCAAAAGGCGCTGCACATTGAACGGGCAAGCAAACTTCACCGATAGTGGATAGTCCCACAGCCCCGCCAAAAGAATGGCCTAGAAGACCGAGCTTGCCAGTATCAATCTTGCCATTGAGCGGAGAATCCTTCATCCCATTTTCAACGGTGAGCTGATCGAGTACGGCCTGTGGCTGAGAGGTCTCAGATAAAAGGGCATCGCCAAAGTCAGGAGTCGTTTGAAAATGGTTGGGTACAACAACCGCAAAGCCATGACGAGCAACTTGACTGGCATAGTCTGAATAAAAACTCTTATCAACGAGCGCACCTTGCAACATCAGGGCAATCGGGAGATCATCTGCAGCAGAAGCATCCTCTAGAGTCGGATAGTAGATGTCGGTAGCATCGCCGTTGAAGGGATTGGTAGTGCTATAGCTTGAAAAGGTTTGATAGCGAGGAGTGGCGTCAAAGGAGGTCGCCCAGGCAAACTTTGGTAGGAGCGCAGTGAAGACTATACCCGATGTTAGGGCGATCATAGATCTAGAAGACATCAGAAAAACCATCAGAGAAGAGCCATAGCAATACAATAGACGAAAAGACTGGACTAGTAGCCATAGATGCAATCATCGGGTAATGCTTCTAACCGCGTCTCGCAGGAGCCAATTGCCGCGCTTAAAAGTGTCAATAGCTATCAGCTTCTCAAGTCTGTAGCTCCAAAATTATGCACTCTGCTGGAGAATATGTGGGTCAAAGTGGCTGGCGCTGTAGTCCAACCTACGTAAAAATACAAATGCCGTTGAGCCAAAAAAAGAACATACTGAGTCTCAGTAACACCAGCTTTGCTGTACTTACCAAACAGCTTTATAGCTTTGTTTTTGATAGGAGAGCTTGTCAATATGCCTTCTTTTTCTGTAGACCAATTTGTAAAGTCTGCTGTTTTATGCGGGTTGATGCTGGCCTGCTGCTCTCTATTTTTGGGGGTTGTTAGCGCCGCTTAGTTGCTGTAGCTTCTGCCCGGTAGCGAGCCAGAGACGATCGCAGTTACTTGAGAGATTTGGGTGTATCTCCCAATACTCTAACAACGAAGTCAATAGCCTATCCCTTACTTCATATTGAGTAGGGGATTTTTATTTGAATTTTATCTATAGCAAAGCGCGGATGCATACTCTTCGAGAAGGCACTAGCGAAGCCATGCCGAAGGCTATAGCCTACGCACTTTGTCTTGGTGAGCATTCCCTAGCGCCGCAAAGCGACGCGGGGTCTCACCGCTGCTATGGCACTTGGCGCTGTATGGCAAGGGCTGTAGCCTTTCGTGGTGTAGTAAGCAAAGAGCGGAAAGCTATACTTGATATTGTTTAGCTGGGTTATTTGCCTGAGGTCGGCTAGCGTCCGTAGGTGTAGCTTTCTCTATGAGTATGGAGCTGATGAGTATGGAGCTGATGAGTATGGAGCTGATGAGTATGGAGTTGGCGCTAGCTGATTGACGATTTTAGCAAAAACAGCCTCAAGTCTGCGTTTGGCTGCGTCGAACTTAGGGCTTTGCCAATCGGGAATGGTTTCGGCTTCTAGCCGATCATCCGGCAGATAGACGGGGTAGCGGATCTCGATTTGCAACGCTTCTACGTTGGGGTGTTGACCATAATGGCGAGTAATATGACCGCCTGTAAATACTTTGTTTTTCACCACTTGATAGCCCTGCTGGAGGAAGCTGTTGTTGACAATCTCAAGCGTTTTTTCACCGCACGTTTTTCCTTTGGCGTTACCTAAGCAAACGTCATCGCTGATCAATCCCATGAAGCTATGAAGGTCTAGTAGATAGACTTTGCCGTGAAGCGCGATCGCATTATTCAAAAGCTCAGCTAGCTGCCGATGGTATGGCTCGTAGTATTGTTCAATACGCGATCGCACTTCTGTCGCATTCGGTTTAGTGAGATAGATATCTTGCTTAAAAGCAGTCCGCTCTGGAACTACCGCCGACCAAAAAGAACCAAACAGCGGCGGCTTTACCGCCCGGTTTAGATCCACTACATAGCGGCTGTAGTTGGCCTGCATCAGCGTGACGCCTAGGCTAGGAAGGAAGTCGTAAAGTGGCTGCAAGTGCCAGTCTGAATTCGGCAGCGTCTGGAGCTGGTGAGGTGTGAAGGTATGAGCGATCGCTTCAGGCACTTGCAATCCGCTATGAGGCAAATTTGCAACAATTGGAACGCTTCTATCTCTAGAAAGACCTTCAGAAGAAGCTTTAGGAGAAAGAACGGTGAATAAATTAGTAGGTATCAAGGTAAAAACTCCATCGCTGCGGCAATCTCTGGTCAGGCGCTAAGACTCCCTTTCCTCAATCTGTCTGACTGCTGTCATTGCCGAATAGCTCACGCCCGCTGTGCCCTCTCCTGGGTGCGTACTGTCGCCGACTAGCCAGAGATTTTGAACCGGCGTACGGGTGGCAAAGCCAAATGGCCCAAAGGTAGGTACGCGCTGCCCAATGCCACCGACAATACCTTGCGATCGCCCGGTAAATGTCTCGAAGCTTCTAGGCGTAGCTGCCTCTACATGCACCAAATGTTCTGGCCGCAGATCGAAGTAGTCTTTCAAACGAGAAATTGCCGTCTGAGTATAGTCATCTTTCATCACTTTGTATTCTTCTTTATCGCAGTCATCCCATGGCTGCACATCAGTAAAAGAAGAGGCGATGATAGTTGCTTTCCCTGCTGGCGCACGACCGTCACCGGCTCTACTCACTGAAACAAAAAGAGAATTGTTTTCAGCAATCGGGCCGTCGTAATCGTACAAAAATTGTAAGTGAGGCGGACAATTGTCAGGCACCGCTGATTGTTCTACACCCAGATAAATAACAAACGCACCCGAAGAGGACGGTAACTGTTTTACTCTTTTTTGGTAGCCATTCATTTTGTTGCTGTCTGCCAGCTTCACTAGATTTTGCACGGTGACATTCGCCACGACGTGATCAGCGGTTTCTAGCCAAGACTCTCCTTGTTTGTTGGTTACTTTTACCTGGATAGGGTTACCCTCTTCTATCTTAATAGCTTCAGCTTTGTGCCTCATGTAGAGTTCACCACCGTTTTTTTCTAGGGCGGTGAGCAGGCGATCGCTTAGCACCTGCATACTTCCTTTTAGATGAAACAATCCGTGCGGAGCCTGCGAAACCCCAAGCGCGGTTGCTGCATATAGAGCTGCTGTTTTATCTGCTGTTGTCTGTGAATACAGCTTCAGCTGCATATCTAGAAAAGTGCGTAGCCGCCTGTTCTCATACAAGTCATAGCCTTTAAGGATGTCGCCTACTGTCGAAAAGGTAAACGGCACCGTCAGTAGCGTATCAGGGCGTAGCGCCTTAGTTAGCTGCCATACATCCCACAGGTTTCGTGGCGGCAGCACTGGATCTCGCTGTTGAAAGCGCCAGCTATAGTCGAACATCGCCTTCATGAAGGCCCAAAAAGGAGCGCTGCCGGGAAACTGTCTTTCCCGTTCAGCTTTCCACTTCTGCGCGTCGCGCCACACGTTAATCGGCTCAGTCTCTCCAGGTAAAAAGACCGCGCAGGCCGGATCGCATTCACTCGCGGGCGGCAGATCAATACCTAGCTCTTCAAAGATCTGATGATGAATGCCCCCGCTCTCTAATCCGGCAACTTGGGTTGCCCCCACATCAAACGTAAATCCTCTGCGTTTGAATGTGGATGCACACCCCCCCGGTACAATTGCCTGGTCAAAGACTTTTACAGGGTACCCTCGATGAGCTAATAGCGCGGCGGCTGTTAACCCTCCAATTCCAGCCCCAATCACCACCACTTTCTTTGACGCACTGCTAGCCATGCAACCGTTACATTTCTTAAAATCTATTTCTATTCTAGCGTCCCTGCTAGGCTCTACGGTTTTAGAGGCTACTTTCTTGGCAACCCATTTTCAAAAGATAAATTCCAAAGATAAAATTTCCACCATCCGGTATATAGTGCTTACTCTCACCGATTCGTAAGCTGTGAAAGCCGCAACATAGGTGAAACAAATGGCAGATCCTAACAACATTCCTCAAGAGGCTCAGCAGCTCAAGGAAGAGCTCAACAAAGAGAATCAGGACACTACCGAGAACGAGGAAACTAGCGAACAGACCAAACCAGAAGTCGCCGATACTGACTTCGACAAGGAGTATGACATCGCCGAGCAAAATAAAACAGGTCCAGGCAATCAAACCAGCAACCCCAGCGCAGTAGGTCGTAAAGATACTGACGCCGGCGATCATGCTACTAGAAAGGGCAAGGTCGATAACATTGATAGCCCCGGCGATAGTGACCCAGACGACTATATGGATATGGCTAAAGACGTCAACAAGAACGTTGACGCTGACTAAGTGATGGCTGCTGAGTTGGGCTCATTCTGTCCTGAGCCCAACTTGTTTGCATACGCTGCATAGGGCTAGCTTACTGATCGCCTTGTGCCAGATTGAAAATAAACGGTACGCCAGCGCTGTCTGCACCGCTAGTCACTAGAACCCGAGGCATTTGAGCACCGCCCTCTTTCCAAGCTTCAATCGCTTCTTTTTGGAGCACTAGATTACCACCCTGCGCTTTTAGGGTTTCGGCGATTAGCCTTTGGGCCTCAGCTCGACCCTTTGCTCGGTTGATTTCAGCCTGCGCTTCTTGCTCGGCTTCTTGCGCTACATAGACAGCTCTTTGGGCTCGCTGTTCTGCTATCTGCTTTTCTTCCACCGCGCGCGAGAACTCAGGAGAGAAGGTCAGATCGACCACACTGGTATCTAGCACGTCAATCCCATATTTTTCCAGCCGCTTGGCTAGCGCATTATCAAAATCTTCTTTTAGTAGCTCTCGCTGCGTGATTGCCTGCTCGACCGTGCGCCGCGCGGCAGCTACTTTGAACGACTCTTGAGTCTGTGGGGCAATGATCTTGTTGACAATGTTTGATAGTGAACCTTGCTCACGTCGAATATCGACAACTTCTGTAGGCTGCAAACGAAAGTTGATCGCGAATCTTGCTCTTAGATCTTGAAGGTCCTTGGTCGAGCTTTCAGCCGGCACCTCAAACTTTTGCACGGTAATATCGTAGATATCTACGTAGGACACGAACGGCGGCTTGATATGAATTCCTTCTAATAAAGCGCCGTTTTGCGCTTTACCTAGCACGCTCAGCACGCCTGCTTGACCCGGATTGATAATCACAAAACTGCTGGCCAGAATTAAGGCCACTACAGTTGCGATCGCAGCAATCACCACCGGCTGACTGTTTCCTTTGGTTGCACTCAACTTGCAAAACTCCTCTTATATATAAGTGTGATTGATAGCTGTCATTGACATAGGCAATCAATTGCTGGCTAAGACATTTTTAGGCAGTAGGCACGCCTAGCAGATCTCCACGCCCAGAAATGACCTCGCCCATGTCGTAAGCAGCGATGCCCTCCTGCTCAAACTGCTGACAGGCAGCTACAGACTGATCGGGCGGCACAATCACCACAAAGCCAACTCCCATATTAAAGGTATTAAACATATCGCGCAGGCTGACCTTGCCTGCCGCCTGCAACCATTTAAATATAGGAAGTACTGGCCAGCTCTCTAGATCGATCTGGATCGACTGGCCCTTACCCAGGCAGCGCGGTAGGTTCTCCGGCAGCCCACCCCCCGTAATATGTGCCATCGCGTGAATGGTCAGACTAGATCTCAGCACATTCAAAATCGGCTTCACATAGAGCTGAGTTGGCGTCAGCAGCACCTCCCCTAGCGACTGACCGCTTAGGATCTGCGGCTTTTCGGTCCAGTCATAGCCTGTGGATCGCCCGGCTGATTTAGGATCGCGATCGCCTTCTGCCACGATCTTTCTCACCAGGCTAAAGCCGTTGCTATGAACGCCGCTGCTGGCTAGTCCGATGACGCGATCGCCCACCGCTACCGCCGAGCCGTCTAGCATCCGATCTTTTTCCACAATACCCACACAAAACCCCGCTATGTCGTACTCTCCAGGCGCATAAAATCCTGGCATTTCCGCCGTCTCACCACCTAGCAGCGCGCAGCCGGACGTTTTACAGCCATTCGCTACGCCAGCAACCACCTGAGCGAGCTGCTCAGCCGCCAGCTTGCCAGTAGCCAAATAATCTAGAAAAAACAGCGGCTCCGCGCCAATCGTCAGGACATCGTTGACGCACATCGCGACTAGATCCACACCTACCGTATCGTGCTGGTCTAAAGCCTGGGCCAGCTTTAGTTTTGTGCCTACCCCGTCTGTACCCGATACCAGCACTGGGCGTTGATACCCGCTTGGCAGCTCAAAACAACCCCCAAATCCACCGAGCCCGCCGAGTACCTCAGGCCGATAGGTGCCCTCCACCATCGCCTTGATCCGATCAACAAATGCGCGGCCCGCATCCACATCGACCCCTGCCTGCTTGTAGTCCATCACTCGCCTTCTCCAGAACGCTTTATATAGCGTTACAAATCACAATAATCGCAGAGCATACTCCTATATAGCGCTCAATAGCCAGTCTCAGACTCTCATAACGCTATCTAAGAGACAAACTCGTCCCTAAAGGAAAAGAAAAAAGAATATAGCTCCAAATTTCAGCGAGTGATTGCTTCTGAAATGTGTGGTTTTATATGCAACTAACTGCATAGTCCATAAAAAACTATTCCACTATGCACATTAAAAAAGGGCTCTTATTGATTAGTTATCCAGATTAAGTAGCATCTAATACATAAGCATCACAAAATATCAGCCCACAGGCTGAAGGCTCTGAAAGCCCTTTACATTTCGTCACTTCAGGCTTTTGGAAAGTGATCAAAAAAACATTTTGATAGATCGCCTTTGCGAATACCCGGATTTTTACTCAGATTGGTTCGTGTAAATTAGCCACTGTTGGTTTAATTCATGCCGAGGTTAAGCACTGCTCTAAAGCAGCAGCTCAGTGAACCGAGATAAAACCGGTTAGACAAAACACCGTCTAGCACTCATGCTGTCGCAACGTAGTCAATTATGTTTTTGCTCTCCCAAGGTCTGCTCAAGAAAAAGTCAAAGCAGCAATTTGCTACTGGTCTGGCCGCAGCCGTTCTGCTGTCAGGAATCACCACTGTTGGAATCAGCGCTACTACAGCGGGCGCTCAACCCGTTAACCGTACCAGTGAGTCTGAGGCGGCTGATAAGCCTGTTCAACTACCGGGCGCGGTAGCTACTGGCAGTGAAGCTGGCGGTGAATTAGAGACGGGTTCTGACTTTGTTTCTGCTCCCGAACTCAGCGGTGATGTTCTGGTCTATCCCCACGATGTTGACGGACGCCAGGCTGCCACGCTTTATGTGAAGGATATTCCCGTACTTACTTTTCTAGGTACAGACGTAGACAGCCTCGCTAATGGCACAGGTGGTGAGGCCATCGAAGGGGAGTCTAGTGCTGCTACAGCGGATGAAGCTTCTATATCAGAGGATGCTTTAGAGAACCCTGTAGCGCGAGCAACTGAGCTGGGCACTCAGCTTGACCCAGAGGCTATAGAAGCAGCTGATATCTCAGTGCGCTGGCAGGAAGAATCCGAAGGATTTGTGGTGACGTTGGCAGATGAAGCGCTCATTGCCCTAGATAGTCGTACGATTCTAGCGGACACCACAGACGATGCGGCTGAAGATGCTTTGCAGGTGACTAACCGCCTGCGTCGCCTGATGGGAGGAGCAGAGCCCGTCTCGGAAATCGAAAACATGCCCGAGCCTGAGCCTGTGGTCGAAGTAGCACCCGTTCAGCAAGTTGCGATTGTTTCTAGTACCACTGGCACTGCCTCCTGGTACGGTCCTGGGTTTCACGGCAGACGAACTGCCAATGGCGAATCCTTCAATCAGTATGCGCTGACGGCGGCCCACCGAACGCTGCCTTTCGGCACTAGAGTCCTGGTTACCAATCTCTATACAGGCAGACAGGTCACTGTTCGCATCAACGATCGAGGACCGTTTTCCGGTAACAGAATCATCGACCTATCCGCAGGCGCAGCCGCTGAAATTGGCCTGACTAGCGCGGGTGTCGGTACTGTTCAGATGGACGTGCTGGGCTACTAACCTAACCGCCAGCACGGCGAATTCTACCCTATAGCCTGTACCGGATGCATACTCTGCGAGAAGGCAAAGCCTACGGTACAGGCGCGTCACTTGACCCGTTTCAACATAAAGCTTTCAGCCTGAAAACTGTATTTCAGTCAAGTGACCAACGCTATAGAAGCGTTCAACCTTTCAGGCGCTGCGTCTCTGACGCTACCGCCGCTTTGTCTGAACGCTTTACTCGCTTTAAACGAAACGCTTTACTTTGACAGAGCAGATTAACTTTGCAGTCAGCACCTGCTAAAAGGAAGAGGATCTAACGGAACAGGAGCACTGCAATTTCGCTACTTCTAAGCAGTTGAACCGTAGTGCTACCAATCACGAGATGTCGGATGCGGCGGTGTCCATAAGCACCCATTACCAGCAGGTTAATCTGATGTTGGTCGATGTATTGGGCGATCGCCTTTTCAGGATCGCCGATCAGTAAGCTTGACTGTAGCGTTAGCCCAGCCTGTTGAAGCTGCTGCTCGGCCTTGACTAGCTGCTTTGATCGCTTAGTCTCTGAGTCCGCCTTAGCCGCGTCTGTTTTAGCTACCGTCAGCAGGTGAATCGTGACATCCTTGAATCCGTAGGCATTAGCCGTCAAAAATTTCAAGATTCGTTGGCCAGTCGGGCTGCCGTCGTAGGCCACTAGCAACCGCTCGATCGGAACAAAGGTCTGAGGTGTTACTAAGCAAGGTTTAGTGCTGCTGCGAACAATCCGGTCGATATTAGCGCCTAAGTGGCCCGAGGCAAACTCTGCCGCCTCACCTCGCTTGCCTAGCACCACCATGTCGGCTTCTGCCTCAAACTCATGGAAGCAGTCAACCAAGAAACCAGTTTGGTTGATTAGCTCTACTGTCTCTACGCCTTCAGTCTTGAGCACCTGACCAGCGTTTTGCAAAATTAGCCGCGATCGCTGATTGTTGAGCTTAGCCTTTTCGTACTCTAGGTTGACCAGTTCGTTTAGCAACTGCTCCGAAGCGCCCAAACCAATGCTGCCACTAAGATTGCCAGTAGAGACAACTTTTTGTCCGCGAATATCAGTCACAAACAGAACCTTGGCTTGGGCCTGAAAGCGGCGAGCAAACCAGGCACCGTATCGATAGATGCTATCTGCAAAAGCCGACCCGTCAGAGCACAGAAGAATTGTTTTCATATCGTTATTCATGCTGCGGTTTTATCTAGTGTTTGATCTAAGCAACTATTGAAACTGAATCGGTTGTGAGAACAAGGCTAGGACTGACCGCTAGCGACCAGTTCTTCATCGGTAGCCAAGCGATTGAGCAAGGTGGCACTGGCTTCATTCAGCCCGATCACAGTCACCTCGATGCCGCGACGACGAAATTTTTGCACGGCTTTGTCCAGAACTTCTACAGCCCCTTGATCCCATAGATGAGCCCGGCTGAGGTCAATAGTCACCTGCTCAACTAGCTCATCAAAGTTGAAAGAAGCTAGGAATTCGTCTCTAGATAAAAAGAAGATATGCCCTGACACCTTGTAGATGCGGTGAGCGCCCTCTTCTATCAAAACGCGATCAAAAAGCACGAGCTTGGCAACTTTACGAGAGAAAAATACCGTACTCATGACGATGCCCGTGGCTACCCCCAGCGCAAAGTTGCGAGTAAAAATGATGACAAACATAGTCGTCAGCATCACAATTACCTCGCTGCGAGGAACGCGGCGCATGTTCGTAAAAGACGACCAGCGAAAGGTGCCGATAGAAACCATAATCATCACGGCCACGAGCGCGGCCATCGGCATCTGCCTAACCCAGTCCTGTAAAAATAGGATCGCCACCAGCAAAAAGACGCCCGCAGACAGCGTAGAAAGACGCCCTCGACCTCCTGATTGAACGTTGATCACCGATTGGCCAATCATGCCGCACCCAGCCATGCCCCCGAAGAAAGCAGTTACGATATTGGCAATGCCCTGTCCTTTGGCTTCTTGATTTTTGTCGCTAGGCGTGTCGGTAAAGTCATCGACTAAAGAGGCGGTTAGAAAAGAAGCCAGCAACCCGACGATGGCCAAAGTCAGGGAATAAGGCAGGATAATTTGCAGGGTCTCAAGCGTAAAAGGAACCTGCGGTAGAGAAAACAAGGGGGGTGCAGTAGGCAGCTCACCCATATCTCCGACAGTGGGCACGTCTAAACGCAGTGCGATCGCAGCTATTGTCATTACCGCTAAGGCAACCAGGGGCGAGGGCACCGCCTTAGTAAAGCGCGGCAGGATATAGATGATCCCTAGCGATAGCAATGTCAAGACGTAGACCGTTGGCGGCACGTTAGTCAGCTGCGGCAGCTGCGCCAAGAAAATTAGCACCGCCAGGGCATTGATATAGCCAATCATGACGGCCCTAGGTACGAATTTCATCTGACGACCCAGTTTGAGCAGCCCGAATACCACCTGAAAAATGCCCGTCAAAAACGTGGCCGCTAGCAGGTATTGCAGACCATGATCTTTAACGAGATCCACCATCAGCAGAGCCATAGCACCTGTGGCCGCTGAGATAGATCCCGGTCTGCCGCCCAAGAAGGCAGTGATCACCGCGATAATAAAAGAGGCATAGAGTCCAACTTTGGGATCTACGCCAGCAATAATCGAAAACGCGATCGCCTCAGGAATTAGTGCGAGTCCTACCACCGCTCCGGCTAGTAGATCAGCCTTGGGATTAGGCAGCCACTCTCGTTTGAGCGTACGTAAATTCGGTGAGCGAACGTTGAGATTGCGAATGTTCAAGGATTCTCCTGTCTAGAGTTACTACCGTACCCAAGAGATTAGTCTCTCATATTTATAGAGATTGACAGAGATTGACTATCCGTATAATGCTGCGAACGACGGCCCGAACAATGGTCGGAGAACAAGCAAAAAGAATCATCCCTAGTGAGTAGATTTGTTCGATATTGCTGATAGCTTTTTCTACGCGACGTTAGTCTTAGCTACCCCAGAATCTGCGTTAAATTGATGTGTGCTGATTTGGTAGCCTGATTCAACTGGAGGATAGTTGTGCAGATACTTCATACGCTTCATGAACTGCATTCCTATCTAGAAGACTGTCGCCGACATAGAGATTCTCGAAGTAGCCATCCGCTAAGTGTTCATCCGCCGAGCGTAGGCTTAGTACCGACGATGGGAGCACTACATGCCGGGCACCAGAGTTTGATCGAGCGATCGCGTCAAACCGATCAAATCGTCATCGTCAGCATCTTTGTCAATCCGCTGCAGTTTTCTCCAGATGAAGATCTAGAGCGCTATCCTCGCTCTGACCAGGCGGACAAAAGTCTGTGTCAGGCGGCTGGCGTAGATGCCATCTTCATGCCGACGGTGGCCGAACTCTATGGCACACCGACGCTGGACTTTGCGAAGGTCACCCAGGTCGTACCGCCTACAGCCCTAGCGGCTCATCTGGAGGGGCGATCGCGGCCTACTCATTTTCGAGGCGTTGCCACTGTCGTCACGAAGCTACTCAATTTGGTTCGCCCCACCCGCGCCTACTTCGGACAAAAAGACGCTCAGCAAGCCGCCATCATCAAGCAGCTACAGCAGGATCTCAACTTGCCTGGTGAAATCGTCATCTGTCCCATTGTTAGAGAGCCGGATGGTCTAGCGCTCAGTTCGCGTAATCGATACCTAACAGATTCTCAGCGGCAGCAGGCAACAGTACTTAGCCGGAGCCTGCGAGCTGCTAAAAGCCGCTTCAGTCGCGGAGAGCGCACCGCTGCTGAACTGATTCGAAGGGCAAAATCTGTCCTAGCCACAGAACCTAAAATCGCCTTAGACTATCTAGCCCTGGTTCATCCTGATACACTGGAGCCTTTGCAAGTAATCGATACCGTAGGCATGATGGCAATCGCAGCAACCGTAGGAACCCCTGAAGAGAATTTAACGAGACTACTTGACAATATTATCCTGTGCGATCGCCAGCCTATTATTGCCATTGATGGCCCTGCTGGTGCCGGCAAGTCTACGGTCGCTCGTCAGATCGCGCACAGTCTCGGACTGCTGTATCTTGACACTGGCGCTATGTACCGGGCGCTTACCTGGTATGCCTTACAGCGAGGCGTCGATCTCAAAGACGAGGAGGCGATTGCCCAGCTACTACCGCAGTGCAAGATTCAGTTAATTGCCAATATCGAAGACAATCAGCCACAGCCGCCGCAGGTTCGAGTAAACGGTGAAGACGCGACCCAAGCCATCCGTACGCCAATTGTGACCGAATCAGTCTCTACCATCGCCGCCCAGCCCGCTGTGCGATCGCACCTAGTTGGCTTGCAGCAACAGTATGGCGAGAAAGGCGGTGTCGTCGCTGATGGCCGCGACATCGGTACCAAGGTCTTTCCAGACGCTGAGCTTAAAATTTACCTAACTGCCTCTGTTGAAGAACGGGCTCAAAGGCGCTATCAAGATCTAGAGAATGCCCAGTCAGGAAATGACCAGTCAGAAGAGGCCCAATCAGAGAACATTCAGTCGCTGCCTAAGTTAGCTGAGTTGACTCAGGCCATTGTAGAGCGCGATCGCAAAGACAGTACCCGCAGCGTTTCTCCACTGCGTAAGGCCGAAGATGCTATTGAAATTTTCACTGACCATCTCACAGCAGAACAGGTGATTGCCAAAATCTCAAACCTTTATCAAGACCTGTAGTTTCTCTTTTGATAGTTTCTAACTAATCTCCTCAGCCTGCCCTTGAATGTCTTTTTCTAGCGACATAACTGACAAAGAATCGCAGCGGCGATCGCTGCTAAAAGCAAGACAGGCCATGCCCCAGCGGATCAGAGCCGAGAAGTCTGGCAGAATATGCCAGCACCTCTATAGCTGGGCCGTTTTTGGCCAATCTAGACTCACCTTGGCCTACTGCACCTCTAATGGTGAACCAGATTTGGGCTCACTTTTGCAGCAGCCGCGAAGCTGGGGACTGCCTCGCTGTGAAGGTAAAACACTCAAGTGGCATCGCTGGTATCCAAACAGTCCTTGGCAGCTACGTTCTGGTGCCTATGGCATCACCGAACCCGATCCCGAATCACCACTTGCCGATCCCGGCAAAGTTGATTTAATTCTGGTGCCCTGTATTGCTTGCGATGTTAGCGGCTACCGACTCGGCTACGGCGGCGGCTTCTACGATCGAATGCTCAGTAGTCCAACTTGGGCAGATAAACCTACTATTGGCATTGTTTTTGAATACGCTCGTATTCCCCAGCTACCCAGAGATATTTGGGATATTCCGCTAGACGGGATCTGCACAGAAAGCGGACTCTTTTTCAGACGGTAGCTCTCGCTTTTTTTGGAACAGTAGCCTTTAGAGCTTCCTTGAATAGTGGCTCTTAGCTTTTTAAACAGTAGCTTTCAGCACTTGTTTGAACGGTAGCTTTCAGCACTTGTTTGAACGGTAGCCTTCAGCACTTGTTTGAACGGTAGCTTTCAGCTCCACAGCTTGATTCCTCCGAGTAGCCCTAACAAATTGGAGACTACTGTCACATTCTTGGGTAGTTCCACTTCGATGTGCTTTACTTCACCGCCACCTAGGTAAAGCCGATCGTAGTTGAGTACGCGCGATAGAGACTCAATTGCCTTTAATAGCCTGGCATTCCAGGTTTTAGCACCAATCTTTTTTAGAGCTGCCCTTCCTAGCTGTTCTTCATAAGTCTCGCCCTTGCGAAAGCGATGATGTGCTAGCTCTATATTCGGCACCAGATGGCCCTCGGTAAACAGCGCCGTTCCAAACCCTGTTCCCAGCGTGATCACCATTTCTACGCCTTCTCCAGAGATCGCTCCCATCCCCTGTAAATCAGCGTCATTGGCGACTCGTACGGGCTTGCCAACGCTGTGCGAGAGCTGCGTCGCTAGATCGTACTCTTGCCAGTCGGGGTGAAGATTGACCGCTGTATAGATCACACCTTTGCGAACAATTCCTGGAAATCCGACTGAGACCCGATCGAAATCCCCTTGTCTTTGGGCCAGTTCTACGAGCAGACCCATGACCGCTTTGGGCGTAGCAGGCTTGGGCGTTTTGATGCGATCGCGCTCTCCCAAAGGATTTCCCTGCTCGTCTAGTAACAGCGCTTTGAGCCCGCTGCCACCAATATCTATCGCCAGCGTCTTCATTCTGCCCTCTTCCATACTCTTTTAGCGTTCCTTTATCTGACTGCTGCGGCTGTTGATTCCTACCTATTAGACCATCTAGTTAGTTGTAATAGTCGGTTAGCTAAACCATCTGTTTAAACTGCTCAATTGATAGTTGAGTGAATGATAGCTGGGTGAAAACGTCCGGTCGGCTGAGTTGCTACAGGGAGACTGCATTATTGAAACTGCCTGCTAATCTTGTCGGCTGAGTCCCTCAAATTGATAGATTTCTTCAAACACTCTGACCCAGCCCGCTACAACAGAATTCAAAATCGCCTCTCCTTTCTCTACTGTTGCCGCCGTTGCATCACCGACAACCCCGCTTCGGCTCAAGTCTTTCATCGTCCAAGACATGGGCAAATTTCCCTCCAAACTCAGCAGGCTCTCTGCGGGAAACGCCTTGGGAAACTCTCTTACCGCCGCTGCCATCTTCACTTGCTCAGGCAATAGCGCTAGCAGTACGCTGGTTTCAACATCTCCGGCGTGAATACCTTCGTCATATTCTGTTTGACCCACTAGCTCAGCCACCTGATGCGGCGCGCCCCATACAAATAGCGGAAACACCATCAAATCGTCATGCTCTGCGCGCAGATCGCGCGCCACAATCTCTAGAATTTGCGGCTGACCACCGTGACCATTCACTAGCAGCAGCTTCCGAAATCCAGCGCTGTAGATGCTCTCTGCCATTTCCATTAGAACCGCTGTTAGCGTCTGGGCAGATAGCGTGATCGTTCCTGGAAACTGAGCGTGCTCGTTTGACTTGCCATAGTAGAGCGGCGGCAGCGCATAGGCGGCGATCGCATCATCTAGCTGGTGTAGCGCCCCGCCAATAACTGAGGTCGCGATCGCCACGTCCACAACTAGCGGCAAGTGCGGACCGTGCTGCTCTATTGCGCCGATTGGCTGAATGATCAAAGTATTTGCCTTGTCTGGCAAATCTCTGATCTGTGGCCACCGCAGATAGGGAAAAAATCGCTGTGGCGGAATGTAGCCGTGCATAAGAATCCGGTAGAACAGTTAGTCAACTGACAGTTAGTCACCTGGTAATTATCTGGTCTTTCGAGCATACTTCCACTAAAAAGACCCATCACCACGCCCTCGTAATAGCCGCACTACTCTGAAGCCGCAGGTCACCAAATCTGCTAGGAACAGAGACATTGAGATAGCGTTCAAGACCTCAATATCAGCCCCTACAAGCGTGCTTGTATAAATAAGAGCGCGCTCTCTCTATAAAACTATGGAAATTACCTATTTACGTGCTTAGAATTAGCAACTAAGTTTAGAGAACTAGATATATCTTTTAATGTCAGTTCTGTAAACACTCGCCTTTGGTCTGTGTATGCTGAACCAAACGCTGGCCTTGCTGAGCGCATCACGTGCATCATTCGTCTGAACATCCTTTGCTGTCTTGCCCTAAATGAAAAATACTGCCTGTGTTCTAGGCTCGCTACAACGCTGCTCGTTAGGTGCGCTTTCTTTACTCCTACCGGCAATGGCGACAGGTGTCCTACCACAAACCACCCAACCTGCCGCCGCCTCTAGCTTCCGAAACAGCCCCAAAACTGTCTTAGATGAAGCTTGGCAGCTAGTGTACGAAGAATATGTAGACGGTGACTTTAACCGGGTTGATTGGTTGGGCGTCCGTCAAACCCTGCTAAGCGGAGACTATACTTCGACAGATGCTGCTTACGGAGAGCTGCGCCGCGTTTTGAGTAGTCTCAATGATCCCTACACCCGATTTTTGAATCCGGCTCAGTATAGCGCCTTGACAGAACAGACATCAGGAGAGGTATCTGGCGTTGGTATTCGACTACAAAAGCAGGGACAAGAGCTGACAGTAACAAGCGTTTTAGAACAATCCCCGGCTGATAGAGCTGGCATCCGATCAGGCGACAAGATTCTGATTATTGACGGTCGCTCTAGTCGAAATCTGACCCTTGAAGGGGCTTCAAGGCTAATCAGAGGCGATAGCGGCAGTCAGCTCTCTTTGACGCTACGCCGTTTAGACAATAGCGAAGAAACCTTGATCTTGACTAGGGAGGTTGTTTTTGTTCCAACAGTTACCTTTGAGCTGCACAGAGATGAGGATGTCTCTGTAGGCTATATTCACCTAGATGAGTTTAGTGCTCATGCAGCTGAGCAGATGCTCGAAGCTATTGATAGTCTTACAGAGCAAGGCGCAGAGGCATTTGTCTTAGACCTGCGAGGTAATCCAGGTGGTTTGCTACAGGCAAGTATTGAGATTAGTCGGATGTGGCTGCCTAGAGGAAGTATCGTCCGCACGGTAGATAGAGACGGCCACGATGACGAAATTACGGCCAACCGCACAGCCGTTACCGATTTACCGATGGCTGTACTCGTTAACGGGCAATCAGCCAGCTCTAGTGAGATTGTTACGGGCGCACTAGGCGACAACGATCGCGCGGTTATTGTCGGGAATCCGACCTTCGGCAAAGCCCTTGTCCAAAGCTTACACGGGCTGTCTGATGGTTCTGGTATAGCAGTGACCGTTGCTCACTACTACACGCCTGATGGCACAGACATTAGCACGCGAGGAATCACGCCAGATATTAACGTCTCGCTCACGACCCAGCAGCAGCGCGAGCTAGAGACGAACCCAGCGCTAAGAGGAACCTCCGAAGACTTACAGTTTATCCGCGCCGTAGCGGCTATTCGACCAGAAGTATTAGCTAGGCGGCAGGTCAGTGCGCCAGTCTTAGCCTCTCCAGGAACAAGACCGCAGTTGCCAAGTCAGCTAGGGCGGATTGAACCTTAAGAACTGACAGAAGCCTAGATAGAAGAACTCTAGGTAGAAGAGTGCTGGGAAAAAACGTAGATTTGCTGCGTATCTAGATGCTGGCAGATCTCGCTAGGTATGACACTCTGCTGCTTCGTGCCGTCTGTGCTACTTGTAGCTAGCGGAAAGATCTGGCGAGCGAGCCGAACTTTGAGCTGGGTAAAGGGATCGCCACCATCAGAGACTAAGAACTCCAACTGTTCAATGTCTTGCCAGCAGATAAGCTCATCTAAAAGCGATGCGATCGCCCGCACATAAGGATGCGTAGAATCTTTGTACCAGCGTTCACTGGTTAAACCAGGTTGGTCTAGTCCTAAATGAGCGATCAGCGGCATCTGACCGAATACCGCTACCGCCACAGAGCGAGCCTCTTCCTGGAGCAAGAGGCCATGCTTTTCGCCTATCTGGCGGAGCTTTTCCAATTTTTCATAGCGCTCGGCAGCCGTATCTCGACTGAGATCCTCGGCGCTGCTCCACTGGATCGCCACCGTCACCAGATAAGTCTGCAATAAAAAATGGCCCAGCTTCTTCGCCTTGGTCGCCAGATATCCAGCATTGTAAGTAGTCGCCTCAATTAGCAGCGGGACTCGATCGACCATTTCTAACCCATAGCCTTTGAGTCCAGCAATTTTACGAGGGTTGTTAGTGATTAATCGAAACTGGCTGATCCCGAGATCCATCAGAATCTGAGCGCCCATGCCGTAGTTGCGCTGGTCTACAGGTAGACCAAGTCGCTCATTCGCCTCGACGGTATCTAGGCCCATATCCTGAAGGGAATACGCCTTTAGCTTGTTCACCAGGCCAATTCCGCGACCTTCTTGGCGCAGATAGACCACGACGCCCTTACCCGCACTTTCAATCATTTTTAACGTGGCCTGAAGCTGCATGCGACAGTCGCACCGCAGCGATCCCAGCGCATCTCCAGTCAAACATTCAGAATGCATTCGCACCATGATTGGCTCCTGGGCAAACGTCGCGGGATCGCCTTTAACTAGGGCCACATGTTCAGAGCCATCTAGCTGATTGCGATAGGCATACACCTTAAAACTACCGAACTTAGAAGGCATTTCAGCGACAGCCTCGCGTTTAACAAACCTTTCGTGTCGTAGTCGATAGCTGATTAGATCCGCAATGCTGATGAACTTCAGCTCGTGTCGCTTGGCATAGTCGATCAGGTCTGGTCGCCTAGCCATAGAGCCGTCAGGATTGGAGATCTCGCAGATAACAGCCGCCGGATAAAGCCCTGCTAGGCGAGCTAGATCCACGCCTGCCTCAGTATGTCCAACTCGCTTTAGCACACCGCCTTCTCTAGCCCGTAGCGGAAAGATGTGTCCGGGCCTTCTTAAATCGTGCGCTGTCGATTTGGAATTGATGGCAACCTGGATAGTTCGCGCTCTATCTTCGGCAGAGATTCCCGTAGTCACGCCCCATTTCGAGCCAGCGTCAATGCTGACGGTAAAGGCTGTTTGTTCGCTTTCGTCTTCAAATGGGCTATTAGTGACCATCAGCGGCAGATCGAGCTCATCTAGACGCTCTCCTGTCATGGCTAGGCAGATCAGGCCCCTGGCTTCTACTGCCATAAAGTTAATCATATCGGGGGTGGCGAACTGAGCGGCGCAAATCACATCGCCCTCATTCTCGCGATCTTCATCATCGACTACCACCACAGAACGCCCCGCCGTTAGATCAGCGAGCGCGTCCTCTATCGAATCAAATTGAAAGCTATCATTCGAGCGGCCATCGTTACGGGCATCTACCACGGGCGTTCCTTGCACAATCTAGAAAAGTCTTGCTTTTCGATTGTATCGCCAGGGTTGCTTCATTCGCAGAAGTTGTGGCGGCTAGAGGATGCTCTTAGTCTAGTGGCTTTGTCCAAATTACTTTTTTCTGATTTGGATAGCCCATGCCGCTCTGCTCCTGCATGATTTGCGCGGTTTGGGCCGGATCGAAGTTACGATCGAACTGCTCTCGCAATTCGGCGTTTTTTTCCTTCTCTTGGGCAACAGAGTGCTGTAAGGTGCCTAACCGCTCTTGCTGAGCCTGGTAGTAGGGCACTAGCTTAGCAATCGTGGTGCTGGCAATAACGGTCAGCAGTAAATTGACGGTGAGTTTGACCGAAGACTCGAATGCGATCGCTCGCCGTACACCCGAAAAAGGGACTCTTCTAGGTTGATAAGAACGTCGAGGTTTGGTTGGATGAGCTATTTGGAGAGGCTTTGATTGAAGAGACTGAGACGAAGAAGAAATCGGGCGCTTAGCAGCGTTCATAGAGCGGTGACTACCAAAATAGCGAGCTGATCATAACGGACGGTGTAGATAGTATCGTCCGGGGAATTACGGTTCAGATGATACTCGCACACATTATGGACAATTTCCCATAGTTTGCAAGTGCTTCAAAGTATTTTTTGGGTTCTAAGTGTCGAATTCTACTGTCAGAACACCGGAAGCTTGAGGAAAGATTGCCTAAAAAGCCCTTCCTAATAAAAATTCCCAGCCAACAGCTTGTTAGAGCTATCAACTGGGAGATTACTATTAGAAGCTTCCTACTCTGGATATGGATGAATTGGATATGGATGAATGGACGGTTGTGGCTACAGATGCTTTTGCTACAGATGCTTCCAACGTTTGCTTCTAACGTTGATCCACCACTTCTAGGACTACATACGGCTGTCAGATGTGTAGCCGTTAAGAGCACATCCGCTGACGAGCAGAGCAAAAGTAGGCATTCCCTTATCCATAAAACCCTACTTCTCGTAGGAGTTTTCGTAGGAGCCGTTTCTTCGTAAGGCTTCTTCGTAAGGCCTTATTTGTAGAGTTCAGTGGCTAAGCGCAATGCCAAAAAGCCGGGAATAAGGGCTAGACCCAGCGCCAAAAATATCTGAGAGTCTGATAATGCCATGGTAATTATTATCCTTACTTGAAACCTAAAGTAACGCTCTACATAATTCTTTCTTAAATTGTCAATATGTGATCCTGTTAGTTACTAACTGTTACACAGAGGCTCTCCGACTAGGTTTCTATGTCACAGACTTCAGCATTTTCTTCGGCTAACTAGTATTCAGTGCGCGTATCAGTGGGCGGATGTCGTCTGAACAACAGCCATCTGTACGCTCTCCCACTATATGTAGTAGGGATATAGTAAAGAAAGGCCACACTAGAAAATAGCGTAAGCCATTAGGGCAAAAGATAGGACAGAGTGAAAGATTAAGACGGAGCGATAGACAGGTAGCTATAACAGTATTGGTGATTATAAGCGATGTAAACTGGCGTTTTTGCTAGCTTTGTAAACAGCTCAAAGATTGTAAGCATCCCAAAATCTAACCCTTGATGTGTTTGATGCTTATCCGATCAGAGTTGCTTTCTATGAGGGTAAAGTTATTCTTCTTTCAAGCGTGTAAGCGTGTCGGTTCTCTAAATGCTATTAATCTAAATCCATCAATCGAGATTACCTATGGGCAGCTCAAGCTCTCTTTCCACAAATGCGGAAAACAGCAGTGTAAAAAATCAGCAACGATAGGAGGAAACAACATCAGTGAAGGCAGAACCGGCCTGGGCAGTATGATTGAAAATGCTAATGGGCAAGAAAATGCTAACGGGCAAGAAAATGCCAACGGGCAAAAAAGCGCAGCCGCTAAGCCGGACTCTAAGCAGCTTGCTGCTAGGATAGCCACGCCGTCGATTAGCCGTCCTAGCTTAGATCGTAAGATTATCCGAGTACAGCGAGAAGTCCTGAAAATGGGAGCGCTAGTTGAAAATTCTTGTTTACTAGCCAAAGAAGCTCTGTGCGATCGCAGCCTAGACGCGGCCAAACGCATCCCTGTCCAAGATAAAAAGATCGATGCGCTCTATCGTCAAATTGAGGTGGACTGTACCAACCTTTTGAACTTAGAAGCGCCAGTCACACAGGATCTGCGGCTAGTCAGCGCGTTTATGCAAATCGTGCGCGATTTAGAAAGAATCGGAGACTATAGCAAGAGCATTGGCAACTCTGCAATCAAGCTATTTCCCTATCCGGTTCATGAGTCTATGCAAGAGATCGGTGTCATGCTAGATAGGTGTCGATCTATGGTGGCGCTGTGCTTGCGATCGCTCTCCGAGCTCAATCCCGAAGCAGGCGTACAGCTCAAACACAAAGACGACGTTGTGGACGACGACTACGAGCGGCTATATCAGCAGCTAGTCAACACACCACTGAGTGCAGGTTCGGTTGAGCCAATTGTCTTATTAGTGCTGATTATCCGTGCTCTAGAACGGATTGCTGATCACGCTACTAACGTTGGCAAGCGAGTCAGTTTTGTGGTGACTGGCGAGCGTCACTAGAGCAAGTAGAGTACGCTAAAGTGCATTAGGCAGGCTCTGTCTGATTAGGACATTTGACTAAAATATTTGACAGCGCTGACCTAGTACGGAACCATAAGAGGGCTGTAGGTTAGGAAGTTGGGTTAGGAAGTATAGTTTGAATAATTCAGTTTGAGGTGGTTTGGTTTAAGTCGATTCGATAGGCTTTCGCTCGAATGTTGTGCTTGTGCATCTCGACTGCAATTACGGCATTTTAACCACGGCACTTGAGCCGCAGTATCTAAGCCACGGTATCCTAAGTTACGGTAGCGCGATCAAAATAACACTGTTTCTCGATCTATTTTTCGTCCGATTACCTCTGTCCACTAGCTAGCTGATTAACTAGCTTGCTAAAGGTAGCTAAGCGCTTGCCTGCTGTTTTCTTACCTTGGGCTGCCAGCAACAAATAGCTTCACCATCCGAAATAACGGATTCACTCAAGGATTCATCGCTACATGGAATTTTCGATTGCGTCACTATTAGCTAACTTGTCTAGCGATAAGTTAGTTACCGTCAAAACTCTAGAGAAAAAGCTCAACTGTAATACTGAAGAGGCAGTGCGAGATTTGCAAATAGCGCTCACGGTGTTGGAGCGTACCAATGTCCTAGAAAAATCCCGTGGCAAGTACCGCAAACTCGAGGACGAAGATGTCATAGAAGGTAAGCTCAGGTGCTCTAGCAAAGGATTCTGCTTTGCAATTCAAGATGAAGAAGGCGCAGATGATATCTATGTGAGAGAATCGCAGCTAAATACGGCCTGGAATGGCGATCGCGTTCTAGTCCAAGTCACCAAAGATGGCAGCAGGCGGCGCAGCCCTGAAGGCGAGGTCAAGCTAGTTTTAGAAAGGGCCAATGAGTCAGTTCTAGCTAAAGTAAAAGCTGGCGTAAAAGCTGATGAAACGACAACAGAAGAAACGACAGCAGATGGCGTACCTAGTAAGTTCACAGCCGTTCCACTCGATGACAGACTGCTATTTGAACTAGATATCACTGAAAGCGAAGATGATTTGAGTGAGGCGATTGACCATCTGATCCACGTTGAAATCACCCGCTACCCTATCGCCCAGTACCCACCACAGGGAAGAGTTTCTCGCATTCTAGGCAGCGACGCTGAAGACGCGGCTGATATAGACATTGTCTACTGCAAACACGATTTGCCCCGGATTTTTTCAGAAGATGTTTTTATTGCCGCGCGCGGTCTGCCAAATCGAGTGCGAAAGTCGGATACCAAAGGCCGGTTGGATCTGACAGAAAATGCAGCGCTGACAATAGATGGAACGAACGCGAAAGTCATTGACGACGCTATCAGTTTAGACATCACAGATGATGGCTATCGCCGATTGGGCATTCATATTTCTGATGTAGCGCACTATGTCCAGCCCAATGACGTGATCGATCGGGCCGCTAGATCTAGAGGAATGGCCGTTTATCTAGGCGATGAGATCGTGCCGATGCTGCCGCCGCCGATTCCAAACGCCCTGTGCGCTCTAGTTCCTGACAAGGACAGATTGGCAATCTCTGTGCTGATTACGCTAGATGATGACGGTCAGGTACTAGAGTATGAAATTCAGCCTAGCGTCATTCAAGTTGGCCATCAGCTTACCTATGATCAAGCCCAGGCCATTTTAGTGAGAGAAGAGGATGAAGAGCTCGAAAAGCTAGGCTTTAGTCAAGATGACATCGAAGAATTTGAGCCAGTGATGGATCTCATTGACAGTTTGTATCAGCTGTCTCAAGAGGTCAAGCAGCGCCGTCATGAAAGAGGGTCTTTTGAGCTGAACTTGCCTCAGCATGAGTTTCCTGATGAGGCAGAGGGGCTATCAGAATACCTTTCGCCTAAGTTTCAGTATGACGATGAGGGCTCGTTGGGGGCTATGGTTGTCTCTGACCATATGCCAGCGCGGATCATCGTGACTGAGTTTATGCTGCTGGCAAATCATCTAGTAGCAAAGCACATCAAAGAGCTAGGCATTCCAGGACTGTACCGAGTTCATCGGACACCAGAGCTAGCGGATGTGCAAGAGCTAGTAAAGCTAGCTAACAATATGGAGCTTAACATTCAGCTAGAAGATGCAGAGCAGGTAAAAGCTAGCGACTATCGTAACTTTACTGAGCAGTTTGCTGAGTCCAAATCTGAGAAGGTACTGACCTATCTACTTTTGGCCACTTTAAAGCCCCCTCTCTATAGCGCTCAGCCCGGTCCTCACTTTGGTTTAGCTATAGACGATGCCTATACTCACTTTGCATCGCCCGTACGGCGCTACCCTGATTTGCTGGTTCACCGATTGCTACATGCGGTCTTTAAGCATGGGCGCGATCGTCGCTCTAGCCGCTCCAAAGACAGCGTGAATCTTCGCCATAGCTCCTGTCACGGCAAGATCAACTGGAGCGTCTTACCCTCTGCTGTTCAGCAGGAAATGGAAGAACAGCTCGCCCGCGCCCCGATCAAGCTGACCGAACGCGAGCGAATTACTCAAGATGCCGAATCAGACCTAGAAGGATTGAAAAAAGCAGCCTTTATGCAGGCGCACACGGGCGAGGTCTTTCACGGTTTGATTACAGGTGTACAGTCCTATGGCTTCTTTGTAGAACTTGAAGAGCTGCTGGTAGAAGGTCTAGTGCATGTCAGCTCGCTAAAAGATGATTGGTATGAATACCGCTCTCGGCAGCAGAAGCTGGTAGGTCGGAAAAATCGTCAGCAATATCGGCTGGGCGATCGCGTCGAAGTCGAAGTCAAAAGCGTTGACTACTATCGCCAGCAGATCGATCTAGTTGCCGTTGGCGGCGGCAGCGAAGCTGGTGAGGATGACGGTGAACCCGGTGAAGAAGAATAGAATATCAAGTGACAAACTCTTCCTCGCGCCCATCCCCTGATTTTAGCGCTGCTCAATCACCCACTACTTCTATCCCCTCGCGTCCTCTGATTCTTGGCATCAGCGGGGCTTCTGGCATGATCTACGCTGTGCGCGCGCTAAAGCACCTGCTCAGCACCGACTACACCATTGACCTGGTGGCCTCTCGTGCCTCTCAGCAAGTTTGGCAGCAAGAGCACGGCACGCCGATGCCCACTAATATAGACCAGCAACAAGACTGGTGGCGAAAGCAGGCCGATGTTGCCGCTGCTGGCAAACTGCGCTGCCATGCATGGGGAGATGTCGGCGCGAGCATTGCCAGCGGTTCATATCGGGCTCGCGGTATGATTGTAATGCCCTGTAGCATGAGCACAGTCGGCAAGCTCGCGGCGGGCCTAAGCTCAGATCTGTTAGAGCGAGCAGCAGATGTGCAGGTCAAAGAAGGCCGTCCGCTGGTTGTAGTACCAAGAGAAACGCCTTTTAGCCTAATTCATCTTCGTAACCTGAGCGCACTGGCCGAGGCTGGTGTCCGAATCGTTCCTGCTATACCCGCTTGGTATCACCAGCCACAGACTATTGATGATCTCGTCGACTTTGTCGTTGCTAGAGCGCTAGATCAGCTAGCGATAGATTGCGTACCCCTACGCCGATGGAAAGAAAAATAGCCAACGGAAAGAAAAACCAAGCGTCCGGTGTGATCGTCGCATATCAACATCTATTCCTGGCGACATCTATTCGTGGCAACATTATTTATGTCGGCATCTGTCCGTGTCAACATTTGAGGGTCATTGTCCAATAGTCAGCACCTAGCACTGATACCTACCTTGGAGAGACTTAATCATGCCCCGTTTGGTTATCCTGCTGTTACCCATCGCTGCTTTGATTGTCTTGGCTGTTCAAAACAGAACGCCGATGATTGCGCTCACTTTCTTGGGGGGTGGCTTGCCTGCTGTGCCATTCGGGTTGCTGTTGGCGATCGCAGCTTGTCTGGGCGCATTGATCACGCTGCTACTATATGGGCTCATCGGCTGGCGGCGTCCACCGCAGAGCAAGTACAAGCCCATGGGTCGGCGTGTGCCTTATCCTGATTCTGGCCCTAGTAACTCACCCTCGTATCCGACGGCTACGCCATCGCCTTCATCGACCCCATCCTCTGCGGGCTATGCCTCGTCCAGCTATGATTCGGACTACGTTTCGGATGCCTTTGTTTCCCCCCCTCCTATCAGCGAACCCGCGCCAGATATTGACCGCCCGCCTGCTGACCGGCCACCTAGACCTCAAGATTCGCCTCAAGACTTGACCAGAGAAACCTATCAAAATCTGCCAAGAGAGAGCTATGACGTCGAGGATAGCTCGCAGCCGGCACCAGGCAGTACGTTCGTTGACTCATTAAAAAGCAGCTTGCCTTTCGTCAGCAAGAAGAGTCAGAATCGAGAAGGTACGATGTCTGAAGGCTCCAATAAACGGCCAGATAAGCGGCACTCTAATAGGCAGCCCCTAGACGAAAGACCCGTTGGAGACGACTGGGGTGAGAGACGAACTGCAGAGCACATCAATGACTGGGAAGCGATCAAACCTTCGGTCGTGGAAGAGGGTATCGACAGCCTATTCAAGTTTGGCAAGAGCGCTGGCACTAACGTAGGGCGAATAGCCGATGATATTGCTACTGGCTGGAATAATCAAAACGAGGCGCGGCAGCCGTCAGTACCTTCTTCTAGGTCTGACTACACCGAGTCGTATAGCGATGAACTAGACTACGGCTGGGAGCATTTTGATGATGACTATGGTGATTTGCCGCAGACTGGCTCTGCTCAACCTGGCAGTAGACGCACCTACGGCGATAGCCTATATGAAAGCGGGGAGCCGCAATCGGCAGCGGCTGACTATGCCGATGGTTATGCCGATGGCTATGCCGATGACTATCCACCCAGAGGTGACTATCTAGATCCGAGCCAGCCGACTGACGAAATCGGACCGGACGGCGTCTATGAAGCAGATTATCGAGTAATTGTCCCTCCCTCTAAACCGCTAGATGGCTCGCCGCTAGATGAACCGTCGTTAGATGATGCCGAAGACGACAGGTATTATTCATAGCAGTTTGGCTGTTTCCATATCCGTAACTAGTTGAAATCATCCCTGCCTTAGCCGCTATTGTTTGATAGGTGCGTTCAATTCCTAAATGGTTATGCCTGCTGCCGAGCCAACGAAACAACGCTACATCGCTGGTGGCTGCCTGCTAGAAGTTGAGGTGCAGCCATCAGCGCTATCGCAGTGGTCAGATCGGCTAGTGACTAACAGTGTGACGTTTAGGCTATGGCTATCAGACGATGCTGCCATGAGCTATAGAGATAGTAGTCATGCAGACGAGAGGCAGGCGTCTCAGCGGCTAGTTGCCGAGGGCGATCGCACGTTACTTCAATCGATCGCCCAATATATTCAAACTCAAACCCGTCAGACATTGGCTGTTGCTGCTCTCGGTGGGCTAACCAGAAATGAATCACTGAGTGCTGAGACGTTCACCTACCCTTCAGGATTTAACTATTCGCAGCCGCTGAGCTATCTCCAGCTTTGCGATCTCAATACAGTGCTTAGTCAATATGAGCAGGCGATCCTGACGCTGCCCTCACTGTTGGCAGAAGAGCTGACGGAACAGCTTAGCGAAAATGTTATTTTGCTCCCAACGATTCGCGATCGCCAAACCGATCCATCGACTAACGTTGTACGCCTCCCGCGCAGACGGAGAAATCGGGTAGACCGATGGGCCAGCTCAGCCGCCGCTGCTCTAGCGGCTGTTGGCTTGACTACAGCGCTTTGGTACAGGCAATCCAACTTGCAAGACCTGACGGTGGCAAATGAGGTAGCGACCAGTGCTAGAGTATCTGAATCAGAAACTGCCCAGTCACTAGAACCCACTTTAGAAGAAGATACTTCGGCGGATGAGACTCAGTCAGCCGACACTCAATCAGCCAGCATAGAAACAGCCGACACAGGCATAACTGACACAGAGTCTTCTGTACCTAATCTCTCATCTGACCGCCTATCCACTCAGGCGACTGAGCCTCTACCTAGAACACCCGCTAGGCCAACGCGCGATCCACGAGATCCAGTCGCACAGGCTACAGAGCCTGCGCCTCCATCTTCTACGCAGAATCCTACGCAGACAACAACTAGCGCACCATCGCCTGCTATCTCAGAAGCCGATACAGAGCCGTTGTTTGCCGAGCAGTCTGAGGCAGCGCCAGAAGCCGATGAGCTAGAAGCAGATGACTTGAAGATAAGTGAGTTAGAGCTAGATACGTCAGGAACAGATGAAGTAACACCACAAGCCGATGTTGAGATCGCTGAAAGCGAATCTCTTAGCCACAGCGAAATGAGTAGTGCGCCTGCTCGCAGTGCCGTTGCTTCAGCACCGAGCGCCGCGCCGCCTGCTGCATTCATACCCCAAACTACGTCTACGGTGGGCCAGGTTCAAACTTATTTTCAGCAGCGTTGGCAGGGGGGAGGCGAGGCCGCGCTGCTATACGACCTGAAACTATCGGCAACAGGGGAAGTGGTTAGCTTTACAGCAATTAATGAAGCAGCAGCACGACAGCGTGATCGCCTCTTTCCCAGCGCCGCTCCTCCTTCTTTCTTAACCAATGCAGACGACAGTAGTTCGACCCTGCGCGTCGTATTAAATAGCGATGGCACTGTGCAGGTGATCGAGACTCAGTAGAGATACTTGTCGTAATTCGTCCAGTGATTAGATGTTTTTTAATCAGCTGTTCTTTCTATGGAGCTTGGCGTTGCGCCGACGCCTTTGGGTGGTAATAACTGCCTTCTCGACGGGAAAACCCACTACAGGGATTACCTGCGTTAGGCGATCGCGCTCCAGTTGTTTCAGCTCGGTATAGTCCACCCGGTGAATACAGTCAACTGGACAGGTATCGATAGCCTCTTGAACTAAAGCTTCTGAATCACCATCTTGGCGAATCACTCGGGCTCGGCCATAGTCAGGCTCTATATAAAACGTGTTGCGAGCAACGTGGGCACAGTGCGTACAGCCAATACAAGAGATCTCGTCTACATAGACACCATTTTGCCTAAAAGCGCCTCCTAGCTCAGGTTCCAAGCCTGTACGCTGCTGAGCAGATCGTAGCTGTCCACCTAATTCTGGCTCCAGACCCGAACGATCGATTCCTTGACTCTCAGACACTCGTGCTATCCTCACTCAAACGCACGTCCTCACCTTCTAACTCCCTAACTTTAGCTAGCTTTATCTATCACCTGGCATCTATCACGTGGCTTTGAGGTCACCTAGCTTTAGGGCTACTCAGCTCTGCTACTCCAATTAAGCACTTCAGCCTAAGCACCCCAGCGCTGAAGCACCAGGCGGATAGAGCCATCTTCATTAGTCGCCTGCTCAGAAACTTGAAAGCCCTGGCCAACAGACTCATTCAAGACAGTATGGTAAGCGTAGCGCTGGGTCACCTTGTTCAAAAAGCCTTGCACAGACAGCGGCTGCTTCCAATACTGCAGATCGGCTACCAGTTCGTAGTTACCGGTTTCTAGATCCTGCTTAAAGCCGACATCGTAGCCATTGTCTTGCTCAATGACGATTTCTGCAGTCTGAGTATCACCTTGATAGCCTCTGACTGCCTTAGGGCCAGCTTGCCAACGAACGCCTGCATCGCTTAGCGCTAGCTGTAAGGAAGAAAGGTTACGAAGCTTAGTTTTAATTTGGCTGAAATGAGACATTTTAGAACCCGGCTAAACAAACAGTAAGTAAAGTGAAAGATGGTAAGAACAAGGCGATAATATGGCCAAGGCAGTGTCGAGAGGCGAGCATGGCTAGTAGGCCACTGCTACTAGTAAGCTGCTACCAGCGGCTAGAGACCTGAGCTTGGGCAAAGTTTTGGGTGAAACCGCCAACAGATGAACGAGTAGTGCTAGACACCTGGACCGGTTGAGCATAGTACTCAGAGGTTTTCTCATTGGCTACAACGTCACCTAGCTGAGCTTCAATTGCAGCAGTGACTTCAGCGCAAGATGCGCCGACGATGCCGGTGACGACTTCTTTTACCCGTCCGTCTGGATAAATTACAAACTCAAGCGTTTCCATAAAGTTCAACTGGCCCCTAAAAGGCTCTCTATAAGGCTGTGCGACTAAAAAGTCGTATGATTAAACGGCTATTACGAAGGATAAGTCCACGCTTTAACCAGCTATACAAAGCTAGTCGCTAACCAGATTGCTCATAATGTAGTCAATCTCACTCAAATAAACTAGTCATGTCGCAGCAAAACTTTACATTCGTTAGCAAGTATTGCTGCGACATGAGAGTAACCACTCATTAATACTATAAAGCTCCCTTAACGTTTGCGAAAGCGTCAAAAGGGCAAACGCGCAATATTTTTCAAAAATATTCCTCATAACCTATTTTTTCTTCTGGTCAGCTTTATGGCGTCACCTTTCTTTGAGTTTGAGCAAGATTTTGTCGGATCGCTGCGCTGTATTCCAATGGTCGTTCGCCATCACTTAGATACTTGCGGCGTCAAGCTAAAGCTAGAGCATTGGAATCATTTTACTCAGGCTGAGCGGCAGGCTCTGGTAGATTGGCCCTGCCAGTCAGCCGCCGAGGCTCGGATTTACAAAGAGAAACTGCAGGCGCTAATTACGGCTCAGACCGGTACGCCAGCTAAAACGCTAGCGACTCAACCACAGCCGCCGTGGGCCGATCTATCGTGTGTGCCGAAAGCGGTATGTAATAAATTTGCCGAACAGCAGGTACCGTTAACACTAGATCAGTGGGCCCAGCTCAGCGAGTTACAGCGGTTTGCTCTGATCAAGCTGAGTAGACCTAGCCACGAAAACAAAAACTTTATACCTGCTGTCAAAGAATTCGGGCTGATATGAGTTGGGACTGATATGAGTTGGGACTGATATGAGCTTGGACTGATCTGGAGTCGTCGCTATCAGCAGCAGCTAGCTGGCGTTTTCTGTCGTATCCAATCGAGCCAGTGATCTAAGCCTTCACCCGTTTTGGCAGAGACTAGAAAGATATCCGCTTTAGAATTTATCTGACGGACGTTGGCTACGATAGTTTCGATATCTATCTCTAAGAAGGGCGCTAGATCTATCTTGGTAATTAGCAAGCAGTCTGCTTCTCGAAACATAATCGGATATTTCAGCGGCTTATCTTCGCCTTCGGTAACGCTCAACAGCGCAACTTTTGCATGTTCTCCTACTTCAAACTCTGCTGGACACACTAGGTTTCCAACATTTTCAACAAAGACTAGATCAAACTCATTAGGCTGTTGCTCGTTGGCAAATTGAAGCAGACCGCCAGCTACCATCCTAGAGTCTAGATGGCAGGCTCTACCCGTGTTGATAGCAATAACAGGAACGCCGCATCTACGAAGGCGCTCAGCATCTAGCTGAGTAGTCATATCGCCTTCGATAACCGCCATTTGAAGCTCAGAGTTGAGCTGTTGCAAAGTCTTCTCTAGTAACTGGGTTTTACCTGAACCTGGACTACTCATCAAGTTCAGACAGGTAATGCCCCAGCTATCTAGCTGAGCACGATTCTTGTCCGCTCCGTGCTGATTGGCATGGAGCAAATTCATCTCTAATGTCGCGTCAAATGTTTGGTGCATAATGAACGAATCTCCTAGATAGAGAAAACTATTAAACAGACGTCGGTTGAGAAAATTCGACCCGATTGATCTTGAGCTCTCGGCCAGAAAGGATATCTTCTAAAGGTGATTGACAGACAGGGCAGGCGTATTGCAAACCGATTTCGGGGCGATATTCTTGCTGGCAGGGATGACAAAAGGCCAGCAGCGGCGTCTCTTCAATCACTAGATCGCTCTTTTCTAAAAATGTCCCTTGAACCTGAGCGCGAAACGCAAACTGTAGGCTAGCAGGCTCAACACAAGTGAACTGACCTACCGTCAGATGAATTCGCTCTACTACAGGGTGTCCTGACTGCTCTGATAGCCAGTCTTTTACGGTCAAAATCAGAGCTTTGGTCATGTCGGTTTCGTGCATAAAGACTACTCCCAATCGCTACCAAGACTCATGTTAGCAGTTTCAGTGATGTAGTCAGGCTTGCTCTGACGGGGTAGCTGACCCGAAAGGACTAGATGCGCCATAGTATCGCAAATGACCCGAGTAGCCATCAGCGCAGTCATGTCGCTCACGTCGTACGGCGGCGACACTTCAACAACCTCTAGCCCACAGACTGTTGTTTTTTCCACAATCTTTCCTAACAGATAAAGTGCTTCACGGGGCAACAGTCCGCCCGGTTCTGGCCAGCCTGTTCCTGGGACAAACCCAGCGTCGATACAATCAATATCAAAGCTGATCCACACGCAGTCAGTGCCATCGGTGGCACGCTCTACCGCAAAATCGACCGCTGCATCTAACCCCATTTCTGTAATGTCTGTCACCGTTAAGATATTGGTCGATCGCTCTCGGCACACCTTGACGCCTGGACGAGGCACTTGCCAACCGCCGATCCCTAGCTGAACGAGGTTTTTTGCGGGTGCATTTACCATATTTGTCGCATGAAACCATGGGCAGGTATGCATCCGCTCATCTAGATCGGTTTCTTGCGTATCGACGTGACGATCAAAGTGAATAATGCCTACTTTTTTATCCCCTAGATGACGACAGATGCCTCGAACTGTAGGAAACCCAATAGAGTGATCGCCGCCCAAGAGAATGGGTAAAGCGCCGGATTGAAAAACGTGAGCGACCCCTTTAGAGATTTGGTCAAACGATTTCTCGTTATTGGCAGGAATCGTGAAAATATCGCCGACATCGCAGAGTTTGATCTGCTCTCTAAGATCGACGCCCAGCTCAAAATTGTAGGGTGTATAGAGCGCCGAGATTTTACGAATGCCCTGGGGACCGAAGCGAGTACCTGGGCGATAGGTGGTACCGGAATCGTGAGGAACGCCCACAATCGCCACATCGTAGTCACCGACAAGGCGAACATCCTCTATGTAGGGAGCCTTCATGAAGGTATTGATGCCTGCGTAGTGGGGGAGTTCTCCTCTAGAGAATGTGGATATGGTGCGATCGCGAATACTTTCAGCAGCTTCTAATCCATAAGTCAAACCTTGATCTACTTCCTGCTGCCAGCCAGTGAGGGGAAGCTGAGCCTCTCGTTCTAGCGCTTGCTCTGCTTCAGACAGTCCGTTTGGACTCTGAAATTCAGGATTATTAGAAGAATCAGTTGTCATGGGAAAACCTCGAACGCAATTGAGAAAAAGCAGAAGATTAAAGTCTAAAAATCAAATATTAAGTTGGCAGCAGCAGTGGAATTGTCCACGAGGAATTATCCAAGATAAAAGCCCGAGAGAAATTAGGAGTGAATAACACTCTTACAATTTCTCCCGGGCTTTTATCCCGCCGTGTGAGTCAGTCATTATGACTGACCTGACTTCTCTCGACCCAGGCATCGCGCACAACAACTCGACCGGAACCCTAGAAGTCTTATGTTTTAATCGGCCTCACTATAAGACGAAGCCTCTTTGTCGGTCAAGCTATCGTTAACAATACTTGTCTTATGTGATGATACTGTGACAAATGCTGCTGATAGCAGATTATCCGTATCAAGCGACACTTTTGTGCCGATAGGACTGTTGTTAGATTGCGAACATAGCAAGAGTCGATACATCAAAGAGTCCCGCTAACCAACAAGGTTGTAGGGTCTAGTCTTTTTCTGAAAAGTGGAAGAAAGGTGTTTATAGCTCTGTCTCATTAAAAAATATTGGCTTCTAGGGTTCCGATCTCACTCAGTTTTGTGATGAGGTGTCTGGTCCGAGAGAGGCAGCCTGCGCGGTCTTTGATTGCTGGGTTCACGGCGGGATAAAAGCCCGGGAGGAACTATATCACTTGGATGAGTGAGCGTTCTTTCCTGGGCTTTTTTATTTTGGGTTGTTGCTTAGTCCCGTATAGTTCGCACGTCTTTGGCCGTAATCGAGTTCAAAACAGGAAATTCAACAGATGGAAAATCCGATTTTGTTTTGGGGAATTATTATATTTCTCTTAGGTACCTTGGGAGTCGGCGTTTGGGCCTCCAAACAAATTAAAGGAGATAGTGAGAACTTTTTGGTGGCAGGTCGAGGTCTGGTGCTACCGCTAGCTGCTGCTACTTTGATGGCTCAGTCCGTAGACTCGAACGCAACTTTGGGCAATACAGATTTGTCTTCTGAGTTTGGCTTTTGGGCAGGAGCTTCACTGCCAGTAGGACTGGCCCTGTGTTTGTTTTTAACCGGACTTTTTTATGCTAAACCGCTCAATCGGATGGGGCTAATTACGCTCCCCGATTTTTACCGCGTCAAATACAGCCGCCTGACTGAGATAGTCGCTGCCCTGATTATGGTCGTGAGTTTCTCGTTGTTGCTGGCAGGCAACTTGGTAGCGGGCGGCTATCTATTTCAAACGTTTCTAGGACTGAGCTACTTTGGCGGCGTCACGCTGCTCGCTGCTTTGGTACTGGTTTATACCGTGTCTGGTGGGTTGTTTGCAGTGGCCTACACCGATGCGATTCAAGTGGCGATCGCATTCTTTGGCTCTCTCCTTTTGCTAGGGTTCATCGCAGCTAATTTTGGTTTGACAGTTCCGGCTGGTCTAGGACCTTTGGATCTAGAGCAACTCACCATGCCCGAGTCTGGCGCGGTGATTAACTGGGCAACCATACTGGCTTTGGGTATTGGTAACCTGGCGGCCATCGACTTTATGGCTAGAATATTCGCGGCAGATAGCCCTGAAACGGCGCGGCGTGCTTGCTTTATTGGCGGTACAGGCACGCTGGTCATCGGTATTCCGTTTTCTTTGGTGGCGCTATCTGCCAACCGAATCTTAGAGCAGGCTGGCGTCGTTCCTGATGGGCCTGTGCTTTTCGCGCTGCTCGGTAGTGTGGTTCCCGCTTTCCTCGGACTGCTGGTGGTGATGTCGATTATGTCCGCATCGCTCTCTACGGCAGATGGGGCTATTCTAGGCACCTCTTCAGTGATTGCTCACAATGTCATGGGTATTCGCCACGGTCACGATGGCCATGCTGGGCCAGGCGGCGGTAGCGATCAGCTATTAAAAATCACCCGGCTAATGGCTGTTGCAATCACGTTGGTAGGCGTTCTCTTTGCGCTTCGAATTCCGCAAACCGGCGTTTTGCTTTCGCTGGCGTTTGACCTTAGTTTTGCGGGGCTCGTGGTGCCTTTGACTGGCGGGCTATTCTGGTCAAAAGCAACTTGGCAGGGGGCACTGTCCTGTATTCTAGTCGGCTCTGTCACGCGGATTATCTTGTTTGCGCTCACGCCTACGGTTTTTGGGGCCGAAAATACGCTGTTCTATATCCCCAATGGCTTGTTTTCAGAGAGTTTTGACGGGTTTCCTACCCTGATTTGTCCTCTCATTGGATTGGTTGTATTTGTTGTTGTTTCGAATATGACTTATGTTCCTTTGACGACTCAAGCCACCGAGAGACAGCGCGCCCTCTCTCAGCTGTAACGGCTACGCTTCCTTCTAGCTAGCCTTCAAACCGAATGCGATCGCCCGTTTCATCGGTTCGATAGGTGAATTGAATCAGCCCACCTGGCAGATTAGCTTCTACCTTCACTCGCCAGCCTGGAACCAGCGCCTGCGTGCAGACTTCATCTGGCTGCGGCAGACCTAAGCAACCATCAGACCAAGTCTCTTCTTCAACAGAAACAATCTCAAACACACCCGATTCTGCTTCTGTGTCGGTAGAGGCCAACTCTAAGACTGCGGTTTGAACAGCCTCAGGCAGCTGACGAAGACCCGCCTCTGGCACGATGGACGCAAAGGAATCTGCGATCGCCTGTGCCACCGGGCCAAACTCTCGCCGCAGCGCTTGGTCGTACTCGATCTCTAATACTTTAAAAATATCGTCTTCTAGCAGCGTTTTGCGATACACCACTTTGCCGTTATCTGTGCCTGAAACCACAAAGAAATTGTCGGTAATCGCTCGATAGGTTGTACGCTGAGCCGTCTGAGCTTGTTCGTAGCGCTCTACGAGCGTCTCTGACTGATTGGGCTCACCGTAGACGCGCACCGAGATATCGCCCGCCGCATCGAGGAATGTTTGACCCGCACCATCAGCCGATTCGCCTTGTGGAGTCAAAATGCCGCTAGGGTAGAGCAGGCTATAGCGAAAGCGCTGATTACGATAGCGTTCATAGCTAGCGGCGTCGATGCCTGGATCGATATCGAGCTGGGCGTATTCTTGGCAAACGTGGCGGATGGCGGCGTAGCGCTGCGCGGCGAAGGGGCTGCCTTGATGGACAGGAACGGCTTTGTTGACGACTTCTAGCTCTTGCAGATCGCCGTCACCGTCGTAGTAGCGCGATCGCAGTACCTGAACGTTTTCCAAGTTTTGACAGTCCACCTGGTATTCGGTCTCACTCAGGCGGTTGGGTCTGCCGATCAGGGTTGTATAGAAATAGGTATCGGTACTAGACGGAACAGGCTCAATGCTGCCGAAATCCAGATAGACAGGCTGATTATAATAAGCAGAAGCACCTACTTCTCTTAGATCATTGAAGTCTGGGGCGACGCTGACGATACTGCCGGGGCGAGTTAGACAGCTTATAGGCGCAGCAATCTTACCCGCATTGTACTGATAGAAATTATTCAGGTTGAGCAGGGCACTGCGATACAAAATGGCGTCGCGTCGTTCTAGCCGATCGACATACAAACCATTGCCTACTTGCAAAAAGCCTGCATCCCAATTTGATAGCTGAGCCTGTGAGAAATCGTCTGGCGGGGTTTCTCCGGTAGAAAATCGTTCGATCGCCTGGCCGCTAAACGTGTTGTTGTTCACCTGGCCTCTAAAGCAGATGCTGGCTCCTGTATTGGGATAGTAGTAGGTGCCAGTGATGTTTTCTGCCTCCTTTCTAAACCGAAAGCAAGCGCCCATCGCTTGACCGGCTTCATCGGGTCTTTCGCTACAGAATCGGTAGCTACCGTTGGGTAGTTGACCCACAGCCAGCTGCGCTCCGGTCGGCCCAGCAATCACTTCAGCCGACTGAGCAGACCCAGCAGAACCTAGTAGCGCTATTGTGATCAAAGGCAGATAGCGAAGGGTCTGCCTAGCGAAAGAGAGGGTCATGTCGATAGTTAACTGTGTTCAGTCGAGTGTATTTGGCTGTCACAAACTATAGAGCGACGTGGCGATCGCGCCTTATTACTTTTGAGATAGATGCATCGGCGGGCCAATAATCCTGCTATCGACTACTGACCTCGCAATCTTCTCAGCAGCTCTAAAGCCGCCTCCCGGCCCATTCCCTGACGGTTTTCGCTGTGCTTCCAGAATTCTTCCCACCAGTCTTCGGGCTCTTGATGATTGCCTTCGTATTCGGTTGGGCGACCCGTACGGCCATCGGTGACCAGGCTACCCACATAGTCGGCATCGTCGTAGATTCGCTGAATCTGCTCGTCGATTTCGGCTAGGTCCGCTGCGGAGACAACGCCGTTATCGGTAGCTTTGTAGAACTGAATGGTGACACGAATCGGAAAGTTTGGATCGCGTTCTATGGCGAGGTTGTCAATTTCGGTAAACGGCCCTTCGACTTCGCCATGGCTGATGACAGCCGCTTCGACATTGCTACGGTTGCTGGAAAGCGCGGTAGGTTCAGGGGCAGCAGATTCTAGCATCATCAGGTCACTTTGAGCGCCGAAGTTGCCGAAGGGTTCTTTTTGTTTAAGCGGCACCTGGATCAGCATCACCATATTGAGCCCGGCCTCTTCTGACACTTCGACAGGCGGAAGTTCGAGCGTTTCCGCTTGTTCAGCTTGCTCGGTGCGAAAGTCGCTGATGCGTTTTCCCGTCAAAGAAGCGCGATCGCCATTCTGATTAAAGAACAATCTTTGCCCCCAGGTGCGCCCAGTATCAAAGCCGTCTCTTTGATTGTCAATGACCGTGACGCTAGTGCCCTCGCGAGTCGCCAATATAGTCAGCACCGCCGGGTCACCCGGATAAGACTGATAGTTGAACAAAACGGGATTAAAGGTGGCTTCTCCGTTTGCAGGAATGGGTAGAAATGCCGCCTGTGCGCTGACTAAGATATGAGAATCGCGTTCGGCTAGCAAAGAATTTCTACGACCCGCCCAAGAATCTGGCTCGCTCAGGTAGCGCCGCAGATCTTCTAGCACGTCTGCGAGCTGAGTAGATTCTACGTCTTCACCTTTTTCATTGCCTGTCAGAACAGAGAGATTTTGTAAGGGAATATCGGCAGTGCGATCGCTAAAGTTAGGATAGCGAATCACAGGCATCAAGTGTAGCTGCGACTGGTCAGATCGCGGATCGCGGTGCTCGACTTGAATAGTCATATCACTGATATTAGGGCCAACGGCAGAGTTATCGTAGCGGCCCGTATCTTCCCAGGTCACGTCCATAATCTGCAGCCCTTTTTCGTCTGCAAGCTGCTGCGCCTGAGAGTCGTGGATCATAGACTTGGTGCGGTCGATGACCTCGCCGTATTGTTCGTAGTTAGCTATGTCTGCAATTAGCGGGGCAGGTTCTCTTGTATTAGCGGTCGTATCGACAGTTCCATCGCTGACAGCCTCGTTATTCACAGCTTGGTTATTCACAGTCTCGTCATTAGCCGCGTCATTAGCAGGCGGAGTCATGATTCCCCAAGACTGGGCCAAGACAGTTTTACCTAGTCCTGAGACAGAAAGCGTACCTAAGATAAGCGGTAGGGCTAGAAGTCTATTAAGGGCGAGCTTGTTCATAGAGCTGCTTTTAGCTGTTTTGGTAGTGGATCTCTTTGAATTTCTAGAATAGAGCCTGCTTAATGAGGCACTAGAACGGTTGCGGAAAATGAAACGAAGGATAAGACACTTAGTCTAAGAAGCGCTGTCTAGTCAGCAAGACAGGCCAATAATGTCAATAATTTTAATTCTCCTTATTGATTTTTTACGACTGTTTACGTTTCTCATATTTCTTAACACGTCGCCGTCAGGTTAGAGAAAACGTCAAGACTTAGACCTCAATCTAAACAGAAGTTGCTATTTTGATTTGTCAGTTTCTATTAGACATGTTTTTCTACAACCGGTTGCTGCGGGCTTTGAGAATAGTAGCGATCGCCGATTATGAATCTGTTATTTATCCGTTATGAATCTGTTGTTCATCCGTTATGAATTTGTTATGCGGTGTTAATTTCTTTGCGCCTCTAGCTACAATAAAGCAGTCATTTACGCCACGCTTAGCTGACCGACTGTCTTTCTTGAAAAGGGGCCTAAAGAGGGACTGTTGAGTGGGATTGTTGAGTGGGATCGGTCGCTTGCCGTGAGTGATTAGAAGTTTTATGTGCAGGGTAATTCGTGATGTTGTTTGAGCCTTCGTCTTCTGAGTCAATGTTTTTGGCGACTAAAGGGACTTTCCCATTAGCCGAATCGACTAGTCCTGATCTTATTTTAGAGTCACTTCAAAACCAATCTTCACTAGCTTTGAACAGACCAGAACCGATCGACTTAGCTGGGGCGCTGGCCAGTAGTGAGACTAGCAGTAAGGCCAATAGGGAGATGACTTTTGGTGAGATGGCCTTTGGTGAGATAGCTTTTGGTGAGACAACCTTTGAGCAGTCTACCGCTCATACAGGCGTTGTGTATGATGCCAGCGGCATCGGCACATTGGATCCCCTGACGGGTCTGTCTCAATCTGTTGCTACAACGATGCTGCTCAATAGTCAAGGTGATGCGATCGCCAAGTCTACTCAGCCAGAATATAAATCCGAAAGTCTCGATAGAGTTTTGATAGAGGAAGATTCTTTTGTCAAAGAGTTCTCGAATACTCAGAAAGCTAACACAGACTACAGACTAATGCTGTCTGAGGCTGCTGCGGGTTCTTCTAAACCTGACCGGGCGGGAAATACTCCTGGAAGGGCCCGCGATTTAGGTGTTTTGAACCAGTCTACCCGAGTCAAAGACTTTGTTGGCAGAAATGATCGAAACGACTTTTATCGCTTTAGTCTCTCACAGGAGAGTAAATTTAGCCTATCGCTGACTGGGTTGGGAGAAAATGCCAATGTGAGGCTACTCAGCAGTGACAGAAAGACAATTGAAAAGTCTGCTAATAAGAGAACAGACGCTGAAAGTATCGAGCGAACTTTGGCAGCAGGCGACTACCTCATAAAGGTTTTCTCGCATAAACAGTCCGATACCGCCTACAAACTTCAGCTATCTGCAACGGCAGCTTTGTCTTCACCAAATCCGAACGTTAGACCAGGCGATACATTAGATACCGCTGGCGATCTTGGCAGCTTTAGCGGCAGCCGCTCCTTTGAGAACTCGCTTGGATCTACCAATCAAAATGACTACTACCGCTTCACGTTAGAAAAAGACAGCGACTTTAGCCTGATCTTAGGCGTATTGAGTGGGCCTGTGGACGCGCAGCTATTAGACAGTAGCGGCAGTGCGATCGCCAATTCTGCTTGGGTTTCGGGCCGCGATGAGAGCATTAGGGTGGCGCTGACAGCGGGAACCTACTATGTAAACGTTTCTCCTTATTTCTCATTTATAGGCGCAGACTACACGCTAGATCTATCGGCAACAGAGCGCTCGAACCAAGCAGGCAACACGTTTGCGACTGCGTTTAATATGGGCCGACTCAGTAAACAGCGCTCTTTCCAAAGCTTTGTAGGGCCTTACAACAAAAATGACTACTATCGCTTTAACGTTAATAAAGTCAGTCAGCTAGAAGTATCCCTAGGCGATCTAGGGGCGCTTGCCAGCGTCGAACTATATGACAGTAGCGGTACTAGCCTTCGGTCTTCTCAGCATGAAGGCATATTGCCTGAAGGCATGCTGAAGTCGTTGCACCCCGGCACGTATTATGTTCGCGTCTATGTGAATCCCTATTACAGCCGCGATACTGACTATACTTTATCGCTGTCTACCACCCCGCTATCTATTGCAGACGGCGCTGGTAATACAAGAGAGAAAGCTCGTGACCTAGGTGTTTTGAATCGCAGTCGTTCTGTTAGCGATCTGTTGGGAGCGGGTGATGACAAAGAGGACTACTACCGCTTTGAACTCAAAAAGAGACAGGGATTTAGCCTAAGTGTGACCGAGCTAAATGACAATATTAATGTCAAGCTACTCGATAGTAGTGGCAGGGTCATTGAGAGTTCGTCGCGCTATAACGATAGTCCAGAGAGTATAGATGCGCTGCTAGATGCGGGCGTCTACTATATCCGGCTGACGCCTCGCAGTTCGCTCTTAGGGCCAGACAATCCGCTGTCAACCTACCAACTGTCTCTAGCGGCTGAGGATGTGCCAGAGGGATTTGATAGTACCTATGGCTATGGGCTAATCAACGCTGCGGATGCGATCGCTACCGCGCTGGGTCGAACTACTCCACTGAAAGACGTCCGCGATCTAGGTGGCAATAACTGGGGCGTAGATATGGTTAACGCGCCTGAAGCCTGGGCTAAAGGCTATACCGGGAAAGGCATTGTTGTAGCGGTTGTAGATTCGGGTGTGGACTACAACCATAGCGAGCTCCGCCAGAACATCTGGAGGAACAAAGACGAAATTGCCAACAACGGTATAGACGATGATCGCAACGGCTATATAGACGATATTCGCGGCTGGAGCTTTGTCAACGACAGCAACGATCCAATGGATGAAAACAGCCACGGCACACATGTCGCGGGTACGATTGCTTCTGCCAAAAACAATATTGGGGTGACAGGCGTGGCCTATGACGCTCAGATCATGCCAATCCAGGTTTTGAATGCAGCCGGTTCTGGCTTTTATGTTGACGTTGCCGCAGGTATTCGATATGCGGTAGACAATGGCGCAGATGTTGTCAATCTCAGTTTGGGTAGCAGTTCTTCTGCGCCAGATGTGCTCGCGGCGATGCGCTATGCGTCTGAGCGAGATGTAATTGTTGTTTCAGCTTCTGGAAATGAAGGCGGACTTTTTGGAGCTACTCAGCCTATGTTCCCAGCACGCTATGCGATTGACTACGGCATTGCCATCGGCGCACTAGATAGCGATCGCACTGCGGCCAGCTTCTCCAATCCAGCAGGCTATGACGCGAATATGCGCTACGTTACTGCTCCAGGCGTAGACGTTCTATCTACAACGCCCGATGAGAACTACAGCCGTTATAGCGGCACGTCTATGGCCGCGCCTCACTCGGCAGGCGTAGTAGCATTGTTACTACAGGCAAAGCCAAACTTAACCCATGCTCAGGTTCGCAAAATCCTAATGGACTCGGCTACCAAGCTGCCTTAGGCTTTGCTTGTAGACACTGCGAAAAGATTGCCGTATCAGCCATGAGGTAACAGCCCTTGTATAAGAACTTCCGCAGTCGGTTTCTATTAACCCCTGTGTGCTTGATAGCTTTATGGCTTTCTGCGGCTGCCTGCTCGCAGCTAGAATCGCACTCAGGCGCGCCATCATCTTCCCTATCAGTTCCCCCGAATGATTCTATGTCTTCTCGCCCAGCGGTTGAGCTTCCTTCTCCAAGCACGCTAGATCAAAAGACGCTGCCTGCCGAATCTCAAGGCATTGTCGGTACTGTGCAGCGCTTAAGCGGCAACCATATGCCCGGTTCTAGCCCTAGCCAAAATGGTCAGGCGACTGAGCTGGTGAGTACTCAGGTGTGGATATTTTCTGGCAAAGTCCAGAATATGTCTCCTCGCTGGGCGCTAGCAGAAGCTAGAGAGCATCCGGGTTTGATTGGCTGGGTAGCGAGCGATGCTGAAGGAAGGTTTGCCGTTGGACTGCCAGAAGGAGAGTATACGGTACTTGCTCAGTACGAAGAAGATCTCTATCTCAATAGCTTTCAGGGTGATGGTAGCTACAGTTCAGTGGAGGTGACTGAAGATCAAACGACTGAGGTGGATTTGGTCAATAGTGAGAACGCTGTCTTCTAGAGGTGAATCATTGTTTGGCCTAACGTTTGGCCTGACGTTTGGGCTGGTGTTTGGGCTTAGTTGGTAAAGGGTAGTGAGCGACGAGGATAGAGACGTTGGGATGCGATCGCACTACTTCTTCAGGGATATAGCCAATCGCTGGCATGCCTGCTATCTGCTTTTTGCTGGTATTGACTTCTAGTACAAGCAAATCGTTGGGCTGTATGCGTTTGGAGATGCGCTTGAACAAAGATCCTTTGACCTGTTCGACTGTGATCTCTGGGCTGATTTCACATAGCGCCCCCTTGTCCAAAAGAGACTGCCTGCGACCGCTGACAATCAGCACTTGGGGCGTAGACTTGAGCTCATTGGCGATAGTTTGAACAATCTCCAGCGTCGGCGCGAAGTTCTCTGAGAGCGCCTGCTGCCGGTTGACCGCCAAAATAATCCGCCCCGTATTTGAGATGGGATAAACAAATCGGGTCACCAGTACAGGCACCTGCGCTCTAGAAGCAACCGTATCTAGCACATCGCCAAAAAAGTTGTCTTTGTAGCTGGAATAGCCTTTCCAGCCGCAGACGATTAGGCTCGCATCTTGCTCTACCGCCGTCCGCAAGATTCCTTTATCGATGGCGTCGTCTACTCGGCCAATCGGCTCTACTTTGGTCACCGTCGCATGAGCAATATCTTCTGCTGTTTCTAAGAGCTTTACTTGCTGCCTTTTGTCCGCTGCTGAAACCGCTCGCTTGCGATCGCAAATAACATTCAAAGGCAGCAGCGTCCCCTCTCCTGCTCTGGCCAAAATGATGGCCAAATTTAGCAAGGTATCTTCCGTGCTAGGGTTGGCTACGGTTACCAAAACGCGCCGCATCAGCGCCTGGGGTGCGCCTTCAGACTTAGGGGCCACCACATCCACTTTTCTTCCCCAGCGCTGCACGATCCAGGGCGATATAATCGAGGTCGCCAAAATCATTGCCACCACGCCATTGACAGTGAGCTGATCGACTAGCCCAATGTTGAACGCCACCGTAATCGCCGCTAGCGTTGAAGCCGCCTGAGCAATCGATAGCCCAAACATCACCATCACATCTGGCGATCGAAATCCGAATAGCCTGCCCGCTATCCAAGCCGCCGCGTATTTGCCCACTATCTCCGCACCAATCATCACTCCAGCGATCAGCAGCACCCGAGGCTGACGAATTAGCGCCACTGGATCAATTAGCATGCCGACCGAAATCAAGAAAAAAGGCACAAACAGCGCGTTGCCAATGAACTGAATTCGGTTCATCAGCGGACTAACTTGTGGAATCAGCGGCGTTAGCGCGATGCCCGCTAGAAACGCCCCAATAATCGGTTCTATTTCAATCACGCTGGCCGCATAGGAGACGACAAACAGCGTCGCTAGCACAAAAGTAAATTCAGCGTTTTCATCATGGCCGAACCTGTGAAAAAACCAACGGCCCAAAATGGGCACGCCCCACAGGCAGGCTACGGTGTATATAGTCAGCGCCGGAATTAGAAACAGCCAAAAGGAGAGCGTCAGACTACCCTCATCGGCTTTGATAATAACGGCCAGAGTCAGCAGCGCTAGAACATTCGTAATTAAAGTCGCCCCTAGCGTCACCGAGACGGCAGAGGCCCGCATAATCCCTAGCTTGTTTAGCACGGGCAGTGCCAGCAGCGTATGCGAAGAAAAGCAAGACGCCACCAGAATCGCCGCTAGCCAGCCGTAGCCTAGCGCTAGCATCGCCCCTGTTCCGATCACCAGCGGAATTAGAAACGTCGCGATCCCAAACAGAGTTGCCTTATCACCATCTTCTTTAAAGTCATCTAGGCTGGTTTCTAACCCAGCCATAAACATCAAAAACAGCAGGCCCACGGTGCCTAGTAGCACAATCGTGCCATCGCGCTCTAGCAGCCCTAGTCCATCAGGGCCGACCACCACCCCTGCCAGAATTAGCCCGACAATACCTGGTAGCTGCAGTCGCTCGAATAGCAGCGGCGCGACCAGCATAATTGCCAGGATTGTTAAGAAGATAGCGACCGGGTCAGTGATCGGATTAGAAAGGAAATTAGCAACTACAAAGGAGTTGATCGAAAGGATGGTGGCTAGCAAAATATCAACTCACGAGATGTTATAGCTTTTGCCACTTAGCTCTGCACATTTTCAATTGGTGAGACCCGCGTGTGCATGACCCGCGTGTGCATATTGCATATAGAGCTAAGTGGTCAGCAATCGCCGGATGCATCCGGCGGTTACTACAATTTACGCAGTGGCAATTCGCTAGGAAGAGGGCTTAGTCTGGCGGCTGACCATCGGCCCGAAGTCTCGAATCATGCAAGCGACTCCAACAAACACTGTGAAGAACTCCAAACGGCCTAAGAACATGCCGACGGTCTCAGCCCACAGCATGCCAACAGGGGCGTCGGCAGCCGTTACCCCCACAGACAGTCCGACCGTTCCCATCGCGCTAGCGTATTCAAATAAGCTATCTTGCAAGGAATAGCCGTAGCCCATCATGATGGCGCTGCCGATAAAGAAAATCGCCATATACAAAAAAACAAACAGCGAGACTTGGCGAATCTGCTTTGCCTGCAAGAATCGACGCTGTTCTCCCTGCCATATCTGAGTTTCATTGATGGCACCTTTTGGCAGCAGCATTTGCTTAGATTCTGAGATCAAGGCGCGATAGAGAATATAGATTCTTAGCTGCTTGATGCCGCCTGCTGTCGAGCCCGCCCCGCCGCCAATCAGCATCAGCACAATCATGCCGATCCAGGGCAGGCTGTTCCAATCGCCATAGCCAACGGTAGAAAATCCGGTCGTAGTCAGCGCGGTCACCGCTTCAAAAATAGAGACGCGAACGGCCTTGCCCAACGTAGGGTATAGCCCGATAGCAGAGCCAAAAAAGATAATCACGGCGACCAGCGGAATCATAAATGCCTGCAATCGCACCTGACCGTTGCGAACGACAGATTTGATACTGCCCGTCAGCAGCAGGTAGATAGTGACAAAGTTTAGACCGCCAAACAGCATCAGAACGATGGTCACCGCCTCGACGAAGGGGCTATCCCAGTAGCCAATCGAATCTGGGCGGGTAGAAAAACCGCCGGTTGAGAGCGCCGCAAAAGAGTGATTGACCGCGTCAAACCAGCCGACGCCAGAGATTCGCAGCGCCACGATGCCAATCGCGCACAGACTGCTGTAGATAATTACCACCAGCTTAGACGAGCGCCGAACGTTGGGCGCAAGCTGCTCGGCGCGACCTTCAGCGCTGCTAAGACTCGCCCCGACTGGGCCGGCGATCGCACTCAAGGTAATAATCGCCAGTCCGGCCCCGCCAAACAATTCCATAATGCTGCGATACAGCAAAATCAAATTAGACGTCGCGGTGACATCGACTACCGATAGCCCAGTTGTCGTCCAGCCGCTAGTCGATTCAAAAGCGGCCTGCGTAAAGTTCAGCCCGCCCACGGTTAGAAACGGCACCGTGCCAAATAGCACGGCCAAAAACCATGAGAGTACGACGATGACCGACCCTTCTTGTAGGGTCAGCGTCGCTCCAGACTTGGGCGCGAGCGATCGCCACAGAATGACACCCAATCCGCTCAAGCCCAGTCCTGGCAAGAGAAACCCCCAGGCCAGATTGGCTTCTTCGGGGTAGGCAAAAAGGGCCAAAAGCGGTGCCAAAATGCAAAGACCCGCGATCGCACAGGTAAGTCCGGTATAGCCCAAGATCGCTTGATACCGTTGTCGCAAAAAGCTCTGATGACGCATGTTCTAGGCCCCCTCACCAGTCAAGGCTTTTTGAGCCTGACCATATCTGTCACTTTCGCTGATTAGCAAGACGCGATCGCCCGCATGCAAATAGCTGCGCCGCTGCGCCAATAGCACCCGGCCTCGCCGAACGACGCAGGCCACGACGGCCCCTTGCAGTTTCAAATCTTTGATGGCCGAGCCGACCGCAGGGCTGTTTTCTGCTAAGACAACTTCTGTAATCGTCACTCCGCTATCGGTCACGGGTACTAGATTGCGAATATCCGCGCTCGCTGTCTGCTGCTCGATCATCGAGCCGAGCACTTCAGTCGCTGAAAAAGCCACGCTCACGCCTAGCTCTTCAAAGATCTCTCGGTTTTCTGGATCGTTGACTAGCGCCACTGTCTTGGGCACACCGTAGCGGTCTTGAGCGATCTGGCAGGCGATCAGGTTGTCCTGATCCTTTGGCGTTAGTGCCAGCAGCACATCTGCCTGATACGCGCCTGCTTCTTGAAGCATAGCCGGATCGCTGCCATTGCCCGTTAGCACTGTTGCCTTTAGCTTACGAGAAAGTGCGATCGCATTCTCTTCTTCAGGGGTGATGATGGTCAAAAAATATCCTTTGCTGGCAAATCGCCGACCCAAAAAATAGGTCAGCTTATCGGTCCCAATCAAAATAATTCTCATTTTGCTGCCTACTTAGCACTTTGCTGACTTTGATTCTCAAAACGCTCGCCTAGCCTTTGCAAAAATAGGTCGGCAGAAAGTTGAGTCGGACTAATCGTATCAATCTCTAGCTCTTGATAAATTGCTTCGCGATCGGGATCAAAAACGCGAGCAAGCACAATTGGAATTTCAAAAACAGTTCTAGCAATCTGCGCCACCATCAGATTGATATTGTCTTCGCTTGTGACGGCGAGCAGACAGTCGGCCTTGTCTACTTTGGCTTGACGCAGTGTGGCTAGCTCGGCGGCATCGCCCACCACGCTAAATCCACTAAATTCGCTAGAGAGATTCCCGAGGCACGATTCGTTTTGTTCGATTACGACAATGCTATGCCCCTGGGAGCTAAGATCGCCAGCTAGCAAAGAGCCTAGCCGTCCACAGCCGACGATGACAATGTACTGAGATTGTTTGGCACTACCACCAAAGAGGTTAGAAACCATAGACAGGAGTTCTCGCTACTAAAAAACGGTCAGATAGAAAGTAGGTGCAAGACTAGCTGCTTTAACGCAACCTACCTCAAAGGCGTTCGGAAAATAACTAAAATAACTAAAAGGAAGGTTTTGAACTGGGGTTGGTTGCTGCTCTGTCTAGGTTTTTGCTAGCCGCTGTATAGGTTGGATCGAGATCGAGCGCGACGCGATAGTTCTTCAGCGCTTCTGAGCGATCGCCCCCTGCCTCTAACAGTTCGCCTAGTAAATTGAAGCCAGCCGCATTCTCGGGATGACTGCCAATACACTGCTTAACGATTGCGATCGCATCCTCATACTTGCCCTCACCTGCTAACTGGCGAGCATTGGTAACCTGCGCGTCATAGTCGCCGCTCTCTACCGCCTCTCTTTCTAGAACGCGACTGACTAGCTCACGCAGCTCACTCGGTGTAAACGGCTTTTGCAAATAGTCAACTGCGCCTAGCTTCATCGCATCGACAGCGTTATCGACCGAGCCATGCGCTGAAACCATGATTACTTTTAGCGAAGGCTGCTGCGCGATCGCCTTTTGCAATACCTCGATGCCGTCCATCCCAGGCATTTGAATATCTAACAGCAGCAGATCGGCAGGTGTTTCCTTTAGCTGCTCTAGGGCAGTACTACCATCGACAGCAGTAGAAACCTTGTAGCCTTGAGAGGAAAGCGCCTGGCTAATTGTTAAGCGAATGCTTTTCTCATCATCAGCGACTAAAATACTAGAGTTAGGCATCGATCATATCCTCATGCGGGGGTAGAAGAAGTAACAGGAAGTGTGAAAGTAAACGTGCTACCTTGACCAGGGGTTGAATCAACCCAAATTGTACCGCCATGTGCCTTAATAATCTCCTTACAAATGGCGAGTCCTAACCCGGTACCGCCCACGTCTTTTTCGGTTTTGACCTGCACGAACTTGTCGAAGATCTTGGTCTGATAGGCCGGGTCAATGCCAGGCCCGTCATCAATCACGGCAATCGATATCCAAGTGCCATGACGTCTGGTCATGATTTTAATAGTCTCTTTGGCGTAGCGCAGCGCGTTAGCAATCAGGTTGGTCATCACCCACGTAATTTTGTTGATATCTGCCTCTACATGAGGTAAGTTACTGGCCGTTTGACTGGTGACTTCAATCTGTTTGTCTTCTGCTTGAATCTTTAATAGGTCGATTGCTTTTTCGACTAGCGCTTTAGGATCTACCGTTGCTTTTTCCATCTCTAGCTTGCCAGATTCAATCTTAGAAAGATCTAGCAGGTCATTGACTAACTCTCGCAGCCGCTCTACATCCTCTTGCGCGGTCTGCAAAAGCGCCTGTTCATTCTCAGAGAGTTTTGTCTTAGCCGTTTCTGTTAGCAAGTTGATACTCATTGCCATACCGGTCAGCGGCGTTCGCAGCTCGTGAGAAGCGGTCATGACAAATTCACTTTTGAGCTGGTCTAACTGTTTTAGGTTGGTGACATTTTGTAGCAGTAGAACAACCCCTAGTCGGCGGTTGTCTGGCGTTGTTACCGGCGTGGCCAAATATTGATAGTGCTCGACGCTGCCCCGTTCAACCGTCAGCTCGGCGCATCTGGTGTTGTCATCTGCTGTCTCGAACTCTGTGGCGTCAGCGTCTGCTGTCTGAGTCCCTGCTGGCAGTACAGGCGTTTGAGACTCTGCAACAGACTGAATCTGGCTATATAGCGTGCGATCGTCAATAATCTCTAGGCAGTGACGGCCTTGAGCCAGCTCCGGCTTAGTGCCAAATATAGTAGCAGCCACTGGATTAATTGCAACAATATGGAGCTGACCATCGACGACGACAATGCCATCACTCAAACTGTAGATGATCGCTTCGCTGCGCTGCTTTTCGGCCACTACTTTATCCAAGTTCAGCGCCTTAAATGCCTGAAGCCGCTGGCTCATAATGTTGATTTCGTCGGCTAGCTGGCCGAGTTCGTCTCTAGAGGCGATCGCCAGCTTGACATCATAGTTACCGCTCGCAATTTGCTCGGTGGCCTCTTGAATGGCCTCGACCGGTCGAATCAGATTACGTGAAAGCAGCCAGCTAATGATAAAACCGACGGCAGCAGCGCTGAGTCCGGCAGTGGCGACCGACGCGATCGCCTGCCGTGATGTTGCCGCCGCTCGCTCAGCAGCAGCACTCATCGCGCTCTGATTGGTGTCTCTTAGCTCAGCAGCTGAAGCTCGAACAATTTGAAATGCCGGGCGCACTGCCTGTTCATACTCATCTGTTCTATTCTCGGGTGCGGCAATTAGCTGATCGACACTGAGCAGATACTCTTCATAAGCAGTTTCTAGTTCAATAAGAATTTCTGACTCACTCGGTAGCGTAACGTTGTCCTTAGCCCGGCCCAGCCACTGCAAGAACTGCACCTGATACTCACGGAAAATAGAGCGCCCTTCTCCCGCATCGCCCAGCAGCAGGATTAACGTTGCGCTATCTTGCCGCTCCAAAGAGTCGATCATGCTATCGGCGGCGCGAATACTGCGATAGTTCTCTTCCAAGATATCGCCGCTAGCCTGACCCAATCGCCAGAGATTGAAAACGCCCCACAGCCCAACTAGTACAACTAGTGACAGGCTCGCTGCATAACCCGATAGAACCTTCGCCTGGAGTTTCATAGATAACCTAGGTCTGCGTGCAGATCAGTATATCGAAGTTGATGACAGCTAGATGATTTCCACACGTCACACAGGCTTCAACCTCTGCTAAAAAATGCTGTGCTCTGAATGCCTAGAGGCTCTGAGCACAAATGTTTTGACCAAAAAGACAGTGGCGAGAGTAGTCTAGTGCGCCCGCTATTACCGCTACCTATCAGCGCTATCTTCAGCGCTATTTGTATTGAATTTCTAGCTCTGGTAAATCTTCTAATTTCTCTAACGGATCGAAGTTACCATTCGCCGGGGTCATCAGCATTAGTCCATCGGGAATGCAGTAAATGTCGAGTGGGGTAGGCCCAATCATTTCACCATCTAGAACTACTTCTTGTTCAGGATCTGTTGTGATTTTGACCGAGCTGCAGCGAAAGTAGCCAACGTCTTCTCTTTTGGTAGAGCGCTTGTTAAGGGCTGTTTGAAACAGATTATAGGAAGCGGCGATCGCCCCGCCGGTTCCTTCGGGCGCAAAGATAGTGACATCTAGTAACCCATCGTAGGGCACCACCCCGGAAGGGCCTTGCGCCAGCACCGAAGTAGCGGGTGCAACATTAGCAACCGTAATCCCAGAGGCTCTCACCGTGATGATTCGATCGGGCGTTTCCATTACCGCCTTGAAGGTATCTAGCTCTTGCACCTGCCGAAAGGCTGAGAGGATATAGGCGGCGCTACCAATTTTGTTCTTGAGCTGACGGTTGGCCTGAGAGATCACGTCTGCTTCTAGTCCGATGCCTGCTAGCAGCAGCAGCGGCTGATCGTTACAGCTAGCAACGTCAATGCTGTGAGGATTGCCCGTTAGGATCGTCCGACAGGCTTCACGCAGGTCGTTCGAGATGCTAAAAGCTGCTGCGATCGCGTTCGCTGTTCCTCTAGGCACAATGCCCAATGTTGTATCAGTCTTGATCAAAGCGCCAGCCACTGCCGAGACAGTGCCATCTCCACCCGAAGCGATCACGCAGTCAGCACCTTTACTCACGGCTAATTTAGCTAATTTTTTAGCCGGATCTTCCTTGGTCGTTTCTAAAACGGTCAACGACGCATTTGGCTCTATCTCGCTGCGAATGAGGGCAAGATCCTCCTCAGGGTTTCCTTGACCAGAGACAGGATTGAAAATCAGATAAATGTTATTGAACATATAGCTTTCGAAGAGTTGCTTGGTAAATTCTCATCGACTAAAACCTTTACAGGGCAACAGGCAACTCTTCCCGCAACGGTAGGAACCCGAGTCGTCGTACGGCGCTAGGGAACTAGCAGCCATTAGATGCCTCCAGTGGGTAATGACAACAAAGCCATAGCAGAGTCTGCATAGAATAAAATATATGCTAATTGTTATCTTCTATACATAGACACAGAATAGATAGACACTTATTAAGTCAATCGGAGTAGATATAGCAATGCGTGGATGTATTCGCGCAGTCGTCTTGGTGCGCGAATCTGACAGCATTTGTGACCGCTTGGAAAACTACTGAGGAGAAAAGCTAGCAGGATCGCCGATCACTTCCATGCCGATGCTTTCTCCGGCGGCGACTACAGAGGCAATCTCTACATCCACTGGCAGATCCTTGAGATCCGCTAGCGGGTTGATAGCGTCAGAGAGACGGCTTGCTGCGATCGCACTGACATCGATACCTGCTGCGCTCACGCTATCCACCTCAAAGCGAAGCTGAGTATCACGGCCCACTAGCTCGCCACCCACATCAACTGTAATCCCGCTAGGCAAGGCAAACTGGTCGATTTGAGGGCGGATACGAAGCATGGCTCGATCGGGTGCTTGTAGCGTCACTTCAGCTTCTCGAACGTTTCGATAGGTTTCTAAAAAGTCTGATAGATCCGGCGTTTTAACCACGGCTGTAAGACTGACGTTATCCACACGAGAAAGTCTTTCCGCCTGTTTGTCATAGACGACGCCGGTTAGATTCAAAGCTAGTCGGTCGATCACAGGCGCGCCTTCTGGCCGTACCCTTTCACCGACAGCCACAACGCTATCAGCACTTCCTTTACTGGCGTCAAATCCTTCGATCTTCACGTCGTAGCGCTCGGCAGGACCCACGTACTTAGGGAGCTCGCGCTCAATTCCCTGCTCGACTAGGCTAGACGGTGTGCAGCTAATAACGGATAGTCCACACAGCAGCGCAGAGAGGCTAACTGTTAGCCGGGCTGTTGAGCTATGAACTTCTCTCTTTTTTGGGTTTGCGGTGACCATAGTCCCCTTTGTTTAAAGTAGGCGCTGCTGAGTAAACGCTCGATTGACAGATCGGAGGGCTGCTCAGGTGCTCGGGTACAAGCTGATGCTGGGGCTACACTCTAAACCCTTAGGCAAGTGTGCTTGGAGATTGCGCTTAGAAAGTGAACTCAGAACAAGCTGAGTGGTAAAAGTATCGATCTAGCCCTAACTTAATCTGGCTTTCGCATCAACTCAATTCGTATCAATTTAACTTGTAGCTTGAACCTAATTTACCCTCAAGCTAGATCATTCCATCACGGCTAGCTATGAACCTGCACTAATTGCTCTCATAGTATTAACGAACCGTTATAAAAGTACAATTAAGAAACGGTTGGATGGACTTGTCAAAAAGATCTTATGTGGGTAGCTGAGCTGCGGGCAATTTTGCGAGGAGCAGCGGGAAGCTTTTTGTTTGGCATTCCGCTGCTCTACACCGTCGAAGTCTGGTCGATTGGTTCTTCTACTAATCCGCTGCGGCTGCTATTGGTGCAGGCGGTGACCTTCTTCGTGGTGCTGTTACTTACTCAGATAGAGGGCTTTAGGCGATCGCTATCGATCGAGCCTCTAGAAACGGTACTAGAGAGTATTGAGGCGTTAGGCATTGGCATCATCTGCGCGGCGATCGCACTGCTTTTACTCCGTCGCATCACGCTAGAAACGCCTTTATCCGAAGCCCTAGGCAAGCTTATCTTTGAGGGCGTGCCGTTCTCTTTGGGGGTGACGCTAGCGAGATCTACGCTAGAAAGGCGTCGTTCTGATCAGCGGCGGACGCTGAGCACTGATTCGGCGCTGACGGTCAATTTGCGAAAAACGATGAAAAACTCGATTGGCAGCGCCCTAGGCAATACGCTAATCGATATAGATGCCACCTTGATTGGGGCCATTGTGATCGCCTTTAGCATTGCACCCACCGAAGAAATTGCGATTATTGCCGCTGGTATGCCTCCTTGGTGGCTGCTGCTGGTGATGAGCGCCTCTTTGACTATCTCCTATATCATTGTGTTCGCTTCAGGGTTTACAGATCGCACCGAGCGAACGCAAAGGGGGCTGTTGCTCAGTCCGATTACTGAGACGCTGCTGGCTTACATTGTGGTGCTAGCCGCCTCAACGCTGATGCTGGTTTTCTTTCAGCAGTTGACTGGCAACGATCCTTGGCAGGAATGGCTGGGCGATGCGATTGTTTTGGGTCTGCCTGCTTCGGTGGGCGGCGCAGCGGGTCGTATTTTGGCATGATGTTGCTTATAGATAGCTTAAGCGTGGGGGGATATGGCTGAAGTTGACGCCACTAAGATCGAGACATCGACAGGTGAGGTACTGACCGAAGGCGTCCCAGCAGTAGAAGCATCAGGCGCGCGATCGCTGGCTGAATGGCTCACTCTAGCGATTTCATCTCTGGTCCTACTCCTGATCGTCTTCCTGGTTCTGTACGACTGGCAGCTCGGCAAGAATCTACCGCCCGCTTTTCAAGTAGAGGTCAGCGAAACCAGCAGACTGACAGCAGATCGATACTACGTGCCGTTCACCCTCAAGAATACAGGTGGGCGAATTGCTAGAACGGTTCAAGTAACGGCAGAACTGACCCTCCCTGACGGCAGCGACGAGACCGGAGAACAACAGTTTGACTTTCTATCTGGCAACGAACAAAAGCAAGGGGGATTTGTCTTCGACCATGACCCTCAAACAGGAGAGCTGGTAGTGCGAGTGGCCAGCTTTGGACTGCCATAAACGCTGCCAAACCAGACTACGCCGTTTTTTCGTCCATCTCTGCGTCTAGGTCGGCTTCTATCAAATAGTCTTCTAACAGGCCATCGACCCTTTGCTGCTGGTCGGCTGGGATGCTGAGCATCAGATAGCGACGCGACAAGAAGGTGCGGGGTATGGTTTTGAGGATTAAAGTATTCGGTTTGTCATCGTCCCAGCCAAAAGCTTGAATGCGCTCCCAGGGCTGCCAGGCGAACAGATAGGAGAGACCGTTTTCTCTAATTTCTAGTCGGCTACAGCCCAGCAAAATAAATAACAGCGCCAGACTCCACCAAAAGGCTAGCTCGACGGCCCCAGAAATGATCCCGCCGAGAGTAACTAAGCTACCGGTAAACTGATCGAGCCGAGAGATCGTAATGGCGATCGCCAGCCCTACTTGAAACAGCCCCAGCCACAGCAGTACTTTGCTTTGCAAGGTGTTGCCCAATCGCAGCAGCAGATCGCCTGCCTGCTTTTTTCGCAGCGGCCAGCTCGCCATCCAGATCACCGCACCCGCCGCATACAGTCCATACAGAGCCACTAGGCCATATCGCCCCGCAAAAGCCAGCACCAGCGGCAGCAAAAGTCCGATCGCAACAGCAGGCGCAGCATGTACAAGGCTACGGCGAGCTGAGCGCGATCCTAGCACTCTACTCAAGGCAAAGTAGCCCAGACTGAAGGTAAAGGCGACTATCAGTAGAAGCAAGACTAGATTCGCTGCCATGCCTACGCTCTATTCCTAAGTTTGGGTCTCAGCTTTTGGTTCTAAGTTTTTGGTTCTAAAGCTTTGGTTCTAAAGCTTTTTAGCTGTAGGCAAGCCTACCACGTCACTCTGCTCAGACGACATTTCTCACAGACACAACCTATTGGCCCTCATGCATTAGCGGTTAACTGGTTATCACCCGATTCTCTCAGCGCTCGATGGTTTCTTCTAGCGACTGCCGGATTGCTTCGGTAAGGTCAGCGACGGCAATGCGGCCTGCGCGTCTGTTTTGCTGATAGTCGGCGAGGCGATCGCTAACACAAATAGGCGGCTGCACCGTCATTGTCACCCAGCGTTTTCCCAGCCGAGGCCGACCAGTACCGCGCCCTTTAATATCTAGTTTTAGAATGCTATCTAGTTTCAAAATGCTTGTGCGATCGCCTAGCTTAGTCACCAGATCAAACATCAGCATCGCCATCTCAGCGCAACGCTCAAAAGAAGGCTTTTCCTTTAAATACTCACCGTCTGCTGCCACAAAGCTTTCCACAACGCGCATATGCAATTCTCTGAGACTAGCTTCCTGAGCCGCCCAATCCGTCAATCCTCTCTCAAAAGGCGAAAGCGTCGAAAGTTCTGGTAAATCCTCACGGTAGATCACCTGCCAGCTTGCTTCTTCTATGCGCCTGCAGCGATCGACAACAGTCCCTTTACTCGGCAGGTTGAAGAACTGCTCAGCGACCTTCAAAGCACCGTCGAGTAGCGCGCGTAGTCTGTCGGAGTAGTTTGCCGGATCTAGATCGGCGATCTCAACGTAAGAGAGTTTTTCACTATCCGCAGTCTGGCTCTTATTCTTGTTTTCATTTTTGCTCTCAGCTTGGTTCTCAGTCTGGCTTTCATCTTTGCTTTCATAGGCATACTGATAGAACCGAGCATAGAAAGCTTCCATCTTTGCCATCAGATAGATGCCTAGTCTAAGAATGCGTAAATAGCAGTCTTTGTCGGCAGTAGGGGCGAGCGAGCAGGCAAACTGTTCCTCACTAGATAAGCCGCTCTCTTTCTCTAACCTTGTCAATAAGGTTTGTAGCTGAGGCCAGTAAGCCTGTTCGTAGCGATATTGAATTCCTATAGGAACAATAAAAACTTTCTCAGAGCGGCGATCGCGCTGCAAATCTTCCGCGCACCAAAAGCCTAACTGCGCTACCCCCGGCTCTAATGGCCCCAACCGCTCGCTGTGGCCATTGGTCGCCCCTTCTGGTGCTACTACCATCGGCATCGACCCTTGCGTCATCAGCTTTCTAGCAGCCTTTAGCCCTACCCAGTCAGGCCGTCTCCCTCGACGAATCGGCACGCCGCCAATGCGTGAGAGCATCCAGCCTAGCCCTTTGCCAGCCCAAATAGTCATGCCGCGCTCGTACAAAAAATGCGTATGAATCGGCTGCCGTAGTGAGATTCCCTCTGCTTTGGCGGCCCGCTTCACAGCCCGAGAGCATAGATATAGCCCGGTGAGCGGATCGTCTACCTCCACGTGCCGCACCGCCATCAAAAAGCGCGACTTTCCAGCCTCTAGCTCGGCATAGAGTTTGACTAACCTTTCTACCTGCTTCACCTCTATTCGACTGATACCCGCTGGCAGCCAGGGACGAATGCGAACCCGCAGTAGAATCGGTAGCACCCAGTGAATCATCCGCATCACCCAGGGGCTATAGGCGGTAGGAATGAAGGTAAGCGGCGCAGCAGCACGGCGGGTGACAGGCATAGAAGAGAAGGCGGAAGGAACGGATGATGAACGGCAATGAATGACGAACGGCAGAAGTAGGCAGCTAGAAGCCCGCTAGAAGCAGGATAGGACTAATTTAGTGAATTTCTTGTGTCTTTTTGTGCCTTTATGACGATCGACTAAATGCGTACTTTCGGGCTTGCTTCTGGCAAAGAGTCTATACAGAAAGACCAGAGCATTGATGTAAAAACTGCCCTGGTCTTTTTTGCTATGAGATTGTTGAGCGCGAAGATTTTTTGCTTAGATGCTTTGGTCAGGTGCTCTAGTTAGTCGCCTTGGTCAGTCGCTTTAGTTAGGGACAACTTGAACCATCAGCGATCGCCGATCGAAGGTCTGAACTTTGCTGACTTTCGATAGATCTTCTACGACGCGATTTAGCAGGTCAGTCGCGCGATCACGATGCTGGTGCTCACGGCCTCTTAGACGAACCTGAAACTTGACCGAATCACCGCGCTCTAGCCACGCGATCGCCTTGTTGATTCGCACCATATAGTCAGAATCACCGACATTAGGACGCAATCTAACTTCTTTTACAGACGTACGAGCGCTTTGCTTTTGGCGCTTACGGCTTTGATACTGGTGCTTGCCGTAGTCTAGAATCTTGGCAACTGGCGTATCTTGGTCAGGTGAGACCACTACAAGGTCAAGCTTGGCCGCTTTTGCTAAGGCCAGCGCCTCTGAAGTATCGGTCAGGCCGCGATTGGTACCTTCATTGTCAATCAGAAGAACCTGCGCGGAACGGATCTGTTGATTGATTAGTGGTTTTTTAGCGATTGTATTTTCCTCTTAGATTAGAACGCAACAAAAGGGTATCGAGATTAAACTTACTCTTGAATGACATGAGTAACTTTCTAGAGCTGCATTATCTTAATGAATGCTAGGCTGTAGAGCCATTATCTGTAGAGTTACTTGCTAGGCTGTAAAGCCACAGCTGTAGAGTTATAAGCTGTGGAGCCATAGTCAGAATCACAGCCTATAAAGTCATTGTGCAAGACAAAAATCCTGCGACAAAAATCCTGCATAGAGTCCATAGTTCATGATTTCCACTTATAAGGTATTTTAGGCGAAGTTACTAGGGTAGCATTACACCCTAGTAACTTGTCTTTACAAAGCTATAGCAATGCGCGAATGCGTTAGCTAGATTTGCACGGTCCCGCCGTCGAACAAAGGAACCGTCATGCTGAAGTCCTCACCATAGGTCAGCTTTTGCTCTTCTAGAATGCCTAGCGCCACCTGTTCGCCCATTCGCACTGACTCATAATAGTCAGTGAAGTAGTGAACACCTGCCCAGTCACGGCCAATCGAAATATTAGACGCCAGCTTATTAAGCTCGCCTTCGATCGTTAGGCTCAGCCCTTGGCTCGGAACTGACTGCAGCTTTTGACCGTTGGTACTCGGCACCACGTAGGGCTCTGGTAGCACGTAGCTGTGGTCAAAAAAGGCTTTGAGGATAGTCACGCAGGCACCCGCAACCGTTGCGTGGCCTGCTCCATACGAAGGATGCATGGGCGATCCTTCTGCAAAGGCCATCGGCAATAGATAGACATCATCGCGATCAAACTCTACGCCGCCGATCGATGACTTGTACTGGTCGTTTTGCGCCTTGTTGTGGGCTTTTACTGCTTGCAAGGTTTCATTGATCTCGGTGCTTATCTGGGCGACAGGCGCTAGGTTAGTCGGTTGGGCATCGCGCCACTGGTGAATGCGGCCAGCGATCGCCTCTGGGCGCAATCGACGATGAATATTGAACTTCTGATAGCGGACGGCTTTGAGGGCGCGGGTGGCCACTTCGGTTACTAAAGACAGCACGTGAGGCCCGCCGAACTGGGCAAAGCCCTGCTGATGATCGAGCCGATCGGCTGCCTGAAAAGGTACACCGGGATCGAAGGGAACGCCGAGAGATAGCATCGCTAGGCAGGCATTGAGATAAGCCTGATAGAGGGCGTCGTAGTGGACATAAGTTGCTAGATCGCGGGGAGTAGCGATATAGCGATAGCGATTGCGATCGCTGTTACTGCCCAAAGAATAAGTCTCTGTTCCTCGCAGGTCTGCGCCATTTTGCACATCGAGCCACCATTCCCAGCTAGTCATGTAGTCTTTTTTGGGGGTGACAGTACGAACCCTGTTTCTAAATGCGATCGCGCCGTAGGCCACTCGCCCGTCTAGAACATTGTCGTATCTAGAGCCGATTTCTGGGGTGCCGCGAGTGAGAAACTGTGAAATGTAGGGGCCAGTGGTATCTCCAAACGTGTTTCCTCTAAATGCATTTTGAGGATTGATCTGACCACGCCGACGCTTAGCGGCTGCCTCACTGAGGCTAGGGAGGTCTTCTTGCTTAAACCACTTGAGTTTATTGAGCCTTTTAATAGACGCGGCGACTTTTGGGTCAGTGTCAAACTCGCTGAACGGAATATCGCGCAGCAGCGCCATCTCATAAACTTCAGCAATTTCAGCGGTTAGCTCATCACTGCCGATAGTTGGCGCGGGTGGCAGCGCTACCGCCTGAGCATCTGGGCCTTCTAAGTCAAAAGTGAGCCCCGCGCCCGCGCTTTCCCAGGCTCGCACTTCCACCCCGTGATGCTGAGTATAGGCAGATTTCCACTCAGCCGCCGCCTCTGAGGTCGATCCCTTTGGCCCTAACGGCGTTGCCTTAAAATCGTCTGGATCGCCCGAATTGATACCTTTAACAAAAAGCTGGTAGTCATCCGAATTGCAGATTAGCCCGTCTACTTCGCTGTGAGGAAGTCCCTTTGTATAGTTAGCTAGATAAGAAGGCTGGCTGCCTCGCTCTGAGTCGGTGCCGTCGAAGTGATAGCTAGACTCTTCGCCGTTAGCCTGCTGCGGAGCATGAGGCCGAGTATAGGCGAGCTTGGCAGCGGCGATTCGGACGTCTAAAGCTTTCTGCTTACGAGATTTCATAAGGCTGTATCCTTGATGTTGACGATGGGTATGGTTAAGCGCTCTTGTGATGAGTTCAATCTAAGCAATTTCACTCATGAGGGGTGGTACCCAGCAGGGTAATGTTTTTAGCGGAAAGCAGTAGCGCTACAGAGACGTCTTTAGTGGCTTCTCTATACTCTTCTATTCGACTGTCCGCTCAGGTTTGAAGTTGTTATCGATTTGTCTGCAGTTCAGGTGATCAAGTTCAGGTAATTAAGTTCAGGCAATTAAGTTTAGGCAATTAAGTTCAGGCAATTAACCCCAGCAGCCCTTTGTATTCTCCTAATCCATTCGCTATTTCTCATCGCTTTCTAGCAGCGACAAGTCCTAACGCTGATGGCCCAAGAGACGACCAAAAGCCTGCTGCCGAGGCCGCTGGTAGCTGGTGGTTTCTCTGCAGTGGCTCTTCTCTACTGCTCAACAAAGAGAGTTTTACGATTCCTTTGGCGGTTGATGCTGAGGCTATTGGAATAGCGCCGTTGCGAACTCAGTTTTTGGGATATTTAGATGGAGTGGCCTGTGTGGCGGCTGAGGTGAGTAGAGAAGCGTCAGTGCCAGCAGGATTAGACTGGTATCACTTGCGATCGCTCTATCAAAAGATGGATGAAGTTGGGTTTGCGATCGCGGCCCGCGCCGTCCAAATCATTGACTGGGACCGCACTCATCAATACTGCGGTCACTGTGCGACACCCACGACACAGCTACCGACAGAAAGAGCAAAGCGCTGCCCTAGCTGCGGTCTCAGACAGTATCCGAGACTTTCACCAGCGGTGATTATGCTGATCTATAAAGGTGAAGAAGTCTTGCTGGCTAGAGCGCCGCGCTTTCGCACAGGCATGTATAGCGTGCTAGCCGGGTTTGTCGAACCGGGCGAGTCTTTAGAAGAAACAGTCGCGCGTGAGGTCAGAGAAGAAGTCGGCATAGAAATTCAGAACATCCGCTACTTTGGTTCTCAGCCCTGGCCTTTTCCGAACTCGCTGATGGTGGGATTTGTTGCAGAATACGACAGTGGAACGCTCGTGCTCGAACCCGATGAAATCGAAGCGGCAGAATGGTTTACCAAAGAGAATCTACCGCCTGTTCCTGGAAAGTTAAGCATTGCTAGAAAGCTAATTGATTGGTTTGTCTCGCAGTAGCAGAACATGATAGCGATAGCGCTACGGCTACCTGTACGAAATCGCGTTCTAGACCTGCTTTCTACCAGATTTAGAGTTTATAGATATGTTGTTGCTGCACAGAGCAGAACTGTTACCTGTAGCCAAATCCGTTGAAAACAGTAGAAATACTACCTAATAACTGGGAAGTAAGAATTAAATAATTTGTTTCTTCTATTGCTTTTTCTAGCAGTCACCCTACTCTGCGAGAAAGCTACGCCAACGACTCCACTCGGGTTCAAGATCAGCCACTCAGTGCTGCCTGAGCGGGGTCAAAGGCGCAATTCAGTAATTCTTCTGATTGCTAGAGTGAAATCTGCCTACCTCAAACTCTCGCTGCTTTGCATGCTTGGTTTTGCGTCCAGTCACTCGCCTACGCCACATTTTGAAACTAGAGCGTTTCATATACCGCCGCATTACTGCGATCACGTCTTTCTCTTTTAGGCCAAACTGCTCTTTGATCACACCAAACGGGGTGCGATCTTCCCAGGCCATTTCGATCACACGATCAACTGTCGCCGAATCTAGTTCTTTGATGTCTGGGCTGCTGTAAGTTAATGCGTCGTCGGCTAGATCGTCAGAGCTTTCTTCATTTCCTTTCTGTCGCAGATCAAACTCTTCTACCTTGAATTCTTCCAAAGTGGGTGTCTTCTTTATCTTATCGGACGCTTCAATTTCCATAGCTACTTCGATGTTTCAGCAGAAAGGTATGACTGTGTGGCTAACAGTCTCATCTAGCTCAAGTCTCCGGGCCGAGCTGCTAAATAGGCATCGCCTTTGAGTTGCACGACCATCAGCTTTGCAGGCTGATCGCCTACACAGCCAGACGTATGTCCCTTTCGCCCTGCCGCATCTGCCTGTGTATTTTGATCGGCCCCAAACGAAATCTCTCCTGGCCCCATTTCTACGCGATCGCCATCCATGGTTTCTACATACCAAACGCCAGATATCGGTACGATCCATTGCGGTCTAGGATTTTCGTGCCATTCGCCTACCCAGGCTACTGGCAAAGTGGCAAACAGCACTTCAGCATCGTCACTCATCAATCGATTGTTCCACTGCGGCGCGGCGTTGCCGCCCATACTTTCTTGGGTGAAGTCTGTCAGTTCGCAGCGCGTTTGATGGCTGATGCCGTCATCATCTGTCCAGACGTGCCAGTAAGAAAGCGTGGGTTTAAGAGTAGATTTGGATGTGGATTGTTTGGAGGAAGTGCTCATGGTTTGACAGATAAACTGGCCACTGAAAATAGCAAAGGCTCGCTAGAAACCTAGTATAGAAACCCAGTGGTGAAGACTTAACTGAAGAGATGGAAAGAGAGATTACTTTGCTGCTTGCTTTTGACCAAACAATCCTTTGATGCCGTTGACTAAACCCATCAGACCCCGCTGGCTGCGATCGCGTGGTTTTGCAGCTGGTTCAATATCGTCTTCAGTTTCACCTTTGAGGCGATAGCCATACTCTAGATTGTCTCTACTCTTCTTTAGCACCGGAAAAGCGCGAAACGCACCCTGTAGCAGATCTTTTTCACTGTGATAGATGGCGCGGCTAATTTGGCTAGATCGACGAACAGCGATCGCACCAATCGGATACCACTGCTTTGAGCCAGCACCTCGCACATATACCTCATACTCTGGCAGGCCATCTGTCTTCATCTTGTCGTACTGCTTAGAAGCTTTCTCCCGCTGCTTCGTTCGCTCAGACTTAGGCTTTTTCGGTGTTTTCTTGCCAAATCCAACTGGCTCTGCCATAACTTTCACGGAGTGCGTCATTCATAAAAGTTTACATCGTTTTAAGGCAAACCTTGGCGAAAATACATCGCTCGGTATACGGGTAGTCCCTTTTCTTCACCGACTCGCTCTCGGTCAGTTTTAGCTGGAAAGGGGCTAGCATCTAGCCACTGGACGTTTTGATGCTGCGCTTTTTGATGCTGAGCGTTTTGATGGCTAGACGATCTGGCAAAAGCTGGATTCTCATCAAAGCGATCGCACATCTCCTGGCAGACTGTCTCAATATCTGACTGCAGCCACACTTTTCCACCTGCTGTCATTAGAGTCGCTAGCGTGCTAACGAGTTCTGGCTGTACAACTCGCCTTTTTTGGTGCCGCTTTTTGAACCACGGATCGGGGAACTGAATGCTGACGCACTGCAAAGCTGACGGATAGTTTTCCAAAAGTGGCTTTAGCGAATTATTGGCATTGCAAAAGACAAAATGTAGGTTGCGCTGGCGGTCTAGGTTGCGTCGAATCAACGCTCTTTCTACTAAAGGCGCTCTGATTTCTAGCCCCAGAAAATTCCAATCTGGCACTTTTTGGGCCATTTCCCTGACAAAATCGCCCTTAGCGCAGCCAATATCTAGATGCAGCGGCAGATGGGGGTTGGCAAAGATCTCGCTCCAGTCTGGCGCGATCGCAGGGATGGCGTATTTGTGGCTGAGCGGGTTGACATGCTGACGAACGCGGCGAATGGGGGGCATGGAGAGGCAAAGAGGCAAACAAAAGGGGCAAAGCTAAGGAAAAGAAAGAAGGGGAGCAGAAGCTTATTCCGCAGCGTCTTTTAGCTGGGCTTCTAATTTCTGGGCGTTGAGCAGGTAAGGGATACGGTCTCCGGCTTTTGGCCAGCTGCGCTTGATAAACTGCCAGAGAAACGGCGCGGCGATCGCGATCAAAATCAGCCCTGTCCACCAGCTTTCTTGCAGGCTCGTGACGGTCACTGGCTCAGCCGATTCGCTCCCGAGCCAGCTAGAGAGGCGATCGATGCCGACGGCTGCTAGGTTGTTGAGACTGTGGCAGCCAATTGGAATCCATAGGCTACGCGATCGCACATACAGCAGCCCCATCAGCAAGCCAAACAGCGTCAGCCCGACTGGATTATTGATATGCAGCACGCCAAAGAGCAAAGAAGACGCCATCAGACCGTTTCTTAGGCCCCACTTCGAAGCCCAGCGCTGTAGTAAGAATCCTCGAAAGATCAGCTCTTCGACTAGCGGTGCGTACACTAATAGCAAAAACAGCATCAGGATGTTGTATAGCTGCGGATATTGACTACTGAGGCCGCCGCCTAATAGATCGGACTCTAGTATCTGGGCGGCATAGCCAGGGAAACCCAGCGACAGCAAATAAAAGAAGACCGAAAAGCTGCCTAGCGAAAACAACAGCGCACTGGCGACGAGTCCCGCCGCGTAAAGCAACGAAAACTGTGGCATACCCTGTCCGAAAAGCGATCGCGCACTCAGTCCATGCTGACGGCTTTCTCGCCAGAACACCGCTAGCGGTACCAGCCAAATCGCAATCGACATGATCGGAATCGACAGCGGATCGTTTTGATCCCACGGCAACAGCTGAAACGCTTCTAGATAGCCATAGCCGACCCCAATGCCTAAGGCCCCCACCACGTACGCGCCCAGTACTAGATAGCGGCTTCTCAGCGCCAAAAATGGATTAGTCAATGATTCAAACCTGTAGAACCTATAGCAGTCTGCACTTAGCTGGCACCATCATCAAAGGCCATAGTCCTTAGCAGACAGCGCTAACTTCCAGACAAAGCTGAGCGCTTAACGCAAGTGCTCAGCTAACTTGCTTCATAGCGCGCTGTAGGCATAGCCCTGCCGCCAAAGATGCCGCCAAAGAGTCGCCAAAGAATTGTGCATTCAGCGGATTGCTACCGCTGTAGGGCATGCTTAGTTCAACCATTATAGAAACCTTTCGACCGCTGCTACCTGCTTTAGCCCGTGCGGTTTGGTCAGTGCAGACAAAAGTCGCCGCTGACCAAACTGCCACATCCTCATAAAAGGACTGACCAAAGTTGCTAAAGTAACTGAGTAGTCAGGTTTTGAGCGATTTTTGTGCCTCAAATCGATCCGCCAGACCCCAATTTAGAGCCATCCGAAGATTCCCTGGATAATCGTTCATCTCGTCGATTGCCCTGGTTCTGGCTGGGTGCCTTTACAGGTTCTGTTATCGGTACGATTGGGCTAGGTCTAGCAGTCTGGGGCTGGCTGTATATCCACGAAGATCTGTCCCCGCTAATTTCAAAGATTTTAACCAACTACCTAGACCGTCCAGTCGAGCTAGGCGAAGTTGAACAGGTAGGGTTTGGCAGCGTTCGCGTTGGCGCTTCTACAGTCGGCGAGTCGGCTTTAGATCCGACGACGCTAGAAGCTGAAAATGTCATTGTCCAATTTGATTTGCTCAAAACACTGTTTACTTTTGAGCTTGGCCTAGATCTGATTGTGGTCGATGCGGACGGCTACCTGGCTCAAGATTCAGAAAGAGGCTGGCTGAACTACGTGTTTCCTGAACAGGAAGAAGGCCCAGAAAATCGATTTAAGATCCGGCTAGACGAAGTTTATCTAGAGGAATCTCAGCTAACCTTAGTACCCTTGCCAGTACCGAATGAAGCGCCTGAGCCCATCTTGCTAAACAATGTAGAAGGGCAGCTGGCGCTCGATCAGGTCGTGGTCGCTGAAAAAGACAGTTTTGCGGTTCGATTTGAAGTAGAAGGCAATCCTGTTGAGGGCGGCACTATCGGGCTCAAGGGGGAAGTCCAGCCGATGGTTGCGCCGATAGTCGTTGACAGTGATGAGCTAGCTCTCGATCAAGACACCAGCGAACAGCCGATCCCAGACGGCCAAGCAGACAGCCAAGCAGACGGCCAAGCAGACGGCCAAGTAGAAGAACCAGCCCTGGCTTTTGCGACTAATTTGGCTGTGCGAGCAGAGGATGCGCCTCTTTCAGACATACTGAGCTTCACGCTCTCTACGCTAGATCTGCAAACCAACGATGTTAGGGCCAATGCCGGCGATGTCAGCGGTCTGCTCGATCTAGAATTTCGCCCAGAAGAAGACGTCGAGTACTCAGGCGCGATCAGCTTAGAAAACGGCGAGCTGGCGACCGAAATCTTGCCGCTGCCAGTAGAAAATATCAGCGGGCAAACTCAGTTCAAGAACAATCTGTGGACGATTGATCGGATCTCGGCTGACTATGGGCTGATTGATGCGATCGCCGAAGGACTAGTCGACTTTAACGAGGGCTATTACGATCTAGCAGCCAAGACCAAAGACGTGACGGTCGCAGAGTTTGTCAAAACGATCGATCTCGATCTGCCAGTGCCTGCTGCGGGTGTGTTCGAGGCGGTTGCCCGAGTCGATGGCCCCCTAGATAAACCAGTCTTTACAGGGCTAGCGACCGCGACAAGTGAGGTTGTAGTCGATGAGGTTGTCTTTGATACCGCATCAACAGGATTTCAGCTACAGGGTCAAGATCTAGAACTGGTCGATATCTTTGCAACGCCAAGCGTAGGCGGCTCGCTGCGAGGTATGGGTGAGGTGTTCTTGGGCGCAGGATCGCCGTTCTCCTTTCAGTTTGCGGGGCGCGATTTGCCAGCGAATGCGATCGCGTCTCTATACGGCGCAGAAACTAACTTTCAGATGGGGCGAGTGTCAACTGATACAACGGTGGTCGGCGGCGACGGCATTGTCGATACGACAGTGGAATGGAACGCACCAGAAGCCGAATACGCTGGCTCAGGCACGATTGACATTCGCGGCACAGACCTAGTTTTTCGCGATACGGTTTTTGCGGTAGGCGGCGGTACGCTTAGCGGCGGCGGCACGCTGGCAAACGGGTTTCTTGAAAGCGATGTGACCCTATCAGGCGTGCAGCTAGGCGCGTTTTCACCGGATTTGCGCGGGGATGTCAGCGGCCAGTTCACCTTGAGTGGTTCGACCAATAATCTGGCGTTAGATGCGATCGCCGCTCAAGGTAATATCGCCTTTTCTCAGGGGCTAGCTAGCTTTAGTCCTCAGTTCGATGGCTTTAGCGGGCCGCTCACCGCTCAGGTCGCCTGGAATGGTGAAAAAATTCAGGTCGTCGAAGCTAATTTAGATCGTGCCACCGCTAGCGGTACCCTAACGCCTAGCTTTGATAATGGCTTCAGCCTTGACCGCCTGGATATGAGGGTGATTGCTAGGGACTATGCGATCGCTGATCTTCCCTTCGAGCTGCCTTCTATCCTGGCAGTTACTGGCCGCACCGATTTCATCGGCACCATTACGGGCAGCCCAACCGATCCTACCGTCGACGGCAGCGTGAACATTGCTAACCTCGTTGTCAACAGCCTGCCGTTTGAATCCACGCTTACGGGCCAAGTTGCCTATGCCTCGGGTACTGGCGTTGCCCTAGATGTCGCCGGGGGCGGCGAGAGTATTCTAGTCAATACCGGGCCGCTGCTAAGCCAAGACAGTCTGCCTAGCTTTGACTTTGCCGTTGCCTGGAAAGGTGCAACCGCCAGCGGCCAAACCCAAGGCGATGTACTAACCCTAACCGCCCGAGACTTTCCGCTAGCAACCCTCAATTTCCCGACCGGTGGGGTGACTGAGATTGGTCAGCTACGTGGCACGCTGTCTACTAACCAGCTAGCCGTCAATCTAGTCAATCAGTCGCTAGAAGGCGATGTCAAAATTGATCGGCTGGGCCTAGGCTACCTTTCTGGCGGCCAGCTCATCGGACAAATTAGCTACGCAGATAGTCTAGCAACGCTATCTGGTGGCCAGGTCATCCTCAACAAAGGGGACAACAACCCAGAAAACAATACGACTTATCAGCTGGCCGGACAGCTAGATCTAAACGGAGCAGAGCCTATCTACAGTGCTACGCTCACCACTCAAAAAGGCAACATCAACAGTCTTTTGAGTGCGGCTTCGATCTATCGGCTAGAAGATTTTAATCGCGGTCTGACACCGCCCGACTGGCTGAGCGATCCCCTCTCTGAGAATGACTTGGATCGACTTCTAGAGACCGTCAGCATTAATAATTCTGTTACTGACCAACCGATTGAGCTAAACGATCGGCTCAATCGGCTAGCTGAAGTTCAAGAGCTACAGGCAGAGAGCGCGATCGCCGATGATACTAACCCAATACCGCCGCTGCGTGAACTAGAAGGGCCTTTTGCTGGCTCCTTTCAGCTAGAGGGCGTTGGCGGCGACTTCGATCTAGGGTTCGACATAGTCGGTGAAAATTGGCAATGGGGAGACGACTACAGCGCCGAAAACGTAGTTGCCGCTGGCAGCCTATCACCAAATCTTCTCGTGCTACAGCCTGTCCGATTTACCTCTGTCGTCTCTGAGCAGAATCTAGCCGACAATCCCGATATTCTTAGCCCAGGTGACGAAGCCATTATCAATCTGGTAGGGCAAATTGCCTTTGGCCAGGACACTGAGCTGACATCTGACCTGCAGGCCAATGCCAACAATATCGACGCGAGCATACTCGATAGCGTTTTTGAGCTGCCCTTTGATATTGAAGGGCTAGCCGATGCGACTGCAACGCTAGGCGGCAATCTGTCCAATCCTCAGCTTAGAGGGCGAGTAACCCTCTCGTCTGCGGAGATCAACGACACACCTTTGCAAACCGCTTCAGCCAATTTTGCCTACCGGAACGCCATTCTTAGCTTGCAGAGCGAATTAACTGCATCAACGCCAGAGCGGCCTCTGTTGCTTACAGGTCAGATTCCTTATGCGTTTGACTTTATGACCGTTGAGCCCGACAGCGATCGCCTAGATATTGACATCAATGTTGAAAATGAAGGCTTGGCGCTGCTGAATATCTTTAATGACCAGGTGGCGTACGAATCGGGTGAGGGCCAAGTGAGCTTGACGGTCGATGGCACATTAGACAAGCCAATTATTAGAGGATCTGCTTCGCTATCGGACGCAGTAGTTAGCGCTTCGATCTTGCCAGAACCTCTGACAAACGTAACGGGCGAGGCGGAATTTCTAGGCGAGCGCATCGTCGTCAACCGCCTGCAAGGTCAGTTTGAATCAGGGCAGGTGAGCGCCGCTGGCGTACTGCCGCTGCGAGCAAACGGGGGTGGGCTGAACGATCCTTTGCAGGGGTCAGTGCCCGCCGCTAGCACTAATCCACTAAGCGTGATTCTAGACGGCGTTGATATCTCGCTAAACGATATCTATGACGGTGGCGTAGACGGCCAGCTCGTCATTGGGGGCAGTATTGCTGGCGGAACAGAGATCGGCGGTCAGGTTTTTCTTTCTGATGGCCGTATCCAACTACCGGACGGTAATAATTCTGAAGTAGATTCAACGTCAGCCGCAGACCAAGCCGCAGACCAAACCGATACTGAAGATACCGAGTTCGAGCTGCCTACGCGACGGCTAACTCCGCGCACGCCGCGTACTGTCGAGCTAGCTAGCAACCGCACCGCGCCCGCTTTTCGCAATCTTCAGCTTATCCTGGGTGACTCTATCCAGATTACTCAGGGTACGCTATTGAACTTCGTTGCCGACGGCTCTCTATTGCTAGACGGTCCTCCTACCGCGCTCAGTCCACAGGGCACTATCAATCTCCGCTCTGGCCGCGTTAATCTGTTCACCACGCTGTTTCGACTCAATGGCGACGATAATACGGCGACTTTCACACCCGAGACCGGCTTACAAAACCCGACCCTAGATGTTTCGCTGCGAGCCGCTGTGTCTGAAGTCAACCGGGCGGCCCCGATTGCTAGTTCACCTTTTGCCCGTTCTGAAATTGTGGATGATACGAACTTGGGCTTTGAGAGTACAGGATCTTTGCGAACGATTCGAGTACGGGCAGATGTGGAAGGCCCAGCGAATGAAATTTTTGAGAATTTAGAGCTGAGCAGCACGCCACCGCGATCGCAAACCGAACTGCTAGGACTGATCGGCAGCGGCGTAGTTACCGCGCTAGAGTCAACCATCGGCTCGCTCTCGGGCGGGGGAGATAGCTTCAGCGGCTTGATTAACCTAGTAGGCAGTGCTTTGCTCGACAATGTGCAAGATTTTGTTGGCGGTGCGCTCAATCTCAGCGAGTTTCGGCTGTTTCCAGTCACCGCTGCTAGCCGTACCCTTTCAGAAGAAGATAACGATACTGGACTAGATCTTGCTGCTGAAATCGGTTTTGATGTGACAGACGATTTCTCGCTGAGCGTCTCTAAAATATTAACCGATAGCACTAATCCTGAGTTTGGCCTCAACTATCGCCTTAGCAACTCTTTTACAGTGCGTTCAAACACGAACCTCGATGATATCAACCAAGTTTTCTTGGAATATAGAATAAGGTTTTAGTATTTTTTGCTGCTTTCCTTTACTATCAATCTGGATAAAATTGGCCGAATCTATACTGAAGATGCCCCATCCAGTCTGTATCCGCTATTCATATCAGAAACGTCCTCTACTTATAAAGCAACCTGTGTTCAAACGATTTACCTTCTCATTACTTCTGTGTCTGAGCGCTTCGACCAGCATTTTAGGCGGCGTTTTAGGCGTTGCTAGATCGGTAAAAGCGCAAGCACTGCTGCCCTACACGCTACCTTTGGACGAAGAGCGTCTGCGCGCAGATGGAGAAGTGTTAGCGCAAGACGCTCTGCAGCTGGCTCAGTTTCAGCAGTTTGATGAAGCCCTTGCTAGAGCGCAGTTGGCTGCTCAGCTACTGCCAAACGAACCGACCATACTGGCGCTGCTGGGCAACCTATACCTGCGCTCTAGCGACCCAGATCCGAGAAAGGCAATCGATCATCTAGAGCGAGCAAAGGATCTAGAACCGACTGATCCTTTGATTTTGTTCAATCTGGGGACAGCTTACTTTAGCGAAGCCTATTACTGGCAGGCGGCTCGCTCAATAGAAGCTGGGCTGAAGCTATCGCCAGACAATCCTAGTGCGCTATTTGATCTTGGCAACGTGTACTACAAGCTCGACCGCTTTGATCAGGCGATCGCGCACTATGAAAAAGCCGTCAGCAGCGACGCGGCTATGTGGCCTGCCGTTAATAACATTGGCCTAGTGATGTATGAGCGTGGGGATATTGACGGGGCGATCGCCAAGTGGCAAGAAGCCCTTAGCCTAGTAGGAAATGAAGAGACCGAACCTCTGCTGGCGATCGCGGTTGCTAAATTCGCCCAAGGAATGCCTAGCTCAGCCGATACGGAAAGTGCGATCGCTGGCATAGAGCGCGACCCCCGCTACGCCGAAATTGAATTTCTTGAAGAAAACCTTTGGGGCGATCAGCTAATCACGGCTACCCAAGAATTCTTCAATACGCCCGATCTTCAGGCTTTGCTAGAACAGCTATAAATGAACTATGATACAAACGAACTATGACTAAATTTATGGCAATTTGCACTTAGTTTTCACTAATATGCTTTCATTAGTGTTAGAGACTATAAGCCTGATTAGACAAGGCTCTTAGCATCGTCCCCGGTAGGGAGATAGCATGCTATGCCTCTACTTTCCGGCAGGCATCATAGCGGCAATCTCGTTGACAAACTGCTGGTGGTCTACCACTGGTTTAGAGATATAGCCATCGGCTCCACTTTGGGTCAAGAAGGTCTCTCTATCCCCATCCATAGCATGGGCAGTCACCAAAATAACCGGTACTGCCGCAGTCTGTGGATCGCTCTTTAGTATCTGAGTAATCTCAATGCCATCTACTGGCTTGCCCTGATACATGCTATGAGAGAGCGAAACATCCATCAAAATGACATCGGCCTCTTTGTTTCGAGCAGTGTCAATAACTTCATCCACATTCTCAGTGTGTTTGACATTTAGCCCTCCCCGTTTTGTCAAAATCTTTGAGAAAACGCGGGCATTCACCATATCGTCTTCCACAATTAAAACGGTCTTCATAGCGCTATCTACCCTAATGACGATGTCCCACGAGACAACTTACAACCTGTAGGGTGCGCTGCTCTCTATCCAAACTATCAAAATAAGTTTGTATAGGATCATCATTTTCACAAACTGATATTCTGCAAAAGCAGATGTATTGTTTGAGAACTTACTTTTTGAGAACTTACTTTTTGAGAACTTATCTTTTAAGAACTTAAAGAGTACCTTGCTTGAGACTGTTCGGTTTTCGACCAGTTTCTCTACTCATAGGCAATCGGATTGACTTTATGCCTATAACTTCCAAGAAGTTCGGCCTGAAGTGTTGCGATTTTTCAACACTTCCGTGTAACGTACAGCATTGTTACACCTACTTTTTGATTAGTTCTTTTTGATTAGTTCGTCGCTTTGGCCGCTTTGCGTCAAATCTGTCTGGCTAGCTCTTTGGCTAGTTCTCTGGCTAGTTCTTTGGCTAATGTCTCCTTGGACTTTCACGTTGCGATCGCTATTCTCGCCCCGCAAAGTCTTTATTCGGCAAAGCTTTATCTGGTCGCTTTACTTGGCACAGTGTCGAGCAGTCGCTACTGGCGATTACCCTCATCCACCTAATGCTTGCTTAAGCATCTATTCATTCACAGGCTCCGTTCATGGCTAAACAGCTAAAATTTTCTGAAGAGCAGATCGTACCGATTTCCTTGCATACCGAGGTACAGCGATCGTATTTGGAATACGCCATGAGTGTGATCGTCGGACGGGCGCTGCCTGACGTTCGCGATGGCCTCAAGCCTGTGCATCGACGCATTATGTACGCTATGCACGAGCTAGGCTTAGTCCCCGATCGACCTTTTCGCAAGTGCGCTAGGGTCGTAGGCGATGTGCTAGGTAAGTATCATCCGCATGGCGATCAGGCCGTGTATGATGCGCTGGTGCGGATGGTTCAAGATTTCTCTAGCCGCTATCCGCTGCTAGCGGGGCATGGCAACTTTGGTTCGGTCGATAATGATCCACCAGCGGCGATGCGTTATACCGAAACTCGCTTGGCTGAGATTGGTCATGTGGCCTTGCTCGGTGAAGTCAGCGAAGCAACCGTCGATTTTATTGATAACTTTGACAGCTCTCAGCAGGAGCCGATTGTTCTACCGGCTCAGCTGCCTAATCTGATTTTGAATGGCAGCTCGGGTATTGCGGTGGGCATGGCGACCAACATTCCACCGCATAACTTGGCTGAGGTGATCGATGGTTTGATTGCGTTGATCGATCGGCCTAATCTATCGAATGATTCGCTCTTTAAGCTGATTCCAGGGCCGGATTTTCCAACGGGCGCAGAAATTATTGACACCAAAGGGATTCACGATGCCTATCGAACCGGGCGCGGCAGCATCCCGATCAGAGGTATTGCCAACTTTGAAGAGATTCGACCCGGAAAAGGAAAGCGATCGCGCCAGGCTATCATCGTCACCGAGCTACCCTACCAGGTCAACAAAGCGAGCTGGATCACCAAGATTGCTAGCCTGGTCAACCAGGGGCGTATTGAGGGCATCTCTGATATTCGCGACGAAAGCGATCGCGAGGGCATGCGAGTAGTGATTGAGCTCAAGCGAGAAGCTCAGCCGCAGCTAATCTTGAACGATCTCTACAAGATGACGGCCCTGCAGACCAATTTCGGGGCGCTGATGCTAGCGATCGAAGACGGCCAGCCCCGGCAGCTTTCACTCAGAGAAATTTTAGAAGCGTTTCTCAACTTCCGAGAAGACACGCTGATTCGCCAGTACAGCCACGAGCTAGAGCAAAAGCGCAATCGTTTTCACATTGTCGAAGGCTTACTGATTGCGCTAGATAGCCTAGACGATATCATCGACATTTTGCGTAACGCGCCAGATGGCACAACGGCCAAAATAGAGATGGTCGAGGCGTTTGACCTGAGCGATCGTCAGGCCGATAGCATCCTATCGATGCCGCTACGACGCCTGACCGGGCTAGAGCAGCAAAAGCTACGCGATGAAAGCGATGAACTCGACGAGCGCATCAATCAGCTAGAGACGCTAGTGAGCGATCGCAATGTGCTGATGAAGTCGCTCAAAAAAGAGCTACGTGCGCTTAAAAAGAAATTTGGCGATCAGCGCCGCACTCGCATTCAAACCGAAGCTGAGCGAGCCAAAGAAGAACAAATACTCGCCGAAATTGCCGCTGAAGAAAGCGAAGAAGAATTTGTCCTAGAATTCACCCGCAAAGGCTATGTCCGCCGCTCTTCTCCCAAGACACATGCTCGGCGCAAAGACGACTCTAGCGTGCCTAACAAGGTATTAGAAGAGTTTGATGATGTGACGGTTCAAACCGAAACTACCAACCCAACCGAGGAAGTTCTCGTCTTTACCCAAGAGGGTAAAGCCTTCACGCTTGGCGTCGGCGATATTCCCATTACCCAACGACAAAGCAAAGGCGTGCCGCTAATCAGCCTATTGCCCAACGCCGTTGGTAGCACGCCTGACAACATCGTCGCCCAGATTATCCTCAGTAAGGATAGGTTGGCTCAGCAGCTGATCTTAGTAACCGCCAAAGGCCGAGTCAAACGTCTGCCCGCTAGCGAAATGTCGAATCTAACCGGGCGCGGACTGACCGCTGTCAAGCTCAAAGGCGACGATCTCTTGAAGCATGCCTTCATTACCGCTATGGGCAGCGATCTGGTTCTAGCCTCTTCTGGTGGCAGACTGCTGCGGTTTAGAATCGACGAAGATCAGCTACCAGAGATGAGCCGCACTGCTCAAGGACCACAGGGTATCCGACTGCCCAAGAGTGAGCGGCTAGTCGGCTGCATCCCGGTCAGTCCAAAAGACACGCTGATTCTAGTCTCTAGCAAAGGCTACGGAAAACGGATTCTGGTCAGCACCTTCAAGACTTCCAATCGCGGCGGTATCGGCTCTCAATCTTTCAAGTTCAACCTCAAGAGCGATGTCCTAGCCTCTCTCAATATCGCCGTACCCGCCGCGAACCTAACGGTACTGACCGATGAAGGCCGCGCGACCAAAATCACAATAGAGAAGGTGCCGCTGCAGGGGCGCTCTCAACCCTGCGCTCGGCTAGTGACGCCAGGACGCTCTGAAACCATCATCGAGGCGCTGGTTACCGATATCCCTGACGAGGATGACGAATGATGAATGATGAAGTAAAGATGCGTTGCTATTCGCTCGCTTGATATTATCAGTTTGCCTTCAGCCTCTCATTTCCATTCACTGTTCATCATTCATCACGTTACTCCTTGGCTTCTGTTCTGCTCAAAAACATCACCAAAATCTTTCCGCCGCAGGCCGCTTCCACTCAGGCCGACGCGCCTGCTAAAGCGGTCGATCGTCCGGTTCTAGAAGATATTAACTTGACGATCGCCGACGGTGAATTTATGGTGCTAGTCGGCCCGTCAGGCTGTGGCAAAAGTACGCTGCTGCGGCTGATTTCTGGGCTAGAAACGTTGACTAGTGGAGAAATTTGGGTGGGCGATCACAACGTTGACGCGCTCCCCCCAAAACAAAGAGACATCGCCATGGTGTTTCAAAGCTACGCCCTCTATCCCCACCTGAGCGTTTACGACAATCTCGCCTTTGGACTGAGACGCGCTCGCTCCAAGACCACTACCCAGCGGCCTAGCCTACTTTCTAGTATCCTAGTCGGTCTTACTCGCAACCTGCCCCCAGCCCTGCGCTATCAGTCTGCGGCTGAACAACAAATCGCGACTAGAGTCCATAGCGTTGCCAAAATGCTACAGATTGAAGCGCTGCTGACTCGCCTACCAAAACAGCTTTCTGGCGGGCAAAAGCAAAGAGTTGCCCTCGGTAGAGCCATGGCCCGCGATCCGCAGGCTTTTTTGATGGATGAGCCACTCTCTAACCTAGATGCCAAGCTGCGAACCGAAACCAGAGCGCAGATCGTCAATCTGCAAAGAGAGCTCGGCACCACCACGATATACGTGACCCACGATCAGACTGAAGCCATGACAATGGGCGATCGCATCGCCGTGATGAACGCAGGCAAAATTCAGCAGGTCGATCCACCGCTAGCGCTATATCGTCGGCCAGCCAATCGCTTTGTCGCCGCCTTCATTGGTTCGCCACCGATGAACTTCCTGCCAGTGACTGTCAAAGCCGGTCAGCTTGTTCACCCTAGCTTCGCGATCGCCGTCCCTAGCAACTGGCCGCTAGACACCTACAACAATCAGCAAATTACGCTAGGCATTCGCCCAGAGCATATTGCAGTCGGTCAGACTCCCGGCGCATTTTCAGCAACCGTCACTCAGTTTGAAGCTTTGGGCAGTGAGACCTTCGCAGTGGTGACGCTAGCTCAGAGTGCGGATAGTCGTGATCCAGACAGCGCCGCTGGTCAGTCGCTCCAGGTGAGGATATCTGCCGATCAGCCGATCGAGCGCGGTAGCGTGCTACAGCTCAGCTTTCCGACTGAAAAAATTCATCTATTTGACGATAGTTCAGGCGCGGCTATCTTCTCAGAAGCGACACTAGCATGAGGCGCTAGCCGTTTCTCAGTTGATGAGCATGAAATACTGTTGAGTGGCATTCAGACTGTTAACGAGATTGATGAGAGAATATGCTACAGACTCTTTGGGCCACAATTCGCCAGGGCAAAATTGAACTTCTAGAGTCAACAAAGATTTCCGAAGGAACGAGAGTGTTAGTCACGCTGCTTCCCGACGATGAAGCTGGGTTTTGGCTAACAGGCCAAGTGTCGCTAAATGCCGTGTGGGATAATGCTGAGGATGATGTGTATGCCCAGCTACTCTAAGCATGACATTGTGCTGGTTCGATATCCATTTTCGGATCTGTCAAATTCCAAAGTCAGACCTGCGGTTGTGGTGAGTTCTCTAAGAATATTCTGGCTAAGGCTTGCTTTCGATCGTCGTATTTTTCATCATTTGTCGTGCAAAGGGTCGTTTGCAGGCAGTAAGTCACATACGTCTACAAACTCTGCTGTAGTAATGATAAATAACCTAATTGCGCTTGCTTTAAGTATCACCATCATCGGATTAGTGATGGGTATTGTTTACCAAACTGTGAGCAGAGCTGCTGATCAACGCCAGTATCCTCCTTCAGGTCAACTAATTGATATTGGCGGCTTTCGTCTGCACTTCAACTGTGCAGGGCAGGGGACACCAACAGTCGTTATGGATGCGGGTGGCGGTGCTCCGTCAATTTCTTGGGGCTTAGTACCATCTGAAATTGCTAAGTTCACCCGTGTCTGTACTTACGATAGAGCGGGTTTTGGTTGGAGCGAACCCAATCTCAAGGCACCTCGCAGCAGCCAACAGAGCGTTGACGAATTACATAAGCTTTTGACTAAAGCTAAAATCGAGCCTCCTTACATCTTGGTTGGTCACTCGTTAGGAGGCGCTAATATGCGGCTATATGCCAGTCAGCATCCAGAAGACGTGGTTGGGCTAGTGCTAGTTGATTCTGTCCATGAAGATCAGGTAACGTCTGAACAATGGAAGCATATTGGAAGGGAGCTTTGGTTTTATCAAGCGCTACGTATCGCTAGTCGAATTGGGTTGGTGCGATTAATTGGAGAGACCAATTTGTTGCCGATCCTTGAGGACCTCAAGAAAGACCTTCAAAAGTATCCGCTGGTAGTGCAAGCCCTATTCGATACTTTTAAGTCCCACTGCTATTGTCCTCACTATTGGGCAACTTTATCAAGTGAGCGGGCTAACATCAGAAAGAGTTTTGAACAATTGAGAGAAGTTACATCACTAGATGACTTACCCTTAATTATTTTGAGCCAGGGCTCTAAAGCTCCAGAAGTGAGTGACGAGAGAGTCCAGAGGTGGGCAAAACTTCAAGAAGACTTGACTAGAATATCGCTGGATAGCAAACGTATTGTTGCAGAAAAGAGCGGGCATCTTATTCCACTCGACCAGCCTGAGCTAGTTGTCGATGTGGTCAAACAGTTAGTTGAAAAGGTTTAACTGAACGAGTCTCTGTGCATAAATAAAATTAATAACAGATGTCTCACCAAGTCTTAAACGTTCTGAGAAGACCTTTCTGAGACATGGAATGAGACATATTTCCCTTCTGTTCCAAAAGGTATGAATGTCGAGAAGTTCAGATGGACTCAAGGAGTTTACGAACAGTATCCAAGGCTATTCTGAAATTAGAATGTGAGAGCCGTCGTTGTCTTTGTATACGTCTATGCGGGTCTGAAAGGCTTCGCGAAAGTGGGGCATGTGGGTGATGGTGAGAATACAGGCAAAGTCGGGTGCGATCGCCTCTATCGCTGCAATCAGCCGCTCGCATCCGGCGCTATCTTGGGTACCAAAGCCTTCATCGACAATCAGCATCTGCAAGGCTGTACCCGATCGCAGTGCCAGTAATCTGGCGATCGCCAGTCGAATCGCAAAATTCACTCTAAACGCCTCGCCACCCGAGTAAGTTTCGTAGGGCCGCGTTCCTTTGGCATCGGCGATTAGAATATCTAGCGTGTCAATCAGTTTCTTTTTGTTTCGCCCGGTTCGCTGTGTCACAAACCTAACGTGTAGCTGATAGTGACTCAATCTGCCTAAGATTTGATTTGTGGTTGCTTCTAGCTGAGGCAGCAGATTTTCAATCATCAGCGCCTGAATGCCGTTACGACCAAAGGCGTCTGATAGTGATTTATAGACCAGGTAACTGTGCTGAAGATCGGCTAGTTTCTTCTGTTGTTCCTGGTGTTGAACTTGAACAATGTCTAGCTGAGAAAGCTGCTGCTGCAGACGGCCTAGCGTAGAAAGCTGCCGATCGCGGCTTTCGCGGTAGCGATCTAACCACAGTTGCAGCGCCTCAATATCGGAGGTGACATCTGGCAGCCTAGAGAGCTGCTGAGTAAAAGCAGTCACTTTCTTTGTAATTTTCTCTAGCTCTGCGCTTTGAGCTTTGTAGTCCGCGCTCAACTGGCTAACTTTGCTAGCCACTTCACTCTGCTGAGTCTGTGCCTGCTGTAGCTGCTGATAGTGCTTTTCCCACTGCTTGGACTGCTTCAGTTTGTCTCTGATCTGGTTGTGTTCAGTTAGGCTATAGCGGGTTACCGTTAGCTGATGGTCTAGTTCTGCTAGCGCTTTCGCATTTGGATGATGGCGTGCTGCTTTTACGGCAGCTTGGATGGACTGACTCTCGGTTTCTAGCTGCGATCGCTGCGATTGAATTTGCCTTAACCGCCGCTCGGCCTGCTTGATCTCACTGTACTTGAGTTCACTCCAGCGAAGCCTTTCGACCTGCGATCGCACCAAGGCGTGATCGCGATCGTCGTAGCTAATCTCAGCTAGCTGCTTCTCAATTTGTTGAAGTTCGCCCTGAACTTCTGCCGCATAGTCGTTTTCTTGTAGACACCGCTCTAGCTGCAGCCGCTCTGTGCCCATCGCTTCTAGCTGGCCCTGCCAAGTGTCGACAGAAGCAAGTTTCTCCTTTAGCTGCCCCTTTTCTTCTAAGAAAGAAGAATAGCTAGCTAGTTCTGCTTCTAATACGCGATATTCCTGGCGCAGTACCTGAATCTCACTTTCTGAAACGGCTAGCTGTTCACGAGTAGCCCAGATCTGATTTTGAACATCTTCCCTTTGCTCTTGGAGGCGATCGCGCAGCTTTTGCCAGGTTCCACCATTTAATGTTTGAGCGCACAGTGGACAGTGAGCTGTATCTGGATCTTCTAGCAGTGCTAGCATCTGATCAAACTTGTTTAGCTCTACCTCGCAGTTACGCTGACTCTCGCGCAGCCTAGCCATAAAGCTGCGTCGCTCTACTCCTTTTTCCCTAACCGCCTCCTGATAGGCTTTTCTCTGTTCTAAATACGCTAGTCGATGAGAAATTTCTGTCGCGCTTTCTGCTAATTGAGGGGCCCGTGCTTGCTGGGTCACAATTTGCGCTTGGCGGCTATCCAATTCTTCTATGCGAGTTGCCAAACGTGTTTTGGCCTGGGCAATCTGACCTTGAAGCTGTTGGCATCGCTGCCGCAGCGGCGCGCTTCTTGCCTGGGTAGCATCAAACTGCCTGAGCTGCTTTTTGGCAGCTTTCAGTGTTTCTAGCCGATGCGATATGTCGGCTTTTTTCTCTAGCGTCTTTCCGAGTGACTTTTCCTGCTGGGTCAGTTCGTGTAGCTGAGCCTCTAGCTGAGCTAATCGAATTTGCCGTGTTTGTTGCTGCTGGTTATGCTGCTGCTGATAGCGCAACCGCTCGGACTGAATGCGTTGATAGCGCTGAAACTGCTCGGACTGTTCTTCTTCTTGCTGGCGTAGCGCTTCTAGATGTGTGTACTGCTGTCGAGTCTCAGTCGCATTTTTCAGCACCTGCTCAATATTAGATAGCTGAGCGCGGGCCTGTTCTAAAGAGCTGCTCGTCCTACCTAAGATACTCTGTTGATAGCGCTGTTCTTGTTCTAACAGCGCTATCTGTTGCCGATGGTGCCGCTTCTTCTCTTGCTGCTTTACCAGCTTGTTTAGCCTGCACTTCTGTTGCTTTTGCTCCACTTTGGCTGCTTCAGCCTCGGCCTGTAGCCGCTCGTAGTCTTGCCTAGTTGCAAGGCGAGTGTCTAGCTGGGCCGATAGCTGAGCCAAAAAAAGCGCTATTGGTTGAATCTGTGCCTTATAGTCTTTTGCCTGCGCTTTTGCCTGTTCGGCGAGCCGATCGTAATGATCTAAACCTAACAGATCGGCTAATACCTGCTTTCTTTCAGCCGGGCGCTTCAGCATAAACTCATCAGCTCGGCCCTGGCGCAGATAGGCGGCGTTGACAAAGGTCTCGTAGTCAATTTTGAGCTGCTGAGAAATGTATTGCTGAGTGGTGCGTACGCCTTTTTGAGTCAGGCTCCTAAAGCCGGTGGCGGTCTCTATTTGAAATTCTAGGCTGCTGTTTTGCTGACGACGGCGAGTGCGAATAATCCGATAGCTCTGTCCGCCTTGCTCAAAGTAAAAGCTGACTTGAGCTTCTAGGCTGCCCTGACGGATGATATCGTCTTCGGCGCTGACTCGGCTCTGACCCCAAATGCACCAGGCGATTGCCTCTAGCAAAGAAGATTTTCCAGCCCCATTCGGCCCGCATACACAGGCCACGTGCAGCCCAGAAAAATCTAGCACTACCTCCTGGTAGCTCAAAAAGTTTTGCAGCCTTAGCCGTTTTGGAACCATCGTCTTGGAACCATGGTGTTAGAACCACGAAGTGCGATCGCACAGAACAAGGTTCCTATCATACCAATACAAACGATCTGTCGTACATCTGCACTTGTTTGATCGAGTATTTAAATAAGTGCGATCGCGATCGATCCGGCTAGCTTATGAGCGAGGCTGCGGCTAGATCAAGACAGTCGGCTGGGCTGCTGGCTACTTTGGCCGTGGATGCTGACCATGAACGGCACGCAGTAGGTCAATAGTGCTGCAAACCAGCGGCTGGGGCTCATTTCGTCTTGCAGTACCGCCTGGCCATGATTGATAGTGAATAGCACTGTCCCGACGAATAGCGCCACTCGGATAGCCACAGTGCGGCATCGCTGCTGAGCTAGCGTGAGCTGAATACGTTTGACAGTTTTCTTCGGCCTGACCATGTCTTCTAGGAAATTGATATGCATCGCTAACAAAAAAGACAGAGCCTAAGACTCCGCCTTTTAAGAATTGTATCAAATTGTATCGCTTTCGATATTTGTATCAGTACTTGCTAGATAAGTACCGCTACTAGGCCAGTAAAGCAGTCTGTGGCTTACTCATCGTCATCTTCGTCATCGTCAGAAGGATATTCGAAGCTATTCGAGCGATCGGTTAATACAGACTTACCTAGAGAAAGCGCTCGCTGGGCTTGGATAGCTGCTTTGCGATTCCAGGTAGCTCTGCGACTGTTCCGCTTTGATTTGGACGTTTTCTTCTTTGGAACCGCCATGAGCGTAAATATTTTAGAACTGAACAACTCTGCTAGTGTAGTGCATTTTCGCATTCAGTTCAAAGGTTGAATTAGAAGTGCTGAAAGCCTTTATGAGTAAGCAACATTCCCTCTTTTTGAGTGTCTGATGTGGGGTAGAGGGTGACGATGCCGGTGTGTGTTGTCGTGCCAATAGTAGTGCCGAATGGAGTTTGGGTGAATGCTTCTGCTAGCGGCGGCGGCATGCATAGCACTAGCTCAAAGTCTTCGCCGCCATAGAGCGCCCAGTCGAAAGCGGTGTCAGGGCCGACGGTGTTATTGAGCCCAGGAGGTAGGGGAATTTGCGATCGCACAATATCCATGCCGACGCTGCTGCTGCTGCTCAACTGCAATAGCGCATTCGCCAAGCCGTCGCTGCTGTCCATACCTGCAATGGTCGAATAGACATCTGCTGCTGGCTGTGTCGTTTGACCTTTATCAAGTTGATCTTGAATAAGCTGACGCAGCGCGGCGATCGCATCAAATCGAGGCACTGGTTTTTGGTGCGCTAAGACCCAGCTGTCTGCGTCGGCTGCATTCACTTTACCTTTGATGTCTGTCAGCTCATCCAACAGCACGGCCAGCCCAGCTCTAGAAGCGCCGTGTGCGCCTGTTACAACAACGCTCATGCCCGGTGTCGCCGTATTTCGGCAGATTATTTGCGTTGGCTGAACTTCTCCTAGTGCCGTCACCGATACCGTCTGGTTGCTAGCGCGGCAGAGATCGCCGCCCACGATCGCGCCGCCATATTTGCCCAGGCAGTCCGACATCCCCTGATAGAGTTCTTCTACCCAGCGTAGTGGTGTATCACCGGGCAGCCCCAATCCCACTGTCACCGCCAAAGGGACTGCGCCCATCGCCGCTAGATCAGAGAGATTGACTGCCACCGCGCGCCATCCTACTGAATAAGGCGGCATGGTGCGATCACTGAAGTGAACGCCTTCAACCAACACATCGGTCGTAGCGACCAGCCTATGATTTGGCCTAGTCTCTAGAATCGCGGCATCGTCGCCGATGGCATCAGTCTGGCAATAGGGCTTTAACCGCTCAATTAGCGCTAATTCACCAATGTCTGCAATCCTTCTAATGCCATCATCAAAGCCATCCACAGGTGCTCGATCTCTATCTGTGTCTGTCAACTGTTTTTAGCCTGGCTGTTCTAGGTTCTCTAGGCCGTCAATTACTTTAGCTGAGATGATTTTGTCTTCTTGGCTGAGCGATCGCAACACCTCTTTGCCGTCGATCGTATAGCCAAAGACCGCATAGCGTCCGTCGAGCATGTTGCGGCCCGCAGGCGTTAACTCTGCCTCAAACAAGAAGAAGAAAAACTGCGAAGAGCCGCCATTATTGTCATCGCTAGGTCTAGCGAGTGCCAAGCTGCCGTAGGAATTAAACGGCAGAACAGGCTCGTCCATATATTGACCGATTTCTTCTAGCGTAAAACCGTAGATCGGCTCGTCGTCTCCCTTGACTAGAATCTCCATTGGGATCGCCCGATACTCACCCGTCTTCGGGTCGATATAACCCGCCTCCGGGCCTTCTGGATCGCCTGTTTGCAGCACATAGAAGTCTTCAGCACGGATAAACGGCATGTCGTCGTAGAATCCTTTGTTCACCAGATCGACAAAGTTACCAGCCGTCACCGGAGCGCTGTAGCCATCTGCCACTACGGTAACATCGCCCTTAGTTGTCGTGAATTTAATAGTTGATCTGCCTTTTAGCTGCGGTAGATTGTCGTATTCTTCTGGCACTTCAAACGGAAAGCCGTCTACCATCAGCTCTTCTAGCTCACCGACTTGATCGAGCAACTGTTTACGCTCGGTCCAAACAGCTTCTTTATCTTCAGCCTCAATTGCCTCACGAATTGGCTCTAATCCACCGGCTAAGCTATCGAGAATCTCACTGGCCTGCGCCTGACGCTCTTCTGGCACGCTCGCTAGGATGGCCTCTCTCTTTTTGTTTAACACTCTCTCTACTTTCTTCACATCTTTCTTCATTGGGCCCCAGCGCTTGCTGCGTAGCCATTCAGAAATCTCTTCTAAATTACCTTGAATCGAGCGAATCTCTTTGTTGTCAACAGGCAAGGCGTAGCGCAATAAAGCCGCACCGTCTGTGATTGCGTTGCCCGGTGGCAGCCCGGCAAAAATAGGAGACAAGGTAGGGTTGAGTGCGCTTGCCTGAGCCGGCATCACGGATGTAAGTAGACACATCGCCGATAGCAGCAGGCTAAAACAGGCGGCTTTGATCAGACTTTTGAGCTTTCGCAAATTCATGGCTTGATCGTAAGAGGGCTTCTAGGCGTTCAGGTTTGATCTTGCCATAGTCTGTACCCTAGAAGCTGAGTCATAGGCGGATGATGTAACCCTTATTAGCAATTTCGCCCAGTCAGCTAGACAGGCAGTTGCTAGATGATGGGTAGTTGACTAGTCGCTGATGAGGAGTTGAAGCGTTAGTTGAGCGTGAAAGGGCCACTGCCAATTAGCCTTTGCTAGCCGATTTAGCCTGTTAATTTATAGAGCATAATTGGCGGGCAACTTACCGCCGGGCTGTACAATGATTGCCGATTGCCTTAGCACTTTTTAGCTATCACCATGATCTCTAGCAATGATTTTCGCACCGGTACCAGTATCGAAATTGATGGCTCCGTGTGGCGCGTCGTTGAGTTTTTGCATGTAAAACCTGGTAAGGGTTCTGCTTTTGTGCGTACTAAGCTAAAAAACGCGCAGACGGGCAACACGCTAGAGCGCACATTTAGAGCTGGCGAGATGGTGCCTCAAGCAGTGCTTGAAAAGAGAAACAAGCAATATACCTACAGAGACGGCGATCAGTATGTCTTTATGGATATGGAAACCTATGAAGAAAGTCGCCTGAACGCCGATCAAATTGGCGATTCAGTAAAGTATCTCAAAGAAGAAATGGAAGTGACCGTTTTAACTTGGGATGACAGGGTTTTGGAAGTAGAGCTGCCCAACTCAGTCACGCTAGAGATCGTTCAGACTGATCCAGGTGTCAAGGGTGACACGGCCACAGGAGGCACTAAGCCTGCAACGGTTGAGACGGGCGCTCAGGTAATGGTGCCTTTGTTTATTTCTCAGGGTGAAAGAATTAAAATCGACACCCGCAATGATACTTATCTAGGTCGCGAGACTTAGACTATGAAGCTCAAGCTATGAAACTTAGGCTATGCAGCTCGACGCTAACTATGCATTAACTATGCAGATGGGCTATGCAGATGGGCTCTAGCCGTGAATACTTTTTTGATATGGGATTTTACAGGTGAATTTTAAAGAACTCCGCGAGTTGGTAGCGGCTATAGACCAGACTGACATCGCTGAGCTAACCCTAAAGAACACTGAATTTGAACTGACGCTTCGCAAGCCTTCGGCGCTGCAACCAGATGTTGTTCTTAGCGCGGCTCATGCTGTCCCTACTGTGCCAAGTGCGCCAATTGCAGCGCCAGCGGCGGTTGTCAGCACCCCTACAGAGCCCGTTGCTCAGTCCACTCCGACGATCGATCCTTCTCTGGTCGAAATCACCGCGCCGATGGTAGGCACTTTCTATCGCTCGCCAGCGCCAGATGAGCCTGCCTTTGTAGAAGTGGGCGATCGCATTCAGTCGGGTCAGACCGTTTGCATTATCGAAGCGATGAAGCTGATGAACGAGCTAGAGGCCGAAGTGTCTGGCGAAGTTGTTGCTGTCTTAGTCGAAAACGCCGAGCCGATCGAATTTGGTCAGCCGCTGATGCGAGTGAAGCCGGTCAAATAGCGCTATCAAGCCCTATCAAACCGAGACGATCAATTGAGTAGGGATTTGCTATGTTGTAGTGATATGTCACCCCTTTGCCTGTAAAGGGAAGTCTAGGATGAGGATTGTCAGCCGTAGATGTACGATTCTCTACAGTTAGATCTCCCTTTTTAGTTCAGGAGACTAGTCCTTGTAAGCGAGGTATGTTAGGCCGAAAGTACCGCTCAAGCCGGAATTCTCAACCGAACTGACGAAATGAACATCTCGTGTCCTAAAAATAGCAGAAGTGACGAGATCCAGACAGTATGCCCAATGGAGCAGGACACAGATAATTAGCGTATTTTAGGAGGAAGATTATGACAGAAGGCATGATGAAGAACACCGCCCGTCAAGAGCAGTCCACCAGCACGCGATCTGCCACCGCCGCTTCTTCAACTTCTTCGAGCCGACTGTACCACCGATTAGAAGAAGCCCTTCACGCCGGGAGCGAAGTTTGGTTTCGCATGCCAGGAACCCGGCTAGTGGGCATTCCTATTTATTTAGATGTCGAATACGTCGAAGTCGTCGATGTTGATGTGGCCGAAGGCTTTGAAGACGAAGAGCTGCCTGACGAACCCTATCAACGCACTGTCTGGCTAATTCGTCTAGAGGAGATCAGCGCCATTTCTTATGCCACCGATCGCTGGAGCAAAGAGCGCTTTGAACGCCTACTAGAGCAATCTCAAAAAGACGATGGACCTGCGGATAAACCTCGTTAGATTCTGCATTACGTACATGGCCAACATGATTAAAGTCGCTCAGTAGTCGGAACAAACGCTGCTGGGCGACTTTTATGGCGATCGGCTACGCACGGACTACGTAGTTTTAGTAGTTAGCTTTACCGTTTATCTCTGCATCTTATGACTTTATGTAGGTTGAACCTGAGCGAGCGCATGTCCATATAACCTTGAGTGAATTGAGAAATTGCCTCAGCTTTCTATTGCCCTCACGTCTATTTATCTAGTGAATTATGCAATCCAAAGAGATCAACACACCACCGGCATGCCCTGATGTTCGAGTCGAAGATGACCGCACGGGCTTAACCTCAGAAACCATAAAACGAGCGTTTTTAGACAACTTGTTTTATGTGCAGGGGAAATCGCCAGAGATTGCCTCTATGCAGGACTACTATATGGCGTTGGCCTATACGGTGCGCGATCGCATGCTGCACCACTGGCTGAGTTCAGCGAGTACCTACCGGGCCGGGCAATCGCGCACGGCAGTTTATCTATCGGCTGAGTTTTTGATGGGCCCTTATCTGGGGAATAACCTGATCAACCTAGAGCTTTACGATGTCGTCGATGAAGCGATGGCCGACTTGGGTTTGAGCCTGCCAGAAATCATGGCGCAAGAGCAAGAGCCTGGTCTGGGCAACGGTGGCTTGGGTCGATTAGCGGCCTGCTATCTCGATTCGATGGCAACCCTACAGATCCCTTCTTTGGGCTATGGCATCCGCTATGAGTTCGGTATTTTCAAGCAAGAGCTGCAAGACGGCTGGCAGGTCGAGCGCACGGACAAGTGGCTCGCTAATGGCAATCCTTGGGAGATTGTTCGGCCTTTGTGGGCCCAAGAGGTCAAGCTAGGCGGCTATACCCGCGCCTATACCGACAATAAGGGCAGCTACCGGGTGGAGTGGGTGAGCGATCGCACTGTCAAGGGCGTTCCTTACGATACCGCTATCCTCGGCTACAAGGTCAACACTGCGACGACGCTGCGCCTTTGGAAGGCCGAATCGCCTGACGCCTTTGACTTTGAGGCGTTCAACCACGGTGACTACTCCGGCGCGGTTAACTCCAAGGTGGTCTCTGAGAATATCTCTAAAGTGCTCTATCCCAACGACGAGCACCTAGAAGGCAAACAGCTTCGTCTAGAGCAGCAGTACTTCTTTGTCTCTTGCTCCTTGCAAGACATGATTCGCATCATGCTGCGCGATGGCATTCCGCTAGAGCAGTTCCCAGAAAAATACACGCTGCAAATGAACGATACGCACCCTGCGATCGCCGTTGCCGAGCTGATGCGTCTGCTGATTGACGTGCATGAATTTGAATGGGACAAAGCCTGGGAAATCACTCAGAAATCTCTGGCCTACACCAACCATACGCTCTTGCCAGAAGCGCTAGAGCGCTGGCCGATTGGTCTATTTGGTAACTTGCTGCCTCGCCATCTAGAAATCATCTTCGAGATCAACCGCCACTTCTTAGAAGATGTGCGACTCAAGTTTGGCCAAGACAATGAGCGCATTGCCCGCATGTCTTTGATCGACGAAAGCAGCGGTCGCTATGTTCGTATGGCTAACCTCGCCTGCGTCGGCAGTCATGCGATCAACGGCGTGGCGGCCCTACACACAGAGCTGCTCAAGCAAACTGTGCTCAATGATTTCTATCAGCTCTTCCCTGAGAAATTTATTAATAAGACCAACGGCGTTACGCCCCGCCGCTGGATGGTGCTGAGCAATCCTAAGCTCACTCGATTGATCAATCAGCGAATTGGCAAAGAGTGGCCCACCGATCTTTTCCAGCTTAAAAAGCTAGAGGCATTTGCTGACGATCCGGGATTCCGTACCGAATGGCGACAGATCAAGCAGGCTAACAAAGAAGCCTTGGCTGTTCGCATCGAGCGAGCCACTGGCGTCAAAGTCAGCCCGACCTCTATGTTTGACGTGCAAATCAAGCGCATTCATGAGTACAAGCGTCAGCAGCTCAACGCCCTGCATATCATCTCGCTCTATCACCAGCTCAAGAACAATCCAGAGATGAACATCACCCCGCGCACCTTTATCTTTGCGGGTAAGGCAGCGCCGGGCTACTTCATGGCCAAGCTAATCATCAAGTTGATTACCTCGGTAGGCCGCGTCGTCAACCGCGATCCGGATATCCGCGATCAGATCAAAGTTATCTTCTATCCAAACTACAACGTTACCAACGCGCAGCCGATTTATCCTGCCTCTGATCTCTCAGAACAGATTTCGACCGCAGGCTTTGAAGCCTCAGGCACAGGCAATATGAAATTTGCCATGAACGGTGCGCTCACTATCGGTACCCTAGACGGGGCCAACGTTGAAATTCGTGAGGAAGTAGGTGATGACAACTTCTTCTTGTTTGGTATGCAGGCGCATGAAGTTGCTGAGCTAAAGGCCAAAGGTTATAACCCACGTCAGTACTATGAGGAAAACGAAGGGCTACGCACCGTACTCGATCTGATCGGCTCTGGCATATTCTCTAGTGGTGATACAGAAATGTTCAAACCACTGATCGATAATTTGCTAAATCAGGATAGGTTCATGGTCTTGGCTGACTATCAAGCCTATATCGACTGCCAGCAGCAAGTCAGCGCTGCTTATAAAGATCAAGATAGCTGGGTTCGCATGTCGATTTTGAATGCTGCTCGTATGGGTAAGTTCTCGTCTGATCGGTCTATTCAAGAATATTGCGATCAGATTTGGAACATCGAGCCTGTGCCGGTAGAGCTACAGGAGTACAGCAAAACCCTGTCGATGATGTCCGATAAGAGCACTCGCCTGCCGGTGTAGTCTCGGTGAGTGAAGCTGCTCTGGTTAGAAGCTTCACCTTCAATAAAAGCTAACCTCCAGTGATAGTAAAAAGAGCCTTCGGTTTTTTAATCGAAGGCTTTTGAATTGGATATAAAAATGAAGCCAGAAGATTTCAAACCGCTGATCGAAGACGCCTATAGCACTATTTCTCCATACATTCGAGAAACGCCAGTGATTCAGCTAAAAGAGGGTGGCTTTGGCATAGACGCTGGTCTGGTGCTAAAGCTAGAGCTGTTTCAGCACGCAGGATCTTTTAAATCGAGAGGCGCTTTCAACAGGATTTTGAACAATACTGTGCCACCAGCGGGCGTGATTGCAGCTTCTGGTGGCAACCACGGCGCGGCGGTCGCCTACGCAGCCAAGCGGCTGGGCTATTCGGCTGAAATCTTTGTGCCAACCGTTTCTTCTGCAACCAAGATCGAACGAATCAAAAGCTATGGTGCGACGCTCTCTGTCGGTGGCCGCGACTACTTTGAAGCTTTAGAGGAAAGTAATAGTCGAGCTACGCAAACGCATGCTTTAGTCGTCCATGCCTTCAATCAGTGGGAGGTGATTGCCGGACAGGGAACGGTTGGTTTAGAGTTTGAAAAGCAGTCTCCCGCGCTCGATACTGTTTTGATATCGGTCGGGGGTGGTGGCTTGATTGCGGGCATCGCCGCCTGGTATCAGGATCGGTGCCAGGTGGTGAGCGTAGAGCCTGAGAGCGCCCCAACTTTGCATGATTCTATGAGGGTGGGCGATCGCACGACTGTAGAGGTGGGCGGCATTGCCGCAGATGCGCTAGGTGCTAGACAAGTCGGCGAGATGATGTTCCCGATTGCTCAACGCTATGTCAATAAATGTGTGCTGGTTGACGAAGCTTCGATCATCAAGGCGCAGCTGCTGCTGTGGGATGAGCTGCGAATTGTAGCAGAGCCGGCGGGCGTAGTGCCGATTGCCGCTTTGATCTCGAAGCAATATGTGCCGCAGCCTGGAGAGAGAATTGGGGTTTTGATCTGTGGGGGAAATACAAAGCTGTCAGATTTTGTGGAAGCTACTGGAGGCTAACGACAACCCCACGACAAAGCCCAACCAGAGACTTTTCTGGTCGGGCTAGTAAAGCTAATTAGCGAGTAGGGTTAGGACTGATCTATCTCTGACTAACAGGCTCTGACTAACAGGCTCTGACTAACAGGCTCTGACTAACAGGCTCTGACTAATAGGCTCTGACTAATAGGCTCTGACTAATAGGCGGAGTAGTAAGCCATCGCGACGATCTGATTGCCAGCGCTAGATACCAGGCCAGAGACAATCTGCAGCGCAAAGATAGCGATGATAGCAGAAAGATCTAGGCCGCCAATCGGTGGAATGATGCCACGGAATATGTTCAGATAGGGATCTGTGAGCTGCGAGAGCGTGGCAAACACAGAGTTGGACCAGTCGATATTAGGAAACCAGCTCAGCAAGATACGGATGAATATTAGTACTAGGTAGATGCTAAGGAATGTAGACACTCCTTGGACAATAGGAGCAATGATTTGTGCAGGCATAGATCTACAGGATAAGCGTTGAAGTGTGTGGGTAGTTTCGTCGTTTGGATGTCTAAGCGTTTGAATGTCTGAGCGTTTGAATGTCTGAGCGTCTAGTCTTAGCGTCTATTAGAAGCGTAAGTTCTAAATAATGACTTGTATTTTAACCGATCGGCTCCCGATCGTGGGATAGCCTCTTATTCACTACAGAATTCACTACAGGAATTGAAGTCTTTAGCGCTCAGATCGACTGGTCTTGCGGACTGGTTCTAAATCGGTCTGAGGTCTGACCGTTGGGGGTATCGCTGCTGACTTTTCCCATTTGCAAACGGGCATCTTCAATCGCCATATTTAGCTGAGAGATTTTGTCTTCTAGGCCGCGTCTGGCAATTTCCATTTTCTCTTCGGCGCTAGCGCCTTCAAATCGGCGACGATCGTCTTCTGACATCTGAGCGAAGGTATCAGTTTCGTCCGTGCGTAGGCGGTTGCTAGCAAGTACGCCGACGATGCCACCAATAATTCCACCGACAAAAGCGCCAGCGACAAATCCACCTGCAAAGTTATTTCGACTCATGACTCTCCTTTATATCTAGGGCAACACTAGGTATCGAAGGTGCGATCGCCCGCATCTCCTAACCCTGGCACAATAAATCCATTCTCATCTAATCCTTCATCAATCATGGCCGCGTAAATTCCCACGGCTGGATACGAATCGGCAATCTTTTGCAAGGCAGGCGGAGCGGTCACGACTGAAACAATCCTCACTAGCGCCGGATCTACACCGCGCTGGGTGAGTTCAGCCAGTGTTGCCATCATCGTACCGCCCGTCGCCATCATGGGCTCACTGATCATGATTCGGGTATTGGGCTCAAACCTTTCTGGCAGCTTGTTGAGATACCAAAAGGGTTCTAGCGTTTCCTCATCTCTAGCTAAGCCGATGTGGTATGTCCGGCTGTTGGGCACCGTGCTCTGAATGCCTTCAACCAGTGCTAGTCCTGCTCGCAAAATCGGGATGACGACAACGGGCACCTCTGGATCGACAAAGGTCGCCGGGCAAGTCGTTAGCGGCGTTTCTACGGTCATATCCACAGTCGGTAGCCAGTCGCGTACGGCTTCGTAGGCTAGCCAGCGTCCTAGTTCTGTCATGGCACTGCGAAAGACACCAGATGGCGTGGTCGCGCTACGGACAACGCCCAGCCAATGCTTGATCAGTGGATGGGGCGGAACGTGAATACGCAGTTTCGGAGCCATGAAGTAGATGGGAAAGAGTGATCCCACTCATCATACTGCTGGGGAGAGAAGTATGAGTGATGAACGATGAATGATGAAGTGAATAATGGAACATGAGGTAATATCCAACATCAAAACGGCCACAAAAACGGCCATAAAAACGGCCATAAAAACGGCTAGCTGAGCCAGAATAGGCCACCTAGAGTCAGGGCAATGCCAATCAGGGCAATCCAGACAAATTGGTTATCGGCGGTGTTTACCTGGCTTAGGTCGATTGGTTCGGGTTCGGGCTTGGGCTTGCGGCGGCGAGGCTTTTTGGGTCTTTGGGCATAGCGGATTTGGCTGTCGTCGTCCATGCTCGCTAGATCTGGAATTTTGGTGATCCATTCTGGTTTTAGCTCTAGCTCAGGTGCTTCTAGGATGTAGAGGATGCGTTTGCTCTGCTGCTTGGTGTCTAGATCAGGGTGGACGATTAGCTTGCGACAGAGCGCTAGTCCTTCGGCTTCTCTGCCGCTGGCGATATAGGCGTTGACTAGCCATAGCTGGATTTCACCGCCCCGGCTGCCGACTGGGTTAGAGAGCGATAAAGCGGTTTGAAAGTGCGCGATCGCCTGCTTGTATCGGCCCCTTTCAAACAAAAGCTGACCACTGGCCATTTCTGCATTTGCCTGCGCCTTTTTTTCGGCATTGTTCAGTCGGTCGAGCGCAGAACGAGCCGTGTCCGGCTTGGCTGCTGACGCGGTATCTGGTGTGGCTTCTGGCGTAGTTAGGCGGCTCTTGCCGCTTTCTCCGTGATCGTTTTCTCTGCTGTCGCCTGCATTTTCGTTTGGGCGGGCACGATCATTAATCGAAGTATCAGGCTGAGGGATTTGCCCTGGCTCCACGGTCATGAATATCATCAAAATAGCTACCGCTGTCTATTGTATCGCGGTGTAATCTATCGCTAGAGCTAAACGCTAGACCTAAAGAGGATCAAAGGAGTCGGTATCGATGTTGATGGTTATTTCCCCTGCCAAAACTTTGGACTATACCGGAGTTGACTATCCCGACTTTACTCAGCCTGCCTTTTTAGATCAGAGCGAGGCGTTAATTGCAGAACTACGCGGCTATAGCCAAGCGCAGCTTTCAGAGCTAATGACGATCAGCGACAAACTAGCCAAGCTCAACTATCAGCGCTACCAAGATTTTCAAACGCCTTTTACCCCACAGAATGCTAAACAGGCACTGCTGGTTTTCAAAGGGGATGTCTACAAAGGCATTCATGTAGAAGACTATGACGAAGACGATTTATCTTTTGCTCAAGACTCTCTAAGTATTTTATCAGGGCTCTACGGCGTTCTGCGTCCGCTCGATCTGATGCAGCCCTACCGTCTAGAGATGGGCACTAAGCTGAAAACAGAGAAAGGCAAAAATCTTTACGAGTTTTGGAACCACAAAATCTCCGATCTACTCAACACTGATCTAGCAAAAGAGCCGCAGCCTTGTCTAGTAAATCTAGCCTCGAACGAATACTTCAAGTCGATCAAATCAGAGACTATTGAAGCGAGAATTCTCGACATTGACTTCAAAGAGAAAAAAGCAGACACCTACAAGATTGTTGCTATCTATGCCAAGCGAGCTAGAGGGCTAATGGTAGACTTTGTGATTCGCAATCGCATCGATAATCCAGAGCTGATGAAAGGGTTTGACAGCGATGGCTATAGCTTCAATAAGGCGCTATCAACAGCAGATCATTGGATCTTTTGCAGAGAGTAGGGCTATATCGTACCGAGGCGTGAGCATATGTACCGAGGGGTGAGCGGAGTCGAACCCCGGCTGTGACTTCGACTCCGCTTAGCACCTTAGACAGAAGCGGGTTTTGGCTCAGGCTTTAGCGGCTCTACTTCGCTCATCGCTGTTTTCACTCGCTCGGCGAAGTGCTCATCGACTTCGCGGAATAAGCCAAGCTGCCGCTGCTTGATAGAGTCTCTACACTTGCCGAGGCTGCCGCTGATGTTATGCACTAAACGATCTTTCTCGCCATCATTTAGTATCTGATAAAACATCTTGGCCTGGTCAGCGTAATCTTTTTCGTCTAGCTCTTGTCGATCCGCCATGCCCTCTACGCCATAGGCAGGTGGGGCAGCTTTTTGATCGGCAGTTGGGTATTTGTATTCGGTTGGGTGATAGTTCCGGCGGTTGCCGTAGTTGCCGTCTACTCTCATAGATCCATCGCGGTAGGGCGTGTTCGCTTCGGTCGCGTGTGGCTTGTTGACTGGGATAGTGTCGTAGTTTACGCCTAGCCGATAGCGGTGCGCGTCGGCATAGGACATAATGCGTGCCTGCAGCATCCGATCGGGTGACCACGAGATGCCAGGTACCATATTGCCTGGCGAGAATGCAGCTTGCTCGACTTCAGCAAAGAAGTTTTCAGGATTGCGGTTCAGCTCGAAGCGGCCTACTTTTTGCAGCGGATAGTCTGCATGGGGCCATATCTTGGTGAGATCAAATGGATTCCACTGGAAGTTTTTGGCCTGTTCTTCTGTCATGGTCTGGATGTACATTGTCCATGAAGGATAGTTGCCTTCGTCGATCGCGTTGAACAGATCTTTGGTTGCCCAGCGCGGCTCAATGCCTTGCAGCTTTTGCCACTGCTCTTCGGTAAAGTTTTTGATTCCCTGGTCGGTCTTGAAGTGGAATTTGACCCAGATTCTCTCTTCTTGGGCGTTAATGAAGCTAAAGGTGTGGCTGCCATAGCCATTTAGGTGTCGCCAGCCCATCGGTGCGCCGCGATCGCCCATCAGCCACATCACCTGATGCAAGCTTTCAGGCACCTGCGACCAAAAGTCCCACCACATCTCATCTTGACGCCAGTTGCTTTCGGGATGCTCTTTTTGCGAGCGAATGAAGTCCATAAACTTCATCGGATCGCGCATGAAAAAGATGGGTGTGTCGTTGCCCACCATATCCCAGTTGCCATCTTCGGTATAGAATTTGACCGAGAATCCTCGAATATCGCGGTAGATATCAGATCCGCCTTTCGATTTGGCTACGGTTGAAAACCGGGCAAATACTTCAGTTTCTTGGCCAACTTCAGAAAACAATTTGGCCTTTGTAAGATGCGTAATATCGTCTGTGACGGTAAAGGTGCCATACGCGCCAGCGCCCACTGCATGCACTACCCGCTCGGGAACGCGCTCTCGGTTAAAGTGGGCCATTTTCTCTAGCAGCGTATAGTCTTCCATCAGCAGCGGGCCATACTTTCCTGCTGTTTTAGAGACTTCGTTGCTGGCAATTGGAATGCCTGCTGCATTGGTCAAAGTGCCATTGTTGTTGGCCATGAAAACTCCTGGATTGAGTCAATCCTCTCGATTTGTTAGCGCTAGTATTTTTTAACTACTAAGGGCGTGATCGCAACCATAGAATGCTGGCTATGAGTTAACCTCTATAGAAAGATTGATATAAAAAGATTGAACCTTATTCCTTTTTTGCTGCTGCTTTTCTAGCCAGCTTCGAGTAGGTCTTGACAGTTTCGTAAGGAATATTCATATCTTGGGCGATCGCGTCTAACCGATCTCCCTGTTCTCTTCTGGCCAATATCGTTGCCCACTTTTGCGCGGTGTCCTTAGCTCGGTTTCCGCCCTGGCGTTTACGCTGCGATAGAAATAATTCTGTGAGCGCTTCGATGCGTTCAGCCAAGATCTGTTGCAGTGTCGGCACGGGGGCAGATTGTTGATCTGCTTGCCAGCCTAGATGAGTTTCTCCTAATCCAAATGTAGTTTTGTGCCCGGTTCCACAAAAAGGCGCTAGCCTAACCAAAGCGTAGAACAAAGTTTGAAAGTCTGGATTATCGGCTGCCGAGCGGTCTAGTTTGTAAGTGATTGCGCCGGTAAATCCGGTCACGGAGCCTTGTTTGCCAGCAACCACTTTGATAGAAGATAGCTGATGCTGCTGGATGATTACCTTGTTGTCTATCCAGTCTAAGAAACTGTCTTGGTCTACTGCTTTGCGAGCGAAATGGTTCCAGCGGCGCAGGTAGCTATGAAAAACGTTGGTAGGCAGCGGCAGCGGTAGGTGCTGACCTTTGCGACGAAAGCTAGTGGGGCTAACAAAGCTGAGGCTGACGCTGCCAGAGTCTGCTTTGGCGGCGTTGAGTAGTTTGGTGTAGGTGGTTGGATCTTGGGCCAGATGGATCGATGCGATCGCCAAGGGTGCATTGTTGAGCTCGACCGTGTCCGGCTGCTGGCGTAGCCAGATGGATAGTCCTTGGGCGACCTGTTTTGAAAGGGCGTTAACTCGCCAGGTGTAGGTTTGGCTAGCCTGTAACTTCAGCGTCTGTCGGTGGCCGACAAACTGACCGTTGAGCCCGGAGATGCTAAACGCCTTTTCGGATTGTCCATTGTGCAGGTAGGCAGATAGGTCAGGATCGAATGATTGAATCTGTTGGAGAAACCAGGCGTGTAGACCAATGGTGTATTGGGCGTAGAGTTCACAGTCGCTATGCGGTTGCAAAGAGAATTCTAGGCTGACTAGCTCGGAGGTTTTTGGCCATAGCGATCGCGCTGAAAGATTGAGCGGTTTGCCTTGCGCGTTGGCAAGCTTTTGAGATTTGGCTTTCGGCACTTTTGCTTGAGATTTCGCTTTCTTTGTCTGTGCGATTGTCATAGTGCTCTTCTCCGCTGAAGAGGTTAACTCCCTTTATATTGATACGGATTCGTCTTCTTTGGGGGATGGAAGCTGCGATCGACTGTGGTTTAAAGAGCTACCGCCCGAAGTTTGAGACGGCACTTTTAGAATAGTTAGTTTAATCCCTAAGAGGGTTTTAGAGTCGTTTCGACAAAGAGATGAACGTAATACAAGGGCAATATTCGGCGTTTCAATCCCTAAGAGGGTTTTAGAGTCGTTTCGACGAGCTGATCAAATGGCCAGACTATCTGCGAGAAATGTTTCAATCCCTAAGAGGGTTTTAGAGTCGTTTCGACTTCCAAGACGGATGGGTACAGCAGCTAGCTGATCGGTTTCAATCCCTAAGAGGGTTTTAGAGTCGTTTCGACCATGATAGACATTATCGGAGTATAGCTAGATGCCTCGTTTCAATCCCTAAGAGGGTTTTAGAGTCGTTTCGACCACCAAAGGCCATGCCGAATACGCTCAAGGCAGGCGCGTTTCAATCCCTAAGAGGGTTTTAGAGTCGTTTCGACATTGTTGGTGAAGTGTGGCTCTGAGGAATCGAAGAGTTTCAATCCCTAAGAGGGTTTTAGAGTCGTTTCGACCTAGGTTCTGTAGTGCGGGATGCGTTGATCACACGTTTCAATCCCTAAGAGGGTTTTAGAGTCGTTTCGACAGAACCTGTCAAAGCCCTCCCCGATTCAATTAATGTTTCAATCCCTAAGAGGGTTTTAGAGTCGTTTCGACAGCCGTATCAGGTGATTGTTGTTCGACCAGAAGAGGTTTCAATCCCTAAGAGGGTTTTAGAGTCGTTTCGACCGCAGCAGTTAAGCCAAGTGAGGCCCGCATCTCTAGTTTCAATCCCTAAGAGGGTTTTAGAGTCGTTTCGACGAGCCTAAGGATGCGATCGCGCTGCTGGGCTATACGTTTCAATCCCTAAGAGGGTTTTAGAGTCGTTTCGACACGGATCGCTAAAAGTCGGCGAGGTGCAGGAATACGTTTCAATCCCTAAGAGGGCTTTAGAGTCGTTTCGACTACAAAGGTGCGATCGCCAGAGTAATCCAGGGAGTGTTTCAATCCCTAAGAGGGCTTTAGAGTCGTTTCGACGCTACGGTTCACTTTGCGAATATTTGGGAGAAAAATGATAAGTTTCAATCCCTAAGAGGGCTTTAGAGTCGTTTCGACTAGTAATCGCTGGATCGATCGGCGGCAGTGAGCCGTTTCAATCCCTAAGAGGGCTTTAGAGTCGTTTCGACCTCCTTCTGCTTCAATCATTCGCCCCGTGACAATCATTGTTTCAATCCCTAAGAGGGCTTTAGAGTCGTTTCGACCTAAGAGCGAGTGCGTCGATGATATCAACCTCTTTTTGTTTCAATCCCTAAGAGGGCTTTAGAGTCGTTTCGACCTCCTCTTTGTTTAGTGGTCTGAATTTTTGCTGCCAGTTTCAATCCCTAAGAGGGCTTTAGAGTCGTTTCGACGTTGCAAAGCTGAGGAGGATCTACAGTGCCTAAGGGGTTTCAATCCCTAAGAGGGCTTTAGAGTCGTTTCGACCTTTACTTTTGCTCCATCTGCTCTAACTTTTCTAAGTTTCAATCCCTAAGAGGGCTTTAGAGTCGTTTCGACTCAAAGGCGTGTCGAGCTGGCGACCTTCAAAGGTGTTTCAATCCCTAAGAGGGCTTTAGAGTCGTTTCGACTTGATTGCACTACCCAAAACATCTTACTAATCGTTTCAATCCCTAAGAGGGCTTTAGAGTCGTTTCGACGCATCTGGATATAGCCCGTGAGTTCATCAGCGGGTGTTTCAATCCCTAAGAGGGCTTTAGAGTCGTTTCGACGATAAACATAGCAATCGGCGGCGCTCGCTTTTCGAGTTTCAATCCCTAAGAGGGCTTTAGAGTCGTTTCGACGGCTGGCCGCTGGAAGACTTACGGTTGCTAGTTTTCAAGGTACGTTTGCGCGAAGCAATAAAAATATAGTAATACATGGACGACGATTGTAAACATGGTTGAAATAAGAAACTGTCAAATCCAACTATGGTAAGCGTTTCAGCGATCGCGCGAACCTCTTTTTTCAACTCGTTCTCTGTAACCCCTGCCAGGTATACGTTCGAGGCCGATTCTAGCCAAAGCACAGTTCTACACCCTACCGCTCGCGCAGTTCATCACTTTTCTTCGCCTGCGCTTGACGCCAGCCAAGAATCAGCTTATCTTCAATAACTATAGCTGTGATGCCTATCACAGTGCTTTCAGAACTCAATTCTACTTAGCACAGCCAGCAGGTGTTCGAGCACCTACTGACTGCTAACCCTCAAGGATTACATGGCAATCCCGGAGTGCTGGGTCAACTGTACCTTAGCTACCCCGATTTGCACTACATCGACTTCGGGGTGGCTAAGTTGCGTTGGGTTCTGGTTTCCTCCAAACAAACACACAACTGGAGACCAGATCTCATGTTTATTTCTTCCGCTCAGGGTGCTACCGCGTCCACAGATTCTGCTGCAACTTCTGTTACCAGCTCTGCTTCAGTTCCACCGAACACACCCAACAACAATCCTAGTCAAGACAGCGGCGGCTACGAGGTGGTGCGCCATCTACTGTTTGGCCCGTTGCCCGTCATTCAGGCGACTATTCACCTATTACACCAGATTCAATATGCCGAACCGAATGACTGGAGTCAGCCTATCTCTACGGGCAAACCGAACGAGATGATGGCAATCTTGACCAGGCGGATCAGAATTGTGTAGCGTAATGGCCTGTTAACAATGCTGGGAAGCTGAGGAAACTGGAATGTTGGAAAGAGAACTGTTGGAAAGCTAGCTTTTGATAGCGGTGCCCGTAGGCGTAGGCTTCCCTTTGAGTTCGCCTTGAAAATGCCTGTGAGCACCGCATCTGAATTGTTGGACTATTTTGGTAGATCCACCATCTCTCTCACATTGCCCCTCACGCCGCCAACGCCCGAGTTAAAGTTACGATCTTGAGCATGAATACGCATCGGCAGGCCATTTTTTGGCGCGATAGTAATCAACCCATAGCGATCAATCGGTACCGTTGGCACCAGCTCTAGTCGATATCGCTGTAGCAGCATCGCCAGCACTACCTTTAGCTCCATCTTGGCAAAGGCCGCCCCAATACACATCCGCGAGCCCGCATGAAACGGCATGTATTCCCAGGTATCGGGCTGAATGTGCTCCCAGCGGCTAGGGTCAAATTTCTGAGGCTGCGGGTAAAGTTCTGGCATGTGGTGAGTCGCGTAGATGCTGCAATACACCTCGGTGCCGACTGGTAGCAAATGGCCGCCTAGCTCTATTGGCTGATTGTTGTAGCGCCAGGTAAACGGCACCGAAGGAATCAGCCGCAAACTCTCTTTGATCACGCCGTCTAACAGCGGCAATTGATCGAGCTGATCGATTCTAGGCGCTTCACCCTGCAGCACTGCCGTTAGCTCATCTAGTAAATCAGCGGCAATCTGAGGATGCTGAGAGAGCAACAGCATCGTCCAGCCCAGGGCCAGAGAAGTCGTCTCATGCCCCGCTGCAAAAATTGATCCCACATGGCCCAACAGTTCATCTTCGCTGAGGCCATCACCCGTCTCCTCATCCCGCGCCTGAATCAGCATCGAAAGCACATCGTTGCTGTCGCCCACTGGCTGCGATCGCTTCTGGGCAATTACCGCGCGCATCGCTTCATCAAAATCAGTGATCAAATTGAGAAACTTACGATAGGGCAACCCTGGCACATCATGCGGCAACAGGGCCGTGATCGGTTTAGATAGCACCTCTAGCGCCTGCTCAATTAGATGACCGACGCCCTGGCCTTCCTCGCCGCTGTCTTCACCAAATAGCGTTTTAGTCGCAATTCGCATCGCTAGCAGCCGAGTCATCTCGATCAGGTTAATGGTTTCACCTGGCTGCAGCTTGTTCAGCGACGATTCTGTGATTTCCACCATGTCCTGCCAATAGCCTTGAATCTTTTGCCCATGAAAGGCGGGCATCATCAGCCGTCGCTGGCGCTGATGGTCGGTGCCATTGACACCCCACAGCCCCACCAAAAAGTGCTTGAGTGGCTCTTTGCGTGCTTCGACCTCTGCCATCGGATACAGCGTCATCGAAAACGGGGTCAAATTCCACAGTGAATGGGGGGTACGCGCCTTGCGAATTAGCTCAGGCCCATATACCACCACCGTGCCGGGGCACTCGCCAAACGGTGTAAACAAATTGGTCTTGCCCCCGCGTGCCAAAGACGCAATCGGGCCATATTTCTGGAATAGTTTGTTGGAGTGGCCAATGGGATCTTGAATAAACTGAAATGCATTGCCTGTCTTGCCGACTATAGGCGTTTGGCTAGGGCCAGGAACCGTCCAGCTAATGGTTGAGTTAGCGGCAGTATCGGGCTGAGTAATCGTCATTAGTATGTTCCTAAGTAGTGTGTTCTTAGCCCTCATAAGGCTATGCGATCGCCAAGGAAGTGAACCCTGATTTTAATCAGGCTCAAACCCGCTACTATAGGGTAGTTTTGGGAGGGCGCGATCGCGTTTTGTTTGAGCTATGACGCTATCTTTTGATGTCGCTGCCACTCAACAGCGAATTGACAAATTCTGGCAGCTGCCCGCCAGCTTTGGCACAGAGCGCAATGCCTATCACAACTATCTAAACGAGATCGTCAGCGATCGCTATGCCCTGATTAGAGGGCTGCAGATCCTGCGAGACGAGCTGCAGTTTGCGGCTAACAGTCCAACCGATATGAACGTCTGCGGGGCTGATTTGAGTCTGCCGAGCGTCGTCACGACACTGGCCTATACCAACTGTGGCGATCGCATCCACCAGGGCGAAGCTACCAAACGCTATCGAGACGTGGTCGCCGCTCGATTTGCAACGCTCTCCGAGATTGGCGAGCTGAAGCTAGAAGCCTTTTTTCCAGCGGGCGGCGGTACCGACAACGGCGCGACCCTGGCCCACGTTACCGTGGCTCACGAGCTAGATGAACCGCTCAAAAATAGGCTATATGCTGGCAATCCTCAGTCTATTTCCTTGGTCGCCATCGATCTCAAAACCCATGTTGGCCGACTAAAAGAAGATGACAAACACGTCACCTATGGCAAAACTCGGGAATCTCCCTGGCGAGAGCCCAGAGCCGCCTGTGGTGCGATCGTTGGCGCACTCAGCGACTATCGCCCTCAAAATCTAATCCATCGCCGAATTAGAAGCGATTTAGGAGAAAGAAACTTTCAATATCTCTCGCAAAGTCATATCCTGACCGAGGAAGGCGTAGAAATTACGATGGCCGTAGCGGCTGTAATTGTCGCAATTCGCGGTATTCGCAATACTGCGATCGCCCTCAGTCAAGAAATGGATGAACGCGGTGTCGCTCATCTCACTGCTAGCACCACCGTCAATCGCCCTTCTAGAGACGATTTGGTGATCTACCTTGCTAGAGCCACCGTATTTAATGGCAAAATTCGCATTCAAAGCTTAGGACTAGAGGCTGAGCGCTATAGCGCTAGTTTGGTCAGTCACGCTGGCGAGAAAAGGCTACAGCTACGATACGACGACTGGGACAGTGAGAACTTACCGGTTGAACAAATTGGGTACAAAGTGCGAGATTCTGGACTGTAAGCGCCTATTCGCATAGCCGATCTACTGTCTCTTGCTGCGCTTCTACCGTGTCTGTGTCGTCTATATCTATGGCTGGGTCAAGCAAAAAGAGAGACTGCAGTGCGTCTGTAGGCAATCCTCGCTGGGCAAAATACTCCATTCTCGCAATCTCAGCGCCTGGTCTTTCTACCCTACTTTCTGCGATCGCTAGCCCATTGCCAATCAGCCACCGTTGAATATCAGACATCACTTCAAACGGCGGAAAAACGGTCGGCGCGTCCGATTCAACCTCGTCATAGACCTGCCAAACATACGAGCGGCCCGCCTGCAAGGGTTCCCCTGCATATCGCACCGAAGTTTGTTCTGGCGTGGGCTCATATTCCCACATCACCGCGTTGCTTACACTATCGACTACTGCCATTTTTGCCAGCTCGCCCCGCCAAACGAAAACAGGGCTTTGGTGCCATATTCGCGTTTCTTCTCCAGGTCTAGCAGGCGCGAGCAAACACAGCTCTCCTCTAGAAATAGTCGGCGGATCTTCCCATTCATCATCTCGAAAAATTCTCTTCAAAAGCTGACGAAAAGATGGTTCTGTTTGAACAGTTGGCAGCGTAGTTTGCGCGATCGCTGATTCCGTATCAGTGCCCTCTGTCAAAACAGCAGGTAAAACAACAGATATCGACAGCGCCAGCATACTAACGGACTTCGTAATAGAGTAAGGCATAGTAAAAAGAGCCACAGTAAAAGACTTAGGTCAGATTTAGCTCCCTCTCTCCTCGGGAGAAGGGCCGGGGATGAGGGCGACGAACAGTCGGCAAATAATCAAGCTATCTAATCCTCATTCCTTAGCAGCAGCGGGTAGAACAGTCGGCAAACAAAACACCCAAACGGTCGCCACAGGCAGCAGCCAGGGCAGCAATAGTTGCCCGGTTACGCCTAGCTGCAGGCTAAACCAGCCATAGCCCAAACTCGCCACCAGCAAGGCGAGCTGTCTACTCCGATAGGTGGGCTGCTGCCGCTGACAAAGTAGAACAATTCCCGCTCCGGCCAATACCCCAGCACCCACCAGCCAGAGATCTGGAATCGGCGTTAGGTAGTGCGCCCGCAGAAAGTGATGAACGGCATAGGCATTGGTTTGGCCACCCGTGAATCGGTGATCGCGTCCGGTGAGGCTACCTGTCTGAGCCTGCCAATAGGCGATCGCACTCGGTGTATCAATATAGTCTCTAGCCATGCCAGTACCCGCCTCATCATAGGCACCCGAGGCTACTATAACAACTTGATTTGGCCAGTCAAACTGCTCAACTAGCTGGGTTTGAGGGGTTTGCAACAGATCGTGAGCGCTGAGTTTGCGATAGATCGTGTTGGGCGGCAGTGAGTAGTCTAGCCGGGGATGCAGCCAGCGCTGATTCCACCAGCGAGAAATACTGGCCCAAGGAGAAAGCCTAAGCTGATAGAGCGCGGCCAGTTCAGATTCTCTATTTCGGCTTTGAATTTGGTTTTGAACAGTGGTGAATAGCGTCCGGCGATAGTCGGTTTGGCTCTCTAGATCAGGGGCGATCGCCGCTTGCAACTGAGGAGTAGATTGAGCGGCGAACTGATCCGTCGTTTGTGCGATCGCCAGCAGATACGAGAAAGGGCAGCTTTCCACACAGCTTCTCCCCATTGGCAGCGCCCGCAAGTACCCAACAGGCGTATTGGTATAGCCTTGCATCACCCAGTTCAAACTTGCCAGCTCTTCTCTAATGCCGATCTCGCCCTCGGCCTGAAGCACTGAACCAAACACTAGCGTTGACCCCTCAGCCACCGACTCAGACACTGCCTCGGCAAAGCGCCGATCGTTTTGCGCCTGAGCCCGGTCGAGCAGATAGTCGATGCCGACGACCCTAGCTTGCAATGCGCTCAGCCGATCGAGAATGCTAGCCAAATAGGCCCGGTCCATTGGATTGGGCACCCCATTCGGAAAGCCTTCGCGAATGGATAGATCGTCAATCTCTACCAAAAGCACGGGCGGCGATGCTGTGGGAACTTGGCCAGTGAGGTTTCTGTAGGCGGCTTGGACTCGCAGACGACGGGCGCTGAGCGCTTCAGCTGTAGGATTGAACAAACTCAGGCCAGCAATCAGACACAAAGTAGCGGTCTGCCAGCGAGTGTGGGGCAGCAGATCATCGAGCCAGGCTCGCCAGCCGACGGGCTGTAGCCGAAAGAGAACGGCGTCGCTGTGCCGAAAAAGAGAAGGCACCAGATGGGCCGAAGGATAGGTCAGATTGCTTTTAGATCGCAAAAACTGACTGGCCTTTTGCAGGGCCGTATGCACATCGTCAAAGCTGGCCAGGCTTTGCATGAACTGAATCAAAAAGACCTGAGCCACGCGGTTATGAATCGGTTCGCGCATGACCGCCACCTGGTTCAGGCCGATGTTAATCAGGGCATTGGCGATATCGAGCCCTTTACAAGAGTTGAAAAGAGCAAACTTTAGACCCTGCTGTTTGGCCTGACGCAAGTAGGGATCTAGCTCGCGCAAAGAAAGCGTAGTCTGCGGGGCGATCGCTACCTGTCCGCCCACCGCATTGGCCTCATTGCTATGGCCAAAGAACAACAGCATATCCCAACCGGGTGACGCCTGAATCGTGTTGCAGATTCTTTGCTTTAGCGCGGTGGGATCTACCCCAGGCTGCCAGCCAATCACCTGGATTTGGGCCAGGCGGTTTAGAGATGCGATCGCCGCTAGCTCTGCTTCAAAATCGAGTCCCGTATCGTCTCCTAAAATCACTAGTACCCTAGCCGCAGCATGGGGTCGGCTAACGCTTGTTATCGCCTCATGGACGTTGACTGGCAGCCTCGCTATTCGCACGGGCCGATGCGAGCCGTACTCAGCGTTGATCTCCCACTCTTCCCAAGGCCACCGCCCCAAATCTAGCGGATCGCAGGTGATCAGCAGATCGAGGCCGCCAGATGAGCCCTCACTAGCAAGTCTGGCCGCCGATGGTTCCGCCGCCTTTCGCCCCAGTTCGCTACGAATGTCAAACAGCGCCGCCTGCCGCAGCCACTGATGAAACTCATACAGCAGCTTCGCCTCCGCCTGTACTAGCTGTCCGTGCCAGTCAGGTTGAGCCGTGATCTGACCCGAGGCAACGGCTTTCCCTCTTAAGTTTGAAGTCGAAGGATTTGAAGTCGGGGGATTTGAAGTTGGAGAATTTGAAGGCGAAGGATTTGAAGGTAAGGCGCTAGATGGCAAAGGCCCTAGCCGTAGCGCCGACTGATAGTAATTTAAATAGATGCGCTGCCAGTTTTGATAGAAAGCTTCTACCAGATCTGGATAAGGCAGCTTCGCCGTCAGCCGCCGACCTCTACCCCACGTCAGCTCAAAAAAGCAAACCTGTTCGACCTGAGTGACTTTAAGTCCGTAAACGTCTGACATGGAGGCATTGTAGATCGGATTATGGCAAGGTTTTTCTGACGGTATAGACGTTATTCCCCCTCCATTGTTCTCTTGAGTCTGTATTTAGTTTGTAACTTTATTTTCTGTGGGCGAAAATTATCTGAATAGGATGTGTTTACCTAGAAAGATGTTTAGTCACCGATAGTTTATTGCAGGATCAGACCAAGATATGAAGCGTCGTCACTTTTTACAGTTTGCTGGCTCTACTTTGGCGGCGCTGGGCCTGAGTCAAGCGGATTTTTTGAATCAGGCGGAAGGATATGGCCAGGCGATCGCCCAGAATACCCCTCGCAAGCTAGCGCTACTAGTCGGCGTGAACGAGTATCCGGGGTTGATTCCTGACCTGCGCGGCTGTCTGACCGATGTCGATTTGCAGTACGAGCTGCTGGTCAACAAATTTGGCTTTGCCCCCTCAGATGTGCTGAAGATTTCTGATAGCGAAAATATCAAGCCGACCCGTCAAAACGTGCTAGACGCCTACGAAGAGCATCTAGTCAAACAGGCCAAGCCAGGGGATGTCGTGGTGTTTCACTATTCTGGCCACGGCATCCCCGTCAAAGACCCTGATCCGATCTATGAGGGCAGTGACGAAAATGGCGCGATTATCCTAAATGACCCGCTAGTGAGCGCCGGTCGCAATGCGCCGCAGCTCCCTGTAATCATGGGTCGAACGCTGTTTTTACTATCGCGATCGCTGCAAACCGATAACGTCACCACCATCCTTGATAGCTGTCATTCTGGCGGCGGCACGCGGGGCAGCGGTCTGGTTCGCGCTATTCCTCGTAATTTGCTGCGATCCGGCGGCGCTGGCTATGAAGCCATTCCCAGTGAGTTCGACCTGCAAAAACAGCTACTCGCCGACCAGGGACTCTCTCCAGAAGACTTTTTAGCCGCGCGCAAAGCTGGCATCGCTAAGGGATTGAGCATTGGCTCGGCCCAGTTTAGCGAGCTCGCCCTAGACGCGCCTTTCGACGGCTTTAAAGCAGGCGCATTCAGCTATTTGCTCACCCGCTATCTGTGGCAGCTACCCGGCAGCACTCGGGCAGAAGCCGTGAGAGTCAACCTTACGCGCAGCACCAAAGCCGCCGCCGCCGCCAAGCATCATTCTCAGGTGCCTTTGTTCCAATCGGCACCCGGTAGCGACAGTTTAGCAGCGCCGATTTACTTCACCGCTCCAGAGACTGGCCCCGCCGAAGCCGTCGTCACCAACGTCAGCGGTAATCAGGTTGAGTACTGGCTGGGTGGTCTGTCTGCTCAATCTTTGTCACTGACAGATGAAGCCTTGCGATTCACGGTGCTAGAT
>NZ_JADEXO010000278.1 GCF_015207105.1 cf. Phormidesmis sp. LEGE 11477
CTAAGGGGGTGACACAAAGGCTACAAGGTTTGTAGGACGGCCATCATAGCTTTCTGCCCCCTCAGATAATATTCAATTTTCCCCCGATTGAGCATCATCAACTGTTGTACTTGTTGTTGGCTATCTTGCCAAAACGGCATCCACCGATGAGCTGCTAGCCCGACATGAAAGAAACTGTGGCGGCGATAGGAACGGCCCGCTGTCTCTGGTCTGGCTATATACTTCTGAAGGGCTTTCTGCTTCAGCCGTTGCCCTCGCGTCGAAGCACACAGATAGGCAATTGCAATCAATAAAACAATCGCTAAGAAGCGCTTTCTGCTAGCCCTACAGTCTTCTAGTCGGTAGCCACCAAGCTTAAAATCGCGGAACATTTCTTCAATATCGAAGCGCTTTTGATAAGCAGCTACCGCATTGTCTAGGCTCTCTAGATTAGTCAGCAAGAACCAGGGCTCTTCCGATGCGAAGCCACGGTAGCGGCGCTTCCACTTACCTGCCAAGTGCGCTGAGCCAAAGCCTTTGCTTTTAGTCATCGTCACGGCGTTGTAGAAACACTGGGTTCCAGGGGCTAGGTCTAGCTGAGACAGCTTCAACCAAGGCTTGTCCTCAATCAAAACGTAGGTTGATCTCTTCTGCCGTAGACAGAAGTAGTGGCCTCGTTGGCCCAACCAGCGGGCCAAATCAACCGAGCAAAACTCTCGGTCACCGAGTAACACAACCCGGTAGTCAGTCAGTAACGGCAGAGCGACTGCTAGAAAAGCCGTCTGCTTGTCGTAGTGACTGTTACCAAGGCTATCCAAACGCTGCCAGTAGAGCGGAATCGCTCGGCCTTTCCAGACTATACTCGCCATCAGCAGATTGATATCTCGCCAGGTCGTACGGTCAATTGCGACATAGACAGTGCTGCCTAAGCTTAGTTGCTCGTTAAGAAACGCTTGCAGCAAGCCAAACCACAAGCTTCTCAGGTGAAGGACTCCCAGTGTAAGGAACCGTTGGACTTTTTTCGCCGACTCTCGAACAAGATTGGAAACGGCAGTGCCTCTGCTAGCGTCTCGATACGCACATCTCGAATAGTGTGCAACAGGGTGATCAGTATTGAAAGCAGCAGATACTGTGATTCATTGAGCTGTCGTTCGAGTGCTGTTTGGTAAACTGAAGGTATCATATTTATTCGATAGGCTTTGGTTCGTAAAACTAGCCTATCTTTTTTTACCTACACACCGCTATTCCCTTACCGTGTACAGTTTACGTAGGCTGTGTCACCCCTTCAG
>NZ_JADEXO010000038.1 GCF_015207105.1 cf. Phormidesmis sp. LEGE 11477
GTATAAAGGGGCTCCAACATGAAAGTGTGGGCCGGAAAGAATTAGCTCTCTTGTAGTCTCTGGAAATTGTGTATCACGACGAATAGTTTCATCCTTTTGTGAATTTGTTTCGTGCCACATCTCTAAAGCAAGATACTGACCATTTAGAGATGCTAGTTTCCTATCTTGAATAGCAAACTTTCGTAAGACTTCTACCAGCGCCTGAGAATGAAGCGTTGGTAGTCTAGCTTCATCGGGCATCGTTCCTGATTCGTCGTAGAGTTCTGCAAACAGCTTTAGCTCTGATTCTCCAACCTCTAAAACTCTTTCTTTGTGTCCTTCAAAATTCCATTTGTTATTTTCGTCTTTAATGCCACCTACTTCTCCATGCCCATCATGAGAAAAGCATTCGTCCACAGTTTTTGGTGTGAATAGATTAGCAACCGTCTTAAACCTTGGTGTTTGGCTTCCACCGTAAACGTTTAAGCTATATTTGACTCGATCACCAATAGGAAAAAGTATGAGCTGATTTTGAAACTGAAAGTGTTCTCTCAACCGGCTGTATAGCTCTCTTCTCAGCAGCTTTCCTTTTGGATCGTCATAAACACCCTCAGGGTGAACAAACGCAGAAATTCCTTCAGGCTTATTAAGGTTCCATGCCTGCGGCAAAAAGCATTTGAAGAGATTCGTTTGACTACCTTTTAATAACGGGTAATTTTGGGTTGCATTGAGAAAATTTTGTGTGCCGTCCGCTTCCTCAAACTCTTGTAAGTAGTTTGCTTGCAAACCAGGATAAGTAGAAAATAGATCTTCTCTTTCTTCTGCCAACTTACTCGCTGCCAATTTTCGCAGTTCCAGCATCGGATTATAGTCGCCCAAAATCCCGCCTTCCTGCCATTCCACTTTTACCCAAGGCGGATTCCCCACCATCAGGTCAAATCCACCACGCTCATAAAAAATATCCGCAAACTCCAGCTCCCAATGGAAAAAACGCTGCTGCTCAGCAATCTCATCCACCAATCGAATCCGAGGCGAAAACCGCTTGAGCTGCTCTAAGTTCACAAATTTATGCTTCTCTAAAATCGTCTGAATCGACGCTTTCGTCTGCGTCTCAGGGAACAGTGGTAGCTCAGCCTGCCCTGGCATCACCATCTCCGTCTCACCCAAAATCGCGCCGACTTCCTGCAAAAACTCTTCCGTACTCGGCAACAGCGCCGCCTCCGCAGTCGGCCAAAACCATAGCGCACACCAATAGTCCATTACTAGCTTCAGCCGCCTGTAGGGCGTCGCATTCACAATCCCCTGCGACAGCTTCTCCTGCTCGTGAATTTTGTCCTTTTGGTCTAGCGGCACCGCCTGCCCCGCCGCTACATCACTCTCTTGCTGTCCCCACACCACCAAATAATCCGATGTCCGCGCCCGAATCTGCGCTAGGTCGTGCGTATAGTCCAGCCACAGCGCCTGAATCCGCTGACTCAACCGCGCCGCATAGTCCGCCTGATCACTCGTCAGCTCAGTCTTCGCAAATCCCTTCTGCCATTCCTTAATCTGCTTAATAGCCTCCGGCTCCATCTTTTTAATCACCTTATCGGTGTAGTTCGCCATCCCCGGATCACCCAGCAAAAAGTGAAAAATCCCACCCTCCGGCAAATCTTCAGCCATCGGAATCCGCCTCGGCTCAATCTCATGCCAGGTCGCCTTCGATTTCTTACTGGTCTGTTTTTGGGCGGTCACCTGAGTGCGCTCATATACCTGCCGCCGCGCCCCAATCAGCGAATTCCCACAGTGAAGCTGCAACCCAAACCAAGGCACAAACACCTGCTGTGTATCTTTTCTGTCACCATAGATAGAAGTCAGCCACAGCGACACTTCCGCCAGCTCCATCGCCATCGGGTTCAGGTCAATGCCGAACACGCTGCGATCGGCCAGCCACATCTTCACCTTTTGCTTCTCAATCGCGACTCGCTCATGCGGAATCCGTTGACCCAGCTCCTGTTGCTTCCGCTCCAAATACGCGGTTGAAAGCTGATCGATCACCTCGGTCAAAAAAGCCGCACTCCCCATCGCGGGTTCGCATACGGTCAGATTCAAAATGTCATCCGCCGACTTGTCTTCCAACAGCTCCTTCAGCGCATATTTCACCAAACACTGCGTCAAAGACTCCGGCGTATAATAGCTCGCGCTTTTCTTCCGGTCTCTTCCTTTCAGCCGAAACAGAAAGCTACCCTTCTCATGCTTGCGCGGCGTTTCTCCCGTCACCGGGTCAGTCACTAACTCTTCCGGCTTAAACTCATCTAGCCGAGACTTGGAAACGAAGTACCCTACCTCTAACTCACTGCGAACCGAAGGCTCCTTAGCAGGCTTCACCTCATACAAATCTTCCTCAGCAAAGAAAGCAGACAAAGACAACAGTCCTTCATACACCTCACCGAGCTGATTCACCCCGAGCTGTGCATAGCTAATCCGCCCGCGCCGCTTGCCCTTCCCCGACTGAGAAAGCGACATCAGCTCCAACACCTGCCGCAACACATGATTGCTAAACTTCACCCCGTTCAACATCGGCGTCCGCCCAGGGTCAAACAGATGACTCTTCAGCGCTGGCAAATGGAACGTGTCATGCACAACAGCAGACTGCACCGCACTTAAATCGAGCTGCTTCTCTTTCAGTACCGGGTAGCCCTGCCACAGCAAACCAAACAGCCGCTGAATGCAGATATGAATATATTCACCATTCTCATCCGCAGAAGTCGTCAGCTCAGTCTGTTCTAAATCCCTTAGCCCCTCTAAGCTATAGCCCTCTCGATAAATATCCGACCCCATCGGCGCATAGCCCAGCTCAGGCCGCGCCTCAATATAAAAGATAAACAGCAGCCGATACACATACCGTAAACACTCCGCCTTCAGCTGATCAGGGTTAATCTCTGACTCACCCCGCGCCTGCTGCACCGAGCTAGAATAAACCCGCTTGCGCTGCACCTCACGCCGATACCGCATCGCCTCATTGCCCAACAGCTCAATCGCCTGCCGCAGCGCAAACTTCAAATCTTCCGAAACGCTATAGGCATGGCGATGGCTATTCTCATCTAGCTCATCAAGCAGCGCACTCCCTTCCTTCGGGCAAATATGCTCACAGTGCAGCAGCGTATCCGCCGCCAGCATCGCACTCCGGTCGTTCTCCTGCAACAGCTTTTCCAGGTCAAACCTTAGCAGCCGCGAAGCACTCCACTTATGCCGCTCAATCAACACAATCTGATCGATACTGAGCAAAATCACCCAGCGCGGCGGCAGCTCCTGGGCAAACACCGCATCCGTCAGCAAATCTTCCAGCGTCTCATCTGCCGTCACCTGCGACTCATCATAGGCAACCGACAACCCCGCGTACTGCAAGGGGCTCAAGCCCAAAGACAGCACATCGCTCGGCTCCCCGCCTTCGTTGAAGCCCTCCATCACCCAAAGCCCGTCTCTACTGGCTTTTGTATGGGCCACCTCCGCCAGCACGGGCAGCGCATAGCCCGACTCTAGAGACTTCACCTCAGGCCGCCACGCATAGCCCAAAATCTTCAGCAGCCGCTGAAAAAAGTCCCGCTGCAAGTCCAGCTTCTCCGACGCATCCAGCCGCCCCAACAGCGTATCCTTCAGCCGAAAATAATCCTGCCGCAAGCTACGCAAAGACTCCGCTGATTCTCGCTCATCAGCATCCTCAATTTCTGATAGAGAATCTGACTGTTCAAGTGCTTCTGCCCGTGCCGCCCTTTTTTCTTTTCTCTGATTTTCTGTCTGCTTGGCAAACGTCTCCAGGTCTCCCGCCAAAATTGCACTGAGATAGTGAGCTGAGTAAAATTCGTTTTCGTTCGCAATGCCTTGTAATACCATCTGCCTACTTCCCCTCCGTCGATTTCTCAGAATTGTTTACAAGCACCGCCACCAATCGAACGTAAGGCTGAGCCTCCGTCGTCATTGACAGATCCACCCAGTCCTGGTGGTCTTTAAAGATGCGGTCAATGTGCGATCGCTCTCTTTCCTTGTCCTGTTCCTTAATCGCGTCCCGACGCTTATCCGCCTCGAACCGTAGATCTAGCTTTTGCAGGTGGCGATCGCGCAAAGTCTCCAGCCGCGATCGCTGCTCAGCCAATCTCTCCTTCAGCACCGCCTCACAGTCCCGATGATCCTTCCGCAGATACCGCTGCGCCTCATTTACAGCCTGTAATCTCAGCGGCAACAAATCATCGGTCGAAAGTTCTCCTGGATTAGGTAACGCCTTTGTCCCCAAGTCCGTTCGCTCCACCGTGCGCTCAAACGGCTCTATCCACTGAAACTTACCCGCCTGAAATATCGCCGACAGCCAGCGAGACATCACCGGTACCCCGCGCCGATTAGGAAAGCTACCAAACAGCACAAAAGTCGCTTCTTGAGGTGTTAACCCGTCCCCTAGCTGAATCACAGGCGCTTCATGCCGCCCAAAGCGAAACAGATTTCGGTCGTTCAGCCACTCCACCACCGGATGCAAATCCCACAGGTATTGCTTTGCAGGCCAGGTATCTTCCTCTCGCCTAGCAGCCTCCATAGATTGCATGATGGCCGTGGGGCGCTCGCTCAAATGCAAAATCCCGGTCTTTGGTCGAATCTGCTTCGGCAATCTTTTATAGCGCCGCTCTAGCTCAGGCGGAAGCTGCAATTCAATGAATCGCTCAGCCTGGTTAATAGATAGATTCTCGGGTGGTGAGTCTAGGCTTTGCAGGGATGCGATCGCAAACTCAAACGTAGAAGGAAAAAGGCTCAACAGTGAGCCCTGCTCTACCGGAGCCTGAACAACGTGCTTGCTTTCCGTCTCTTCTTCAGTCGCATCAAAATTCTCAAACCAGTCAAAAATGCTACCCTCCCCGCCGCTTGCAGCATTGTCCTCAAGCTGGCGAGAGAATTCATCAGCAGAGAGTCCAGACTCAATCGCCTTCGACGTTACAATCTCTTCGGCATCAGCACTAAAAACGCCCATAAACACGGACGGGTCGCCGATATTTTTAACCGCTTGATCGTCCTTTTCTAGCAGAACCCTAATAATCCGCTCTACCTCATCCATTCGAGACTGCTTAGAGCGCGTCAGCAGGTAGCGAATTTGCGGCTGCTGGGTTTGCCCATAGCGATCTATCCTGCCGTTTCGCTGTTGCAAGGTCATGAGTGACCAGGGCGCTTCAAAATGAATCAGGCGATGGCTGAGATAGTGGAGGTTCAAACCCTCAGAGGCGACTTCAGTCGCGAGCAGTATGCGGATGGGTGAACTTTCTTGACCAAAGGCTTCCACCATTTGGGTTTGATCTACATCGGCCATGCCGCCGTCTAAGGTTGCGATCGCGCCTTTCTTCAGCCCCTTTAAATCCTTCGCCAACTGTTCTTTTAGGAACCTCAGCGTATCCAACCGTCCCGTAAAAATGACCAGCCGATCCTTGGCATCTTTCCCCGTCCAGCCAAAGTCTTGCCGAATCACATCCAGCAACTTTTGATACTTAGAAAAGTCAGAGACTTCAACCTGATCTAAAGCCGTCTGTAATTCAAAGAGTTGTTCAATATCTTTTTCTATGCTGCTCCTTTTCTTGGCTTGGCCACTCTCATCCGTCTTAGCCTCTAGGCGCTTAATCCGATTCTTTACCGTCGCCAAGCAAGCAGCAGGACTAGACAGCATTGCCTTCAGCAGCGTCGTCTTGAATAGATGTCCCGCCTGACGGTGGCTGTCGATGCTGAAAAACTTAAGGTCGCTAAGACAGTCAAAAACCCGTTCTTCCGCCTGTGATGCCTGAGCTTCTACCGCTTCTACCTGCCTTTCCGGTACATGCTGCTTCAGATCTTGCAGCACATCCTTCTTAAAGCGGCGAATATAAAGATCGCGAATGTCTTCTTTGGTGTAGTCGGTTTCATCTGCGATCGCCGTTGGATCGAGCATATTCATCAAGCTAGCAAAGCTAGCGGGCCTACCATCGTGAGGCGTCGCCGACAGCAAAATCAGCGTATCCGAGCAGGTCGAGAGCCTTTTGGCCAAACGCGCCCGCTGCGAAGCCCCATGACCGCGCCGCGCCACATTATGAGCCTCATCGATAATGATGATGTCCCAATGCGCCTCTTCCAGATAGCTGCGATATTCTCTATCCTGTTTCAGCGTGTCTACAGAGATAATCGCGCGATCATAGTAATGAAAAGGATTGTGATTTTCCGGAATCCGCGTCCGAATCCGCTGAATAGTCGTTGAGTCAAGCGGCACTAGTGGAATGGTAAATCTCGCCCAAAATTCCTTTTGAAACTGAGTCAGCATCGCCTTGGTTGTCACCACCAAGATGCGCCGCCCCTGCCCGCGCCTAATTAGCTCAGCAGCTAAAATGCCGCACTCCAGCGTCTTACCCAGGCCCACTGCATCAGCAATCAGTATGCGCTGCCTCGGCTTTTGCAGCGCCTCATAGGCAGGTCTGAGTTGATAAGGCAGCAAATCCATCGCCGCCTGATGCCCGATGTAAATTTGTCCGTCATCAGGGGCCGTTTGTCTCAGCTGTGCCTCTAAAAACAACAGGCTGTGCCGGTAGCCAGCCGAGCCATCTGCAACCAGCGCTGTTTCTTCTGGCAGTAATATCTTTAAATTGTCCTGTTCTAATTCCTGAAGAAATCGGGCCGATTTACCGCGAATAAATTCAGACACACCAATCGCTTCGATGACGCGATCGCCCGCAGAAGAGAGAGATGAGGACTTAACTAACCATTCAGCATCGCGGCAGACGATTCGAGCACCGGGCGCAGTCACATCAGGCATATTGTTGAAATGAACCTTGTCTGTACGAATTACAGGCAGAGTTCCCGGCCTTTAAAACAAGTTTCAACGACTTTGGTTGATGCGTTCCGCAAAGCCCTGTGCAGCTTAGTCTTTGAGCGATTGAGGTGTAGAAATAAACAATGTCCGTCACCAGTATTAACCACTATACCGAGTGTATAAAATCTCTTCTTGTTTCGTCTAAAAAGCAATAGAACATACTGGAAGAAATTTTTTGTGACCAGCCCAAATTCTTGCTCTATTCCAGTGCGCTCTGTTTAAGAACGGACTCTATGACATTTTCTATGACATCAGAGTTGACTATCTCTTTAGAGATTTTGTGGTGCTCAATAAGATACAAAGGTTAGTCGCATTCGCAGTGAGTAGAGGCCGATCTTTGCCGCTTGTTTAAATCTTGTGCCATAGCTACTCTAGCTTCGTTAGATAGTTTCTTTCCTTTCACAGAAGAAATAGATACGTCGCTAATTCTGTCGAGATACTTTTGAGAATGACCCAGCATAAAAGCAGCTTTATGCCATTTCCATAAAGCGGCAGTCTCTGGACTTCTAGAAACAGATTGTTCGCTGCCCATGAGCTGCTCATTCCAGTCTTTACCTATATCAGGCCACAACCTCTCTGTTCCCGGTAACTTTTGAGCCACTCGCCACGCCATCAGTTCACCAGCCTTATCGGCATCAAATGCGATCGTAACCCTCCTTCCTCGTCGCAGCACATCCTTCAAAGCATCCACGGGTACCGCTCCAGAACCATCCACCGACAGGTAAAGCGTCACGCCAGCCTCGCGCTGCTTATCCAGTACCGCCAGTGACATCGTATCAATCGGTGATTCAGTAAGCAGAATCCGCGCAATTTGGCCATTCCCAGTTCCCAGCCAAAACCATCCTTTATCCCTTACCGTCCCCGAAGCCATCCCGCGAAACGCATTCTGTTCACCCCACGTCCCTCGCAAGCTTGCTCCAGCAACATCCCCTCGTCGCCACTGCCCCTCGGCCATTCCATGCCGGACAAACACCGCATTCTGAAAATCATCTGCGTAGATCAATCCTTTGTCGTGTAGCCTTTCCACCAGGACCAGCGGCAGCTTTCGTGCTTCTACCAAGTATTGCTGCACTGCCCCCCAGCGCTGCTCATTCACGGCTGGCATCGTCAAAGGTCGAGGTTCTTCGGAAGCTGCTTTCTGCGGTGCAATCGAAACAGCTCTTGAGAAATCACGTCCTGAAAGCCACTCTACTGCTTCCTTAAACTCGCACTCTCTAACATGCATCACCAAATCAATGGCACCGCCGCCACCCTTGTCCGCCAGCCAGTCCATGAAGAGGCGATCGCTAATGCTGATAATGTGATCGCCATCGCGCCACTTGTGTTTGTCAAGGCGATCGCGCTCCAATCCCAACTCAACTGCCACCGCTTCCAAATCAGCCTCGCGCACCTCATCTGCAACTTCCTTCAGCGGAGGCTCTGTGATTGGGGCCGCGACCACTCGCTGGACCTGTTGCTGAGGCTCAGCTACTTCCAACGTTTCTGCACGAAACTGCTCCTGTGCAGCTTCTACAAATCCTTGAGAAACAATGTTTGTCGCAAAAAGCTTGGCAAAGGCTGGGTCATATCCTCGTAGCTCTCCCCCCTGTAATGCATTGGGCACAGCTACTTCCTTAAACTTAAGTCGGTCGTTTTCTTGAAAGATGAACACCATTTCCGTATCGATGTAGGTGTCGCCGTTTTGGCTTAGGTAGTGAGTAAAACAGAGATCATTGCCTAGCCGTTCTACCACCAGTGGAATGTAAGGCTCATTGTGAATCTTGAAATGAAAGTCCGAGTCTTTTAGAATTGTTTCCCAGAGCCCTGCCTCCTGCAAAAATTTGATTATTTGGCCTTCGAGGCTGTTTTTCTTCTGATTGGGCGCTCGGGCGAGCTGAAATAGGTGGACGAGTATTTCTGGGAGGCGATAAGTAGTCATGCAAAGTTAATTACAAACTTACCGCCAAACCCTACAAGCATCTCTTCGACATGATTTCTGAGAGCATTCCAACTCTCGTAAGCCTCAATCTCTATCCACTCGTATTTCATGAACCGCCAGAGAATTTCGATCAGATTCAACTCCGGTGAGTAAGTTGGTAACTCAAACAGATAGAGTCCTCAGCTCATTCCATCGGCACAGTACACTATTGTCTTTGATTCCCTGAGTCAACCTGACCAAGAGAAGCACTCTCAGGATGATGAAGCGAGCACACAGTCACCGAATCTAACTGCTTCAGGAGTTTGCCGATTGTGCTGAATGCTCTTATGTTCAGTTTTCCTTGGCACGACCGTAGTATTTGTACGGCTAGTAGGCTATCTAAAACTCAGGGACAACTAGCTCTCGTTTTTGGCCTGCATAATGTTGATATATCACTTCTGGAGAATTTCCCACTAACTGGGCAACATCCTTAGCATCTAAGCCGTGCTCTAGCGCTAGTGTTATAAACGTATGCCGGGTTTGATACGGTTTCCGGTACTCAATCTTTAGTCCTTCCAAAACCGGTTTCCACACTGTCTTCCGAAACGAGGCAGTATTCAGAACTTTACCCGAGAAGCCAGGAAAAACCAGCGTTTCGGGAGTGTACTTCTCGGGTTTTACAGAGTTGAGCAACTCCTTCAGCTTGGCATTACAAGGAAACCTTCGCCGCTCTTGTGTCTTCAGCCCATCCCGCATTTTGCGACCGCTACCAGTCGTAATTGCAGCCCGCTCAAAGCTGACGGTGCCATAGTCACGACTGACATTTTTCCACTGGAGTGCGATCGCCTCACTAGGCCGACACCCCGTCAGAAACAAAAACTCCACATAGCCTGCATAGTGCTCATGCTTATAGGCCGAATGCTTACTACAAAAAGTATTCGCCCGCAGCGCCTCAATAATCGCCTCCCGCTCCGCCACCGTAAACGGAAAGATATCGCCCTCCTCTGACTTCCGCTTTGCCTTAGGCGGTTTAATCTCTCGCGACATCCCTTCAAACGGATTCTCAGAAATCAACCCCGACTGGCAAGCCCACTTACAGCAAGCATTCAGCCTTACGACAAAGCGCTTGCAAGACTCAATCGGAAACGTATTGATCGCAAAATCCCGGATGTCAGCAGCTCGCTCAAGATTGTAGGTCGGTAGCTGCTCCATGTAGTTGGAGTACGTTCCGTACACGTAGTACATCGTATTGGGCGAGCACTGCGGACGTTTATATTCAACGAACTTTTCCCACAATTCATTCAGGTCAGGTCCAGTGAATTCATCTTCGACCACTGACTCAGCTTTATCATCCGGCTCAGTAACTTGAGGCTGATATTTCGCCAACGTCTCGTCAAAGTTGCCAGACAAAATATCTAGCTCAATTTGCCGAGCCTTCATTTCAGCTAAGGCTCGGGCCGTTTTGGTATCGGTGACACCGAGCGATAGATAGCGTCGCCGTCTATTGAAAGTGAATACTAGCTGAAGCCACCCACGAGAGTTCTTTATTCGAACTGATCCTTTGGCAGCTTTTCGACGTTTTAGTTGCTCAGCCATAGCAAAAATTGGGGTACAGGGCCAAATCTGTACCCCAATCGTACCCCAATAATCAGCCTAAATGAGTCCAAAAATGTCCAAAACGTTCTAAGGATAGAACATGATAACTTGCAAAAACAGCCTGTGGTACATAGTCGTCACATGCTGAATCCCTTTACTTTCAGTAGTTCCAGAATCGAAGCGGGTAGGGGGAATCGAACCCCCATCATTAGCTTGGAAGGCTAAGGTTTTACCACTAAACTACACCCGCGTTTGAGGCTATTTGCATAATAGCTTAGATACAGTATCACGGTTTTGGATCGATGCCTACGGGTAAGGTTTTGTAGACGGCCAGAGGTAAGCATAGGGAAGCTTAGTTGAGCTGTGATTCGACTACGTCGATCGTGAGCAGCAAATTGTCGCTAACAACGGGCTCGCCTTCAAAGGTAGCTGGGGTGAAGCGAAATCCAGAGGCCAGCAGCAGACAGGCGATCGCACTTTCTTCAGCAGTCAAAGGCGCACTTTCTTCAATGCTGCCAGACCAAGGCGAGGCGTGTCGCATCGAACCGTCTTTATTTACGGCAATTCGATAGGTCACTTGTGATACGGAAAAGTCTACCCGCTCGCAGTTTACTTCTTGGGGACGCAATTCTACGGCAGTGATAGCGTCGTAAATAGGAACAGGCGGATTAGGTGCAATATCTATTAGAAGCGATCGCGGAATATGGGCATGGCTCACAACTTTTAGGTAGGCAGTCTGCGGTGTTTCATCGCCTGCAGGTTCGCTACCGGGGACCGGAATGTCTGAATCTCCAGACAAGGTTGGTAAAGTTTCTTCCTTCTGCGGGACTGACGATGGACTCGCAGAGTTTTGGGTCACTGGGCTGGAATTGGTTGAAGTAGAAGCATCTGTTGAAGTCTCGGACGCAGGCGCAGGCAAGTCTGTATTGCTCTCAGCAGAGTCTTCTGAACCGGCAGTAAGCGGCGGTGGTTGTACTGGATCTGCTTTCTGAGGCGGTGGAGATTCAGGAGAGCTAGATTCAAGCGGGATTGAAGCTGAAGAAACGCTGGAACTAGCTGGCGATGCTGGGGACGTAGGAGTCGCTGGCGTAGCTGTTTGAGTTGGGCTTTCGTTGATACGATCGGGACTGTCGGCTGATGCTGCGACTGGTTCTGTTACTCGATTGGTCGACGGCTGCGAATCTGGTGTAAGGGCTGTCGACAACGCACCTGGTTCAACGATTAATTCGACTGGCACCGCAGCGGTTTGGCTTCCTGAAGGAGGCTGCATCATCTCGATCAGGTAGGGCAGGGAGAAGCCCAAGATACCTACATGCGTCAGCACAGCTAACCCCCCGAGAGCTGGCCATAGCCCCTGGGGTTCTAGATGTTTCCAAGTTTGTAGCAAAGAGATCATGGCTGCTTTGACTATAGCGTTGGTCACCTATGAGCTATCTAGCTGAAGTATAGCAATATAGGTAAAACGCTTGAATAGCAGTAGAACCTGACATGCGCTCAGCGAGTGCGTCTATTCGCTGCTGTAGGTTGCTGCTACAGAGTAGTTCTATAAGCCAGCGCGTTCTTCTAGACCTCCAGCTGAGTTTTGACGCCAAAGGTCAACACGGTCTCGTCAACGCCTTTGAGTTTGAGCGGGTCAAACTTGACAATCTCTTGATCGTCTAAGTAGTCAGCAACGGCAGCGGAGACCAGAATAGTTTCGGCGGTGGCTGCTTCTTGGATTCGTGCGGCGATATTCACGCTAGGACCAATTGCCGTATAGTCAGAGCGTTCGACGCTGCCAAACATACCGACGACGGCGGTGCCCTGGTGAATGCCACAGCGGAATTTGACTGGGCCAATGCCTTGCTCTGCCCACTCGTGATTGAGCCCCTCTAAATCTTTATACATTTGCCTGGCAGCGGCGATCGCCCGCCTGACCTGTTCGTTGGGGCTCATCTCCTCTGGTGCCCCAAACAGGGCTAGTACCGCGTCGCCCATAAACTTATCTACCGTGCCGCCGTGGTTAAAGATGGCATGGGTCATCGTCTCTAGATACTGATTTAATAGCTCAGCAACTCGGCGCGATCGCAGCGTATTACTCAGCTGCGTAAAGCCGACAATATCACTGAATAAAATAGTCACCAATCGCGGCTCAGGTCGCAAATCTAGTCTCAGGTTGCCTTCGTTCGCCTTCTTGACCAAAGATGGCGGCAAAAATCTTTGCAGCACTGATTCTGTCAGGTACTGGTTTAGCTCGGCTACCTTGCGCTCATTCGACTTTAGGGCCAGCAAATTGCGGACTTCGGCTAGTAACTCGCGATCGTTAAATGGCTTCGACAGATAGGCATCTGCTCCCTGTTCAACGCCTTCTAAGCGAGTCTCATTGTCTACCTTCGCTGTCAGCAAAATGATCGGTGTTCCCTGCAAAGCGGTATCTTGGCGAATTCGCTCAATCATTTCTAGACCGTTGACCCCTGGCATCATCAGGTCGGTAATAATCAAATCTGGCTTATGGGCCATCGCCATCTCTAGCCCTGCCGCGCCTTGCTCAGCCGTTTGCACCTGATAGCCCTGGCGCTTCAACACGCTCGATACATAGGCTCGCAAGTCAGGATTATCATCTACCACCAATATCTGAGCGTCTTTAAATGATGCCCGTTCGGTTTGCGTGCCTTCGACTGCCGGTGGCAGCGCTATGGCGCTATCGGCGGTGGCTGAGGCCATCTCGATATCAGAAAGCTCCACGGCAGCTCGGCCTTTCTCAGTAGATAGCGCTTGGTCTATCACCTGGTCTGACGGTAGATGGTCAGCACCCAAAGGCAGATTAATCGTAAAAGTGGTGCCTTCTCCGTAGACCGACTCTACTAATATTTCGCCGCCGTGTAGCTGAGTCAGCTCTTGAACCAGCGAGAGTCCTAGTCCAGTGCCTTCGTAGTGTCGGTTAGCCGACCCGTCTGCCTGACGAAATCGCTCGAATAGGTGCGGGATTTGGTCTTCGCGAATGCCAATTCCCTGGTCTCGCACCTGCAGGTGCGCTTGGCCGCTTGCTTCTTTTAATCGCACCGTGATCGATTTACCCTTAGGGGTGAACTTCATGGCATTTGAAAGCAAGTTGTAGAGCACTTTATCGAATTTTTCCATGTCTAGATAAACCGTAGAACAAGGAGAAATCTCTGTGTTTAGCTGAATTTGCTTGCGTTCGCAGTAGTTTTGAAACGCTTCAACGACCTCTATGGTGAAAGCGGCTAGATCGCAAGGTCGGAAGGTCGGCTTCATCTTGCCAGCGTCTAGCTTTTGCAGGTCGAGTAGCTGGTTGACTAACCGTAGCAGTCGCCGCGAATTGCGTAGGGCGATCGTCGCCTGTTCTGCGTCTAGTCCTTCACCGCGCTCGACAGCTGATTCTAGCGGCCCAATTGTGAGCGTGAGCGGGGTGCGAAACTCGTGAGAGATGTTTTGAAAGAAGGCGTTTTTCTGCTGGTCTAGCTCCAAGAGCTGTTCGGCCTGGCGTTTGCTGGTCTGGTAGAGGTTGGCCTGTTGAACTGCGATCGCAGCCTGATTGGCTACTGCCTGGGCTAGATTGACTTCCTCTGTTGTCCAAGCGCGATCTTCTCCCATCTGTCGCAGCATGATGCAGCCTGTAATCTTCGATTCAGCCAGTAGCGGTACCCCCATAAGCGCCCTAGTTCCAAACGAGCCTCCCGCTAAGTGATGATTCGCTAGCTCCGCTGTACTGATGACGATCGGTCGCTTGGTCGCCTGCATCTCGGCCAGAATAGAATCTTTGGCAATCGCAATCTTCGGCTCTGGTAAAGTAGGTGCCATCTCCATGTGTAGATCGTAGCGTCCTACGCACTGGGCATAGTCGTCATCCTTCCACAAAGACAGCGTGCAGCTATCTGCTTTTAAAGCCTGTCCCAGCTTTTGAGTAATTGCCGCAAAAATTTCACTCGGCTCTAAACTCGCATGTAATGCCTGCGTAATCGTGTTGATCAGCAGCTCTCGCTGGGCTAGAGACTCTACTCGCTCATAGGTCCAAGTCTGAGAAAGCGCTAGCGCCGCCTGGTCTGCTAATGTTGTCAGCAGCTTGATTTCACTCTCCTGCCACGGTTTCTGGTGAGAACACTTATGTAACGCTAGGATCGCTAGCACATCTTGCTTGCAGGCCAGCGGAATTAATAAACTTGTGCAGATATCTAGAGCCGTGTACGCGGCCACATTCTCGGGTTTAGGCGCTGCCGCCACAATGTCCTCTTCAGACTCTAGATGCTGAGTCAGTATCGTTTCCCAAACCGTCTGCTTCAGCTGCTCTAAGGCGACCGCTGTCAGGTCTCGCCCTGGCACCGTCTCTAGCACCCCGGCTGGTGCGTCTGTTCCCACATAGTGAAACATCGGTGAATTCAGCTCAGCGTCGGTCAGTGGATACACAATGCCATAGTCCAACTCAAACGCCTCGCCCAGCGTTTCCACAATGGTCTTTAGCATCTCTTCAGAAGATTGAGCGCTGCGAATAGTATTCGTAATGGCATTGAGCAGTGTCTCTTGTCGCACCACTCTATTGAGTTCCTGGGTCCGCGCCTGCAAAACGCTGTGAGTGTCAACCGCCTGATTGACCACCATCCGCAGATCGCTTTCTTCCCAAGGCTTGGTCACATACTTAAAAACCTTACCCTCATTGATCGCATCGACTAGATCTTCCACATCGGTATAGCCTGTCAGCACGATCCGAATCGAATTGGGATATCGGTCGGCTGTCAGCCGCAATAGCTCGGTGCCGCTCATTCCGGGCATCCGCTGATCGGAAATAATGACCGCGATGTCGCCCTGTTCGGCTAATATCTCTAGCGCGTCGGGGCCGCTATTCGCCTTGATAACTTTAAAGTCCCGATAGAATGTTCGGTAAAGCAGGTCTAGATTATCAGGCTCATCGTCTACTACTAAGATCTTATGCTTAGCCGCTTTTTGCCGTCGATTGCGCTCTCTAACTGCCATGCATCAAACTCTCATCTAGGCCGAAACGTCTGCTATAAACATGTCTATCGTTCGTGTTAGGAAGTATCTCTTTGAGTAGACTCTACTAAGTAGAAACCAGTAGGCTAAGCCAGTAGGTCAAGAGTTCGCCCAAAACACACTGTAGAAACGCAATGTATGGATGCGTGTTCGACAAAATCGCTCGTCAAATCCATCCAAAACACACCAAAAACACACCGAAGGGCTATACGCTTGCATACGTTTGACGATGGGATAAATGCTATAGCTGTGCAACGTCCTACATAAAGTGCCCATCCTCTTTTGAGTTTCTAACTATGTTTCAGGTCAATACAGAGCTCACAATGCCTCCTTATCGACAGCAGACTTTTCGCATTCGCTCTGCCCAGCCAAAAGACTTGACCCAAATTGTCGCAGTTTTGCTTTCTAGCTTTTATCCACAGGCACAGGCAACTCAGTGGCTGTACTGGCTAATGCGTCTAGGCATGAGAGAAGATATCAAAACTAGACTCAAAACACCCGCTAGTCAGTATGCCTGTCTAGTGGCCACCGCTGTTGATCTAACCTCGGCTCAGGCAGGTAAAGTGGTAGGCACTGCCGAGATTTCGCAGCGTCCTTGTGAGGCGTGGCGGCTGCTTCCTCCTAAACGAGCCTATATCTCTAATCTGGCTATCGAGGTTGCCTACCGCCGGCAGGGCGCGGCCCAGCAGCTTTTGAACACCAGTGAGAAAATTGCTTTTAGCTGGGGCTTTCACCGAGTATATCTACATGTGATGGCAGATAATGCTGCGGCGAAAGCGCTTTATATGCAGGCCGGCTATCGACATTGCGGCGTAGGCAATCCTATCCTGTCTGGTCTGGGCCTTAGACCAGAAAGACTATTGATGTCTAAGCAGATTGTTTGTAAATGAAGATTCTCTTTAAGTAGCTAAATAATATCTCTAAGTAGGTAGATTAAGTGAGCAGGGGCACTGCCTTAAGTAGATTTACTGAACAGTCAAAACTATGTGAAACTAAAGTTTAATTAATTATTTATTAAGAAAATTTAGGTCAGACAGGACAGTTCTAAACGCCTACAGCATAGGCGTTTGGTGCGTTGGAGTCGAATATTTTTAGGGTGCAGCTATACCAGGGCTTTATGTACAGTATGTAAAGCACGAGGGGCACTGTCGTAAAGAATGAATAAAAACTATTTGTTCATTATCAGTTTGTTGGATATTCGTACCACATTGGTAGAAGAGCAGTTTCGTTGACGGTCTTATGTTCTCCTTTGGAGGATTTCTTTGAGGGTTTTTAGTCAGTCAGCGTAGCTCAGTCAACTAAGGCGTTTAGTTAGCTAAAACATCAGCTAAAACATAAGTGCGATTCCTGTTGAGCAACGTGCTAGTACCGAGCAGTGACAATGCCAATATCCGTGGTGAGATTTATAGACAGGTGGCTCTGAACAAGGTGAATACTGTTCCTCGCTCTGATATGACCAACGCACTAAAGCGCACAAGCGTGCAGCTAAAGGTAGGTGGTCAGGGCCTCAACCAGGGTATTAATAAAGGCAGCTGGCAATTCTTTGGTGCATCGGTGAATCAAGAACTCAAAGTTGACAACGAAGTGGAAAAGATCGGTAGCGGACAGCTTTGGGTTGTTAACAGTCGCCGTCGCAATGGCTTGATTGTGCTGCGGGAGTTCCATGCAGAGTTTGCTGGTCCTGGGGCGGCGGTTGGCGGCTTGATAGATGATGATATTGTGGATGTGATTCCAATCGGCAATCTTTCATTGTTAGCGCCAGATTCACATGAAGGCCATCAAAATGCGATTAAGATTCGGCTGCAGTGGATTCGCCTGACGCAAAATTTTACAGATCAGCCAGAGCCAGCGGACAGAGCTCGAATGATCCTAGAGCAATTTAAGACCTACTTTGATCAAGAGACAGTGGATTCAGTTTCTGACAAGGCGTTTGCCATGCTTGTTGGTGTGCTTCCCCAAACGATTCACCGAGTGCGTTCAGAACTTGTTTGGTAGCTGACTGCGGCTTTGTTCAACCGCTGTAGTTAGGCTTTTTCACCTATCACTTGCAAAAAGTTAGCGAGGGTGCGCTGATTTTCTGCAGCGGTGCCAATACTGATGCGAAGTCCGCCGCCCGTGTGTCTGATCCGAGTGCCTCGGGTGAGAAGCCTTTGACAGACTTTATTGAGCCCTTCCTCTTGGCTAGTTGCGCCTATATGAGCCAGCGCGCGATCGCGCAATCGAACATAGATAAAATTACTGTCGCTGGGCCAGATCTGTAAACCAGGGTGGCTAGTCAAAGCAGATAGCAGTCGCTGGCGTTCGCCTATCAGCACTGGAATTTGTTCTAGTAGCCGATCGCTATGCAGTAGCGCAGCCATGGCCGCTGCCTGAGAAAAGCTAGGCAGGTTGTACGGCAGTCTTAGTTTCTCTAGAGCTGCGATGATGTTGGGATGAGCAATGCCGTAGCCGACTCGGTGAGCGGCCAGGCGAAAGGCCTTTGATAAGGTTCGTAGGATGATCCAGTTGGGCCGACTGAGCGCTTCTACCAGGGTAGTATGACCACTAAATTCAAAGTAGGCTTCATCGACAACGACCAAGATATCTTCTGGTAGCTGCCTGAGCCAGGCCAACTCTTGCTGAGTCAGGACGTTGCCAGTCGGCGAATTTGGATGCACCATGAAGATGACTCGAACGGGAGCCGTTTGAGTAGAGGCGTTGGTTGGCGCTGTAGTTGGCTGAGCGGCAGTCGACTGGGCGGCAGTCGGCTGAGCGGCGAACCGATCGATGGTGGCCTGGGCGGCGGGAATGTCAATTTCAAAGCTGTCTTGGCGCTCTATGCTGTGAACAGTGATGCCTAGCGTTCTAGCCAAGATGCTATACATGGAAAAAGTAGGCGTGGCCACTAGGATGGAGCCGTTATTGCCTAGGCAGGTGGCCATCAATACAGAGCGAATAAGTTCGTCAGAACCATTCCCCAGAGTGATGTGACTGGGCGTGAGGGTATCTAGGCTGCTGTTAGAAGCCGTGACATAGCTCAAGACGGCCTGCTTTAGGGCTGAGTGCGAGCCGTCTGGATAGCGGTTGGCAGCGATCACATACTGATACTTTTCCGCCAGCGTTGCTTTGAGTGCTGCTGGTAGATCGATCGGACTCTCATTAGTATCTAGCGGGTCGATATCTAGTGGCTCGGCAGTAGGCGACAGTGAAGCTGATTTATCTGCTGGGTGAGGCGACTGATACGCCGCTAGCTGAGCTAAATCAGCACGTAAAAAAGACATACAATTCAAACCGACAACGCTGGCCCTTCTAACACTCATGCATTCTACAGCACCTCTGAATCGGGTATTATGGCACCCGTCCCTAAAACCTTGTTTGCGCCAGCCATGACCGATTCTACAGCCCAGTCTTTTCAGATCACGCTTCTTCCGGGAGACGGCATTGGCCCAGAGATTATGGCGGTGGCGGTGAATGTCTTGAAGCAGATTGGAGAGCAAGAAGGCATCAAATTCGACTTTACCGAAGCGCCGATCGGCGGGGTGGCAATCGATACCACTGGCGTGCCTTTGCCAAAAGATACGCTGAGCATCTGCCGTCAAAGTGATGCTGTCTTGCTAGCGTCGATTGGTGGCTACAAGTGGGATAGTTTACCGCGATCGCAGCGACCAGAAACCGGACTGTTGGGCCTGCGAGCAGGGCTAGGACTATTTGCAAATCTGCGCCCGGCGACTATCTTGCCGCAGCTACTAGAGGCGTCTTCACTCAAGCCAGAAGTGGTTGAAGGCGTAGATATTATGGTGGTGCGTGAGCTGACGGGCGGCATCTACTTTGGCCAGCCCAAAGGAATCTTTGAAACAGAAGATAGCGATCAGCGCGGGGTGAGTACGATGGCCTACACTGGCAAAGAGATTGATCGAATTGGCCGAGTTGCCTTTGAGACGGCACAGAAAAGGCAGGGGCGGCTATGTTCTGTAGACAAGGCGAATGTGCTAGAGGTGTCGCAGCTTTGGCGCGATCGCATCACCGCACTTAGCAAAAGCTATACAGACGTTGAGCTGTCCCATCTATACGTAGATAACGCGGCCATGCAGCTTGTCCGTGCCCCCAAGCAGTTTGACACCATTGTCACGGGCAATCTATTCGGCGATATCCTTTCCGATGCAGCGGCGATGCTCACTGGCAGTATTGGCATGCTCCCTTCTGCTAGCCTGGGTGAGAGCGGCCCTGGCGTCTACGAACCTGTACATGGATCAGCGCCCGATATCGCCGGACAAGACAAGGCCAACCCACTCGCTCAAGTGCTCAGCGCTGCGATGATGCTCCGCTATGGACTAGATCGGCCCGCCACCGCCGATCGAATAGAGCAGGCCGTACTGAGCGTGCTAGATCAGGGCTATCGAACGGGTGACATTATGTCTGAAGGGATGAAAGTGGTCGGCTGCAAAGCTATGGGAGAAGCTCTACAAACTGCGCTTTCTTCGTAAAGGCTGCGTCTGTAATTCTACTGAATAATCTGACCAAACAGGTCAAAATGAACGCCTTATAGTAGACTTGAGCCAACTTTTCTGATAGTAGATTCGCTTACCGGGTAAAATCGCTCGTCAGGCCGAAATAGAGCTCGACCCAAAACTAGCTTAAGCAAATAGATCTTCTGACTACTCAAAAACACCTGTAAATCAGGCACCGAAAGGAGCACTTCATGCCGACTATGACTACACAAAGGCCAATTAGCGCCGCTGAGCGCCTTGCCTTTGGAGATGACTCTGTTCTCTTGAACCCAGATTTGATCAAGGCTGCCCGGCAGATTTATCGTGTTTTCTATGAAGTGCATCCAGAAGTCATACAAAGACCGATTGGAGTCGCTATTGGTCGATTAAACCATCGCGGCAAACTAGTCTTTGGCGACAAGCCTGTCTTACTTCCACAAGAGTGCTTTGTCCCCTTCAACCAAATCGAACCTGACGCCGTCTGACTTGAGCCACAGCAATCTGCTAATGCACAATCCGCTAATGCATTAGTGAATTGTCTTGGTAGGCGTCTCCTAGCACCGTGCGACTACGCGGGTTCCTACCGCTGTCTTGGTAGGCGTTCCCTAGCGTCATACAGCGACTATATGCTGGCAAAGGACCAGTGCCTACGCATGCTAAGGGGTGTGCTAGGGAGAGTTATCTAGTCCGCCGCCGCTAATAATTCTAGTAGTCACTGGTGACGAATGTTGTTCATGAAATTGGCTTTTCCACTTTCCAAGCAATTGAGATAGCCAACCTACTTGAGACCAGCAGTAATCTTTTCTCCTTAACGATTGTTTTCAGAGCCTAGATCCAATTGACGCAGCGGGTTTCACAACATCGACGCTGTAGAGTTTTAACTAAACTTGATGAAGTTTTAGCTGTAGACAACAGAAAACGCTTTCTTTCTATTGATAACTCTACTCCAGCGTGCAGTTAAAATCTTGAAATCTGGAGTCATAGACAATGGCAAAGAATACAACTCAATTTATCGCACTCGGGTTTGACGAAATATTTCGATTAGAAGCCGATGGTAGCGGCTCTCTTATTGGCAATAGTGGTTTTGGCGGCAATTCATTAGCCAGTGATAGCATAGGCGATCTTTTTACAATAGCGGGGCCTCTAGTAAAAATCGATCCAGAAACTGGGGTAGGCGTTAGCAATACGCAGTTTGGAGTTGGAGATGTCAGAGCGCTAGCATTTTCTAATGCAGATGAGCTCTTTGCCATCAGTCAACCGCCCTCATCTGCTTTTGAACTATTTGAGCTCAATATTGAAACGGGTCAGCAAACTCTAATCAATAGGATCATTGGTGCTAATGCCGTTCAAGGACTGGACTTTGCTCCAGATGGAACGCTGTATGGATGGGATCTCTCTCTTGGATTAATCACTATTAACCCTCAGACAGGAGAAGCCACTGACGTCAATTCAGCGGTCGGCGCTAATGCGGCTATTCAAAGCATTACAGTAACGGACGATGGACGTCTGTTCGGTGCTAGAGATGCCCTTTATGAGATTGATATAGAAACAGGCGAAGCAACATTTGTTGGCGAAGGCGATTACGACGACATTAGAGGAATTGAAGCGTTTAAGACAGTCGATGGCCAGCCGCTTCAGTTTCTTGCAAATAGGGCCGGTGGCGTATTTCGAATAGAAGCAGATGGCAGCGGCTTCTTTGTTGAAAACAACGGCTTTGGTGGTAACTCCTTAGCCAGTAATAGTGCGGATGAGTTCTTTACAATCAGTGGCTTGCCCAATGGTGTTCGACCGCTAGTAGAGATTGATCCAAACACAGGGTTAGCTGGTCTTGCTGGCGATTTCACCGACTTAGATGTTAGAGGTTTAGCGTTTTCTCCAGAGGACAGGCTGTTCGCAGTTCAGTTTTCTTCTGAACCACCTGATGGTGACGAGCTGTTTAAACTAGATCCCAAAACGGGAGAGCGGACTCTAGTCGGCGTGACGCAGGGGTTTTCTGGTATTCAAGGACTAGATTTTTCGCCAGAAGGAACGCTCTATGGATGGGATATATCCGAGGGATTAGTGATTATCGATCCTGATACGGCAGCGACTACCGATGTGAATCCTAGCGTCGGTGCTGATGCAGGCATTCAAAGTATCGTCTTTACCGAGGATGGCAGTTTGTTCGGTGCTAGAGATGCGCTGTACCAGATCGATGTAGAAACAGGTGAGACGACCTTCATTGGAGAAGGTGATTACGATGACCTACGAGGCATCGAAGTGCTCAAACTGGTAAATGAGCTCAATGGAACGCGAGATGACGATAGACTGATTGGCTCTTCTAAGAACGATATTATCAATGGCTTTGGTGGTGACGATAGACTAGTTGGCAAGGCCGGAGACGATACGCTCAACGGTGGTGGTGGGAGAGACAACCTGAGAGGCGCTGGCGGCGACGATGTTCTAATCGGAGGAAATGGCTTCGATTTGCTGACGGGTAATCAAGGACGCGACATCTTTGTCTTAGAGCTAAATCAGGGGCGTGATATTATCCGAGACTTTAAGAACGGGGTTGACTCTCTTGGACTCTCGGATGGTCTCTCTTTTGGCGACCTAAATATTGTTGGTCGAGGTGACAGTACGCTGATTCGTTTTAACAACGCAACTCTAGTCAGCCTCTCTGGTATCAGTGCCCATACAATTGGCGCTGAGGATTTTGTTCTTTTCTCTTAGGTAGCAAGCTGTCGACTGCTAGCTGCCAACTAAAGGCTTCGTTGGATGCCGCCTTGCTAGCACTCAGCGATAGGTGTCTCGTCAACTGTATCTGGCTCAATATCTAACTCAGTTAGTGAGGTCTAGCTCAATTGGCGAGACAAACGTAACAATACAATAACAATATAACTAGACAAAATGTCAGTAACTATCAGACACGGTAAGAACAATATAAGCCTTAACGTGTTTCTTCCTGATAAGCCAACTGATAAAGCTGATTATTCAAGTTCCTTGCTACAACGAAGAAGCAACTTTGGCAGTGACGCTATCAGACCTATCTCGCCAGGTTCCGGGTATCGATAGCGTAGAGTGGTTGGTGATTGATGATGGCAGCCGCGATCGCACTGTCGAAGTAGCCAAAGAACTGGGCGTCGATCACATTATCAGCTATTCCTAGACTGGTCGCGCCTATCCTCTCTGGACATGCCCAGATTGTGATTGGTGCTAGACCAATACAACAAATTAAACACTTTTCTGCGACCAAAAAGCTATTGCAGCGGCTAGGCAGTTGGGCCGTTCGAGTCGCTAGCCGTACTGCAGTTGCCGATGCGCCCATGTTTTGAGCGCAACTTTTGGCAGTACAAAATCATCGACTTTCCCAGCGGTATGTCTCAGGAGTTCGTTTGGCCCCTAGCGCTGGTATACGCTCTGCCTTAACCTGATAATCCTTACTACCGGCAGCCCTCTATCAAATCTTGGGTAGCGGCTGGCATTCCCTATGCCGCGCGTCAATGCTACGCTTTTTCGAGCTGCGATCGAACTGGCTAGCTCATCATCACGAGAGCAGCCAGTTGACCAATCACCAGGCGTTAATTGTTCTGTGTCTGCTACGAGCTAAGGCGCTGCTACAGATCGACCGATGGGACAGCGCCATTCTAGAGCGCCTGGGTCGAGCCTTTGCCTGGCAAGATACCGAAGGTTGGTTTCAAGAATATGAGGGCTGCGACCCTGGCTATCATACCCTCACCGTTTTTTTCCTGACATCGGATACAGGCGCTGCTTTATGAGCAGACTTTCAAAGGGCTGATACTAAGCTGTATTTGGCGCTTAACAAAGGGGGCGCATTTAAGTTCTTTCGAGGCGATCGCCTGGTGTGCTCAGATACCCAGTTCTCGCTTCAGGTGGGTCAGGGCCGCCAGCTAAGCAATGCGGTTGGTCACCTGGTAGGCACTTATGATACTCAGGTGAATCAGGACGAAATTTTAATTCGGGGCGCATTAGGCTGGGCTAAGCAAAAGCAGATGACGCCGCTGAATCTATTGATTTTACGCATAGTGATGTTTACCGTTGGCCGCTTTTTTCCAAACCTGATCCGTAAGCTGCTACAAAAAGTCTTGATCACTGGCAAGCGACCGACGACATTTCAGTTTGTCCGGCAGCTGCGATGGGAGGGCGAGACCTGGCGCGTGGTTGATCAGCTGCGATCGCCTAACTAGAAAGCAGTCGTCTCTGCTGGGATTGCCGCCGACCAAACCTCAATCTACGTCGTCATGAGTCGCACATTTCAGCGTGGACAGCTACAACCGTGGCTAGATTTTAGCGCTCAAATCAAGGCATTAAAGCCGGGGCAGCCGCTGCATCTAGATCGCACTTTATAGCGCAGATCTCTTCGTAACCATTTTCATAACCGGACTCATGCAGCAGACATCTCCGTAGAACATAGAGTTAGAACACAAGTGTTAACTCAGCTGTTTCTCTAATGAGGCAGAAGAAACATGGAAACTATCAAATCCTCATACCGCGAAGTAAGCAGTGCTCAGCGCCCAGACAATATCGAAGATGGTTGCCAGTCGTCATCGGTGATTAAAAAGATGTTCTACACCACTTTAGCGAAGTCTCATCTGCTAAACTCCCTTAGACTGCGCGCTACTATAGAAAACTTGAGCACAACTTCTATAGTAGGAAACAGTCATAGGTGCTAAGTCGTAGGTGCTAAGGTGCGTCGCACATCTAGTCGATCTCGTTATCTGCTGCCACTGCGGTGGCTGAGTATCACTTTCGTCCTTCAGCTAGTAGTTTTGTTTGTTCTAGGGGTGAGCTGGCCTAGGCAACAGGCTACCCTTTCCGCCTCTCCGGTCGAACTCTCGTTCTTAGTCCCTGTAGATGAGGTCAAACCGTGGGAAGGGTTAAGCGAAGATTTTCAAAGAAAGCATCCTGATATCAGAATTAACGTTGTCACCAACCGACAGCAGTACGAAACCACTGACATCCGCAAGAATGCCTATGCACTTGACTTTGAACTGAGCCCGGCTCAGTACGATTTAGTTTATATGGATACCGTCTGGACGCCTGACTTTGCAGGCCGTCTACAGGATTTGACCAGCCTGGCTGAAGCCGATAGCTTCGATGTCACTGGCTTTCTAGAAAGCGAATTAGAGGCAGGTAAATATGAGGGACGGCTGTATCGGCTGCCGATGAGGGCTGATATTGGCCTGTTGTATTACCGCAAGGACTTGCTAGAAGAAATCGGGGCAGCTTTGCCGTCAACCCTGGCTGAGCTAGAGCAGGTAAGTGATTTATTGACTCAAAGGCCCGATGTGAAATTTGGCTATCTCTGGCAGAGCGGGCCGTACGAAGGCTTGATCACCACTTTTATAGAAGTGATGAATGGATTTGGCGGGCAGTGGGTTGACCCGGCAACCAATCAAGTTGGTCTGACCAAACCGGAGACAGTCGCGGCGGCCCGATTGCTGCGATCGCTCGTCCAAAGAAACATTTCACCCGTCACCAGAGACACCAGGGAATCAGGACAATCGTCAGCAGCTGACACCGCAGACAAAGAAGGCTATGTAGAACAGTCCTCGCTAGATGATTTTATGAATGAGGGCGGCGTTTTCTTGCGGGGATGGCCCTCTTTCTGGTCAGTATTAACAGATGACAGCCGGGAAGACAGCTTGAAAGGCAAAATTGGTATCGCGCTACCGTTCTCTTTTACCTCAGCAGATAGCGTTGGCTGTCGCGGGGGGTGGGGCTTTGGTATTCCGACGAATGCAGCCTATCCCGATGAGGCATGGACCGCTATCAAATACTTCACCAGCGAAGCCGCACAGAAGAAATTTACGCTAGCGTCTGGATTTTTGCCTAGTCGAAGAGCGCTCTTTGAAGATGACGAGATTCGCGAGCAGTATCCCCACATGCCTAGAATGCTTGACTACTTAGAAAATTCGTCGGTCTCTCGTCCATTAGTTACCAACTATGGTGCTGCTTCTGACGCTCTAAAAACGGCCTTGAGCGACATCATCAATGGCAATCGATCGGTAGACGAGGCGATGGCAGAGGCTCAAGCTAAGACTAGAGAATTATTGAATTTAGAAGGATCGAACAGCGATAGCTGATGCTGACAGGTTCACTATCTGTTCGCGTTCACTCCGTTCACGATCGCTTAAGCGTAGACCAATCAGCACCGTCAGTGCGACTAGTAAGACCAGGTTGCTGGCCACCAGCATCTGAAACAATCGCTTTTCTGACCAGTTTTTGGTCCAGCGATCCAGCCAACGATCGGCCCAGCGACTAGCGCCGCTAGCAGACGGTACGGAAGCAGTCCTGGAGAAATCTAGGCGTGGCTGACTGGCTACTCGTTCAATGATGGATCTAGCATCTATCGGTCGTTGTCCTGGAAAAGGAGCGGTCAGCGTATCTAGAAGCTGGACTAGCCAGTTGTCTATTGGCTGAGTGGTGTGATCGCGCCAGTTTAGCTGACCTGTCTTATCATCTTCTGGTAAATCAATCGGATGCTGTCCTGTTAGTAGATGTATCAGGCAGCGACCGAGCGCATAAAAGTCCGATTGAGGAACCGCTTTGCCGTTCATCTGCTCTAGCGGCGTGTATCCAGGCGATACGACGCTGGTAATATCGCGCTGTCCGGCGACTTTTGCTAAGTATGTGTTAGTCATCAGTCGGACTGTGCCAAAGTCAATCAGCGCTAGCTGTCCGGTCGGGCGCAGCATGATATTAGTGAGTTTTACATCTCGGTGAAACAGTCCCATTTCGTGAATAATTGCCAGAATTTCTGCTAGCTGCGTGATCCAGTCAATAGCGGTTTTTTGGTCAATCGGTCCGTGCTTCTGTAGCCAGGTGTCTAGGTTCGTCCCCTGAATCTTCTCCATTACCAAGCAGTGAAGTTCGCGCTGCTTGATGGCAACCGAGAAAAAGCCGTCCTGGTTCACTTTGGGAATGCCAGGATGGTTGATCTGCTGTAAAGTTTCTACTTCCCGCTTGAATAAAGGGAACAAGGCTGGCTTTTTGAGCACTTTGAGCACTTTGGGCGTGCCGCGATCGCTTACCTCAAAGATTTCTGAGGGCTCCCACTCATCTAGCTTTCGCAAAGGCCGGAGCAGACGATAGCGACCCTGTACTAGGAGCGGCGTGCCACAGCTTTGGCAGCAGTCGTCAGAGGCGATATTCTGCCGAGCAGGGCACCAGGGATTGATACAGTAGCTCACAGGCAAGTGGCCCACAGGTGAATAGCTCACAGGTAACCTCAAGGCAAATGAAGACGAACGTATTCCATCACCATCGGCCTTAGCGTAAACCCAGCAGCGCTTTTTTCAATCAGCGATCGCCGCAACAATGCACTGACCGCTGGCAGCGTATGAGGAGAGTTCATCTCACCAGGCTGTACGGGCTCTGCGCGCTCAGCTAACTGATACAAGATATCTCGCTCCTCATCAGAAAGACGTTCGTACTGCTGGTCGATCAGATACTCAATATCGCCGAACAAGGTCATGCGCTGCTTAAGAAAGCTGCGAACGTCGCCATCAAAAACTTCTTGAATAGTCATTGCTACAATCCTTAGCATCAGCGGATTGCCCTGGTACTGCTTTACCAGCAGTTTCCAGTAGGACTGGGCTGAGAGCGCCTCCTCTGCTAGGATGCACTCTGCGGCCTCGTAGTGAAGCCCCTTTAGCGCTAAATGGCGAATCGAAAGGCTAGTGGCTGAGCCTTTGAGCTCACGGTTGCTTTCTCGGCTGGTGACGATGATACAACTCTTATGAGGTTCTTCGCCTAGCCGCTTGAGTAATTCCCGATAAGATTCGTAGCCCGCTTCGTATTCCCCGATCAAACTACCGCCGCTCAGAATACTCTCTAAATTATCGAGCACGATCAGACAGCGATGTTCGCTGAGATAAGTCATCACGGCCTGGAGCTGGTCATACCATTCGACCCCTTCGCTAAACGGCTCGGGTAGCTGGGCTTGCCAGTGGCTGAGGACGTGCTGCAGCTGAGGCTTGTGCCGTAGTGACTGCCAGATCACCCCATCAAAGTTTGCTTGGGCGGCTTTGGCTAGTCGAATGGCCAAAGACGTTTTACCGATGCCAGCGGGGCCATTGATGGTCACTAGCCGACAGGGAGAGGCTCCTAAAATCCAGTTTTTAAGCTGGTCTAGTTCCACGTCACGACCGTAGAGCACAGGAACATCGGGCATCTGAGCCCAGTTAACAGCTACTGAATTGCCTCGATATCCAGCTGCTTCGAGCCAGGTTGCCACATCTCGCCAGCTAGTCAAGGTGTTGCGATCGCGTTCTACTAGCACTTCTACATAGCGATAGAGCCCTTGGCTGAGCGCCACCTCAACAGTGCGAGTAGCGGTATATTGCTGCTCAGCAATCTCAGTTGGGCTATATCCTAGCAGTAGCCCACGCAGCCTGATTTGCTCTACCTCAGTTAGATCGGGTCGCTTGTGAGGCATTACATTAGCCTTGGCAGCGGCCAGATCGGCACAGAGTCTTGCCATATTCCATTGCTGATCCGCTTGCTCAAAGAGCTGTCCTGAATCCATAGCAGTTGGGGCGAAAGTGAAGCCGACCTACGGATCAAGGCTTTAGATACAGCGACGATCCGATATAGCTATCAACTATTGGGGGCAGGCACAGCTATTGACGACAAGAGTGATCTTAAGAGATCTCAGAGCACTGGTATCTACGAATACACACATTCATAACTATCTTCATAACCTGGCTCATGTGTAGAGCTAGACAGCCAGAAAAATGTATCGGAACAGTCGTCAGCAGCCCTAAATACAGCCGATGCCACACTTGATTGGCATCACACTTGTTAGCATCGTGGTAGAGATTTATCTCTTTTTTCTGTTCTCTGCGTTCACCTGACGCTCTAGCGTGTGAATACTATGCCCCGCTCTCCTATTCCCTCCATACTGACACCTAGCCAAATTTCACGGCAGCGCGAGATTGCCGAGGTTTTCCTCAAAAATGGTTGGGACTATATGCGGCGCTTGCTCACTGGCAACGCGGAAGACGAGCCAGACCTGCCCCCGCCGGCTGTACTCCGTAATATCTTGACTGAGCTAGGCCCGGTCTATGTCAAGCTAGGCCAGCTACTGAGCACCCGCCCGGATTTGCTCTCGCCTTCTTATATCAAAGCGCTTAGTGACCTGCAGTCGACGGTGCCAGCGGTGAGCGCCGATCAAATTCAAGTGTTTATCCGGCAAAATATGCTGCGATCGCCCGAGGAGATATTTGCCGAAATTGACTATGTTGCGATCGCCGCAGGATCGATTGGTCAAACCCACCGCGCCGTTCTCCAAAACGGTCAGCCTGTCGCCGTCAAAGTGCAGCGCCCTGGCATCGTCAAACAGGTCGAGCGCGATATCAGCTTGATCAAAGATATTGCTCGGCTGGTTTCCCCTACGCAGTTTGGCCAGCGCTATAACATCACCCAGCTCGCCGACGAATTCAAAGCAGCGCTGACCGCTGAGCTAGACTTTACCACCGAAGCTCGCTACACCGACGAGCTGCGCCAAAACCTGCTAGATAGCTCTTGGGTCGATTCCGAACGGCTAACAGTACCCAAAATTCTCTGGCCCCTTACCAATTCAAAAATTCTAGTGATGGAATGGCTAGATGGCAAGCCGCTGCTACAGGGGGCTATTTTTTCTTACAAGTCTACTAAAAAAGCTAGCAACCGCGCTGCCAACAGTCCGTTCGGCAATAGCTGGCCAAACAACGGAACAGACAGTCCGTTTGACACTATCGCTCGTCTGCCTCAAAGCACGTTCCCTGGCGTGTTCCAGAATCCATTTCAAGCAGATAGAACAGACGACATCAACACAGAAGAAAAAGAAGCGAGAAGCAAAATTACCACGCTGTTGTTTCGCGCTTTTCTCTCACAGTATTTTGTTACAGGTTTTTTCCACGCGGATCCTCATCCTGGTAATCTGTTCTATCTCAACGATGGCAGAGTCGCCATTTTAGACTGCGGCATGATGGGCCGCTTGGATCCTAAAACTCGTGCCACGCTCACAGAACTGGTGCTGGCCATTGTTAGCTCTGATGCTCAACGCTGCGCTCAGCTGACGCTTCAAGTCACCGAACCGCTGAAGCCGGTAGATCTGGTTCGATTAGAAAGCGACTACAGTCGACTGCTAGGCCGTTACTATGGCCTCGATCTAAGTCGGTTCAATACGGCTGAAGCCTTTGGCGCAGTGATTGAAACGGGCATTCGCAATCACCTGCGCTGGCCCGCCAATATTGGCCTATTCACTAAATCTCTAGCCAATCTAGAAGGCGTGGCTAGACAGTTCGATCCTTCTGTGAACCTGATGAGCGAAATTAGGCCGCTGATGGTTGATCTGTTTCAACAGCAGCTCATCGGAGCCGATCCACTACAGCTACTTTTACGTACGGGGTTAGAGTTTCGTAACCTATCGATGTCTGCGCCTAGGCAAGTCGGCTTCTTACTCGATCGACTCAGTGATGAAACCCTACGGTGGAATCTACAGATTCAGGGCCTATCATCTATGCAGCGTAGCCTAGAAAAAGCTGCGAATCGACGCGCGTTTAGCACAGTGGTTGCAGCCTTGATCATCGGTGCGGCCATTGTTTCTACTAATCAGCAGACCGAACAACTACAGTGGCTGAGCGTTTTACTCTTTGCTTCAGCTTCTTTCTTGGGGCTATGGCTGATCGGCAGTATTTTGCGCTCAGGCCGTTGGCAATAGCAAGGATAAAGGTATGCTGAGGGAACGACGTTTCAGTTTCCCTCCGGCAGCGTGGCAGTTTTAATCTTTGACTTTGATGGCACTATTGCCGACACGCTCGATACGATCGTGCGGATTACTAACCGCATTGCTCCAGAGTATGGCTATTCGCCAACCACGCCAGAAAAGCTGCGCTACTATCAGTCTTTGAGCACCCAAGAAATGCTCAAGCAATCAGAAATTCCGCTGTTTCGCCTGCCGTTTTTGCTGCGCCAGGTCCGCCGAGAAATGAGTGCAGAGCTAGAGACGGTTTCAGTCGCGGATGAACTGGTGCCTGCGATTAAATCTCTGAAGAGAAACGGGCACGAGCTGATGATTATGAGCTCTAACTCCAAGCAAAATATCTTGCGGTTTTTAGAACGGCAGCAGATTGCCGATCTGTTTAGTGTCATTCAGGGGGGCGTGGGTCTATTGAGCAAAGCTCGCACCCTAAAGCAGATGATTCGGCGGGAGGGTCTTGATTTCTCTCAGGTGATCTATGTCGGTGACGAGACCAGAGATATTGATGCTTCTAAGCAGGTAGGCATCTCGATTGCGGCGGTGACCTGGGGATTTAGCAGCCGAGAGGCGTTGGCGAATCAATCCCCTGCTTTTTTGATCGATCATCCCCGTCAGCTACTAGGCATGGCGCAAATGCTGGTGAATCCTAGCTGGGTGCGTAAAGACTATCGAGGGCGATCGCCTATTGTGTCCAGGCCGGATGTGAGAGAAGCGAATCCATCATCCTGACGCCTCGCAGCTGATTAGAAAGCGGTAGATGACCAATTGGGGCTGATAGATCCCAGATAAATTCCATTGGATAGCGAGTCCAAGCGCCCTCTGCTGACTTCCAGCCTAACTGTGTCCACAAGCGTTCCCAATCTTTGCCTAGGCGCGTCCACAGCTCGTGCTGCTTGCTCCAGCCAAAGCGATCTTCTGAATAAATGCGCCAGAGCGTATCGATGGTTTGCAGATCGCTCACCGGGAACTGACTGACCTCGGTAAAGTAAACCCACTTGCGCTGCATAGCCTGTTCACCTGCTAGCTCGCACAGCTTTTGCATGGTGAGTTTATCGGCGCTCTGATAGTCTTGTTTCACCAAAAGCGCCTGTAGCTCGCTGTAGTCTATGCCTCGTTCTGATTGAGGTGTGAGTAAGCCGTTGGGAAAGCGCTGATAGAGAAAGGTTTTGGTCGTATCCGATTCGCTGGCACAAAGTCGCTGATAAGCACTGCCGTGGATAGCGCTCGGGGTATTGTCTTGGCCGATTAGCTCAGCTTTTAGAAAATCAATTAGGATGCGATCGCCCGTAGCGTCTAATTCAGATAGCTCATACACGGCCTGTAGCTGTTTTTTTAAAGAGCCTGCGGCGAGGGTGGCTGTGAGGGTATCTATCCCAGTAGCGTTTGAAGACATGCGTTAGACGAAGGGCAGGGGCAGCCAATATGACAAGCCTGCGGTGATGGATTACGGCTTGTCCAATGATAGTAGAATAGTGGAATGCTTGCTTAGTTCACCAAGTGCTTTTCCAAGTGCTTTTCCAAGTGCTTTTCCAAGTGCTTTTCACTGGGTTCTTTTCACCGAGTGCTTTGTAGCGGAGTATGGCCATTTTCAAAGGCATAGCGAATTAGCTGAGAGCGATTTTCCAGCTCTAACTTGCTCAAAATGCTGCTGAGGTGGGTTTGAACGGTGCGAGGGCTGATAAATAGGCGATCGCCTATCTTCTTATTGGTATAGCCCTGAATTACTTCCCAAAACACTTTTTTCTCCGCTGGTGTGAGCGGTAGCGGTGGCTTCTCCAGCGCAGAGTGAGGGCGAGTTCTTTGCAAGGCGAGATCAATTTGAGAGCTAATGCGACTGGCTTTCGCGAGCTGCGCTTCGACCTTCGCGATCAGTTCTTTGGGGTGAAAAGGCTTGACTAAATAGTCATCAGCCCCAAGCGTATGACCCTGGATTCTATCCTCTAGCTCGCAGCGTGCAGATAAAAAGATGAAAGGCAGCAGCTGACCGCCTTCGGTCTCTCTGATCTTAGTGCAAAGTTCAAAGCCATCCATTTCAGGCATGACTACGTCAGAAACGATCAGATCTGGCACTTCCTGGCTGAAGCTATTGAACCCTTCTAATCCAGAGGCGGCACTAAGTACAGCAAAACCTCTGCCTTCTAGATAGCGAGTAATGGCAACTCGTAGAGTGCGATCATCATCAACGATCAGAATCTTTTGCATGCTGCCACACCTACAGACGACGTCAAGAACGAGAAATTCATAAAAACCATACATCGCAGCGGCAAGCGAATTTGTGGCTGATGATGAGTTTTAGACAAAGTTAGCACTTATTGTCTTGGATTGATTGGACGTCCTTGGTCTGGCTGAGTGAAAGCGGGCGGTGTGTATAAAAAAGCAGGGGTATCAGCAGCCGAAGGCGAGGTTAGCGGCTGAGATGAGCTTCGCGGCGCTGGCGGCGCAGAACTTGGAAACGGGGTTGCAGGGGGTACCTGGTATCCGGTCGTACCCGCCGGGGGCGACATCTGCGAGGGGGTAGGACTGTACGGCGCGGTGATAGAACTACCGGGAATCGGCTGATTGCCCGCTGCGCTCGTTCCTGGCAAGGAACCTGGTAAAGCGGAACCGTTCGAGCCACCAAGGTCAGAGGGCGAATTATACCCGCTGGGGCTGTTTCTATCTAGCTGGTTCGATTGAGAGTTAGGCAGCGTATTAGACGAAGCGCCAGTACGGTCTTCGCTCTGGTTAGCGCTGTTTCGGCTGTTGGTTTGTGCTCTCGCAGCGGCTTGCTGTTCAAGCGCCTCAACCATGGCGCTTTTTCGAGTCGTGTTTTGAGTGGACGTGGCTGGAGTCGTTGAGCTCGGGTCCAAGCCATATTGGCTGTTGGGGGAAGATAGGGTAGCCGATTGAGTATTGGCGATCGCATCATTTGGCGTAGCGTTTACTCCGACAGGGAACTGATATTCAGCTCTATACCTAGCGAATGGACCGGCTGGCCTAGATAGCTGTGAATAAGACGGTGAATAAGACGACTGAGCTGACTGGTTATTGAGCTGACTGGGTTCACTCAGTGCTAGCTCTGATGGCAAGTTGAGATCGGATTGCCCAGCCCTAGCGTCAGTCGTCGGCAGCGTGGCGTCCAAAGAGCCCACCCCATCGCCAGAGCTTTCTAAAAGCATCTGCAGCATGTCTGCTTCTGAAAAAGCGGTCTCTTGAGCGGTTTGGTCCTGACCGTTTGGGATAGGGGCGGCAGCGCTGCCGCCTGCATTAAGTCGCCAACCGGGCTGCTTGGCATACTGCCAAAAGACCAGACACAGCAGCGCCAGAATGCTAAGAGGAGCCCCCACCATTAGTAAATAGTTCAGTGACTTTGTGCGAGTAGGCAGTAATTTCATAAACGAGGGTTTGGCCACAATACTGACATAGTAACTGCTGCTGACTAGGATGCCCGTTCTTGAAAAGAGGCTATTGCGCCTGTTCTGAAGACCTAGCGCGGAAACCAAAAATTTTCATTAATTTTTATCCAATTCAGTATGTTTTCCGAAGCTAGGGTATCGATCTTCCTATAGCTTTCTTTGTAATATTCTCTGAAGCTTCAAGAACTACGAGAATTCTTCGTCCAAGGGACAACCGCTATGATTTCTTCTCAGACGGGTATAGACGTTGGCGTAGACGCTTTGAAGAGTTTGCCTGGAACAGTTGTGTTGCCACCCGTTCGTTCTGAGCATTTTGTCAGTCAAAAGCACGAGGTTAATCCGGCACTTGCTTTTAACTTGCTCAAAGATATTCAGTCGGTAGTCTCCGTTTGGCACGAGCAGCTACGGCAGATTGTCAACGCCCTGCATGCGCTGCATGCTCAAGGCCCGATGGTTGATGGCTGGTTAGAATCTTCTGTGCAGCCATCGCGCCCAGTCGCCCAGGCCGCTGGGGCCGATTCTACTATCTTGCGCCACGGCGACGCGGATGCACTGCTTCGGTATGTAGAAGCCTTGGATAGTGCTAGCTCGAACGATATGAATAGATCTAGCAGCATTGGGCAAAGCGGTGACGCCACAAAAGTAAAGGAGGCAACAGCGACTTATCGCCTGTGTCATATGAATGGAAGTGGACAGGTGATATCGCAACCCTGTCCATCTGAGCAAATGGGCACGGTTAGCATGGCGATCGCCCGATACCACAAATTCCGCCAGCTAATGAACAAGAAACAGGCGATTGAGGCTAAATTACAGCGCGCTGTCGATGGTCTCACTGGCACTCGAACTGCGCTAAGAGAATAGCGGTTGATCTGAAAATAGCGGCTGGTCTGAAGAACAACTATCGATACAAGTACCTTTGCCATTTACTGGCGCAAGGCTAGAATAGCGCTATTGGCTCATACTATTACTGATCTTGCCACCGCTTAATTGCCTGCTGAGTGGGCTCGTAGGCAGCTGTCCCAGCCGGCACTAGCACAGCCGCCTGCACGGCTTCACGCAGTCTCCCTTGAGCAGCGCGGGCCTGAGCAATACTAAAAATCCGCTGACTCCAATCGTCTGCTAGCCGCTGAGCGGTTTCGTATTCTGGGTGCTCAATCGACACTTCACGTAGTTTGACAATGCCCTCCTGGTAAGAGCTAGCCTGACCAGAACGCGGGATAGCTTGAGCGGTAGTAATAATAGCGCGGCTGTTCTGACGCTGCTGCCAAAAAGCAATGCGATCTTTAGAGGCTTGATAGAGTTCGGCATTGTCGTAGGGCATGACACTAGCTGCTGCGATCGCCCCTTCCAAGTCGCCGCTCGTCGCCCGGCCCTCGGCAATATCTAATATCACCTGGCTCCAGCTACGAATGTCTCGCTGGGCGTCCTCATAGAAAGGTTCACCTGGCTGAATCAGCCTAGCTTTGGCGATCGCCTCTGCAAACTGAGAAGCCTGGATAGGTTGAATAGACGTCCTGGCATTGGTCAGCACCGAAGCATTTGTCTGTCGTGCTGCTGCCGCGCCTGCTCTGGCCTGAGTCAAGACATCAGAAAAAGCGCTATCTCGCTGCGCTTTTGGCACCTGCTGCAAAGTAGCCAAAGCTTCAGAATACTGTCCCTGCTGAAGAGACGAGTTGGCACTAGCAATCAGCGCCGCCGCAGTAGACTGACCTGGGTTGCTGCTGGCGGCGTCGCTATCAGACGGCGGCACCGTATCCGACGATGACGCGACGGGTTCGGAAGGGGCGTCTTCTGGCATGTCGGTTGTGGTGAAAGGCTCTAGCTCTGGGCTAGACGAATCACTTGCGCCGCCTTCTTCCAAAGAATCCTCAGTAACAGGCTCGGTAGGCTCTGCCGCATCACCTGCATTCCCAGCTTCTTCTGCGGGATCTTCTGCAGGCTCTGAGCCGCTCTCTGGGCCGCTTTCTGAGTCCCCTGCCGTCAGGGCTGAAGCTCTTTCTACTAAATCTTGTAGCGCAGTGCGGACGGCTGGCTGGCCAAACAGCACACCGCCTAACAGCAAAATCGCTAGTGCCAACAAGCCCCAGTTGCGTAGCTTAGCGCCGCTGACGGTTTCAGCAGAATTTTGACTGTAGGGCACGATGGCGCTACTGCGATCGTCTGGATCGCCAGTTAGATCACCATTGCTTTGAGTTCCATTATCGGGCTCTATGACATGACTGCTTGCTTTTTGCTCGAAGTCTCTCTCAAGATCGCTTGTAGTGATTGGCGTGGGGTGGATGCGATCGCTAGGGGCACTACCTTCGTCCTCGAACCGGCTACGATCAGGCCCAGTCGCAACAGCCGTCGCGCCCGCTGCAGGTGTATCTAAGTCGGAATCGCTCAGGCCAGAGGCGTTCAGAGCAGCCCCATTTACAGCCTGACCATTAGTGTTCTGAATAGCCGCTGGTTCAGTCATTAGTTCAGTCGCCGAACTATCAACGGGCAAGGTGATGATGTCAACGAAGGGCTTCTTGAGATCAGGAACAACGACAGCATCCTGCTGCGCTTCAGAGATAAGACAGACAGCGTTTTGGATAGGTCGCCAGTGATGCTCACACAGCTCAGGTAGTCTCTGGCTAACGTAGCTGCTGAGCGCCGCTAAGGTTTTGTAGTTCTGACCTTGCGTGCCAATAGCCTCTAACAGGGTGGCGGTGAATAGACCGTGGCGAAGAACCATAGTTTCGTGAGAGAACTGCCCAGGCTGGCAAGAGAGCAGTAACGGCACTTGACGCTGCTGGGCGAGTTCTATGGATTCGGAGCCAATTGTCTGGCCCGATAGAGCACCTTGCGATCGGCTCATGTCTAGAATCAGAAGGGTTCTATCAGTAGGAAGCTGGGCTAGCGTACTGATCAGATCGGCGATCGCAACGCCAGTCTCTTCAATATTGTCTGGTTCACCATCGATGGGCAATAGATAGTCAGCGCCCTCTAGCTGGACGCCGTAGCCACTGAAGAAAACCCAGAGAACGTCATCCGCGCCCACCTGCCCAGTAATGGTTTGTATCCATTCAGTAATCGCTGATTTATCTGGGTAGGCTGCCTGCTCGCCGACAGAAGGCCCTAGATCGCTAAGCAGTACGCAATGATTAGCAGCAATGTCTGCTGAGTGCGTCAGCAGCCAATGCATGGAGCGAGCATCATCTTGCGCGTGCATCAAAGGCTGCAAATGCTGATATTGGTTGATTCCAATCGTGATGGCCCAGTAGTTAGCCATTGAGCGTCTCCAAAACTATAGCGTTGAGGGTCTAGGCCCGAACAAAACAGACCTAGAGGGTTTGAGGCCCGAATAGAGCAGACCTAGATAGATAAATCAGACAGATAAAAATGTGTCCAAAAGAGGTCTCTTAACCTTTTCTGTGCATATGACAATGACAAGCGAGTCAGCCCGCATCAGCTAGGCCCAAGTAAGTTTTAGCTAGGCTGGAAACTGACGCAATTAGCAACTAGCGATTTATGTATGCACCAGAAGGTATCACACCTGCTGCGTTTCATGCAGTGACTTTTTTTAGCAGGCTACTCGAAAAGCAACGCTTTAAAGTGGGAAGACCTTCTAAACTGGGAAGCTTGATAGATGTAGCCTGATAGGCATAAAGCGCTATCAATGCAGAACGCTGTCAAATTTAATTGCTGAACACTCATTTTGATTTAACCGCATGTGGCCAACTCGCTATTCAACCCGTACCCCCTACTTAGCACAGCTCCCTGGCAAGCGATCTGCTTACCAAGGCCGTAGACGCCGCTCTTTGAGGCGGTCTGTAGGGCACTCCATTTTATCGGCAGGACTCGCTGCAGTGATTGGTGGCACGGGTGTGTGGATCACTGAGGCGCTGATTGCTCCTCAAGCCTCGCAGGCATATACCTCGCGGCTAGATTTGTTCATAGCGCGAGAAGCTGGCGAGGACTACGAGGCTCTGGTCCGTCGAGCTGAGATGGCTGCTAGAGCTGGCGCACAGCGTAGCTTTGATCAAGATTTGCTAACGACTAATGTATCGGTTAGCGTGGTGGTAGAAAGCCAAGGAATTACGGTGCCGATTCTGGCGCTCCGAGTGGATCGAGAGGAGTGGCGATCGCGCCCTGAAACCTACTTTTGGGCGACCTACTACCGTACTGCCGAAGCGCTGCTGAACACCTCGCCTGCCACACTAGGGCTCTAGCAGTTCCCGAACAGCCTGGTAGCCTCTAAGGCGAACTAGACACCAAACAAAACTAGATAATAGGAAAAGACTAGATAAGTAGAAAAAGAAGGCTGAGGCTCTAGAAACTCTGTCTGTATGAAGATGCTTTCCTTACTGCTATTAGGCCAGTGTTGAGGATAGTTTAATCTCTGATAGAGACAGGAGTTTTAGGATGCTTGGGATAGTACTGCCCGCTATTATTACTGCGTTTAGCCTACTAATTCTCGATTGGCTGCTGCCTGGAATTACAATAGATACTGTCACTGCCTCGGTTCTGGCCGCTGTCTCTATCGGTATAGTCAACGGCGTGGTCAAACCGATCATCCAGCTACTGTCGCTGCCTTTGACCTTTGTTACCTTTGGGCTATTTTCTTTGCTCGTCAATGGCTTTTGCCTGTGGCTATCCTCTGCATTTGTGCCAGGGTTTGAAGTTCGTGGCCTGGTCGGCTTCCTGGTCGGACCTATTGCATTATCGTTTTTGAGCACGACGTTCGGTCACTATTTGCTTGAAGGCCGCACTCCTGCTAGCCTGCCTGAAGCATAGTAGCCATCCTCAGAGCTATTCTTTCGAGCTAGTTTCTAAAATCTAGGTTCCGAAAGCCAGCCTAAAAAAATAGCATTCGAGGCTCAAGCAATATAGCCTGTACCGGATGCATACTCGACGAGAAGGCAAAGCCTACGGTACAGGCGCGACACTTGACCCGTTGCAACATAAAGCTTTCAGCCTGAAAACTGTACCTCAGTCAAGTGACCAACGCTATAGTCCTCGGATGCTTTGTTGTCAGCAGAATTGCAAATGGTAGATTCTCGCAGATATGCCCCTGCTACTGAGCGTAATCGTCAGCCGATACTAGACGTGTTGCACAAAGTGCTGCCCAACACTGGTACGGTACTAGAAATTGCTAGCGGGACGGGTGAGCACGCTACGTTTTTTGCACCTAGGTTGAGTCATTTGCACTGGTTGCCTAGCGAGCCCGACCCAGAGTCTAGAGCCAGTGTGACTGCCTGGGTAAAAGCGTTGCCTTCTGACAACTTGATAGATCCTCTAGCACTGGACGTCAGTCAGCAGCCCTGGCCAGTTGAGCAGGAAGGCTTTAAGCTAGCTCAGCCAATCACGGCGATTGTAAACATCAATATGCTGCATATTTCAGCGTGGGAGATGTGCCAGCACCTGATGGCCGGAGCCCAGAGAGTTTTACCCTCTGATGGCGTGCTGTATCTGTATGGGCCATTTAAGCGAGAGGGCCAGCAGACTGCGCCGAGTAATGAAGCGTTTGATGCCATGCTGCGCGATCGCAATCCCAACTGGGGAATTCGGGACCTAGAAGCCGTCAGTCAAGTCGCCAGGAAACACGCTTTGACGCTGACGGATGTGATCCCCATGCCCGCCAACAATTTCTCAGTTGTGTTTCGACGAGATTAAACGTCGAGGCCAGACGCGGCTAGACATTAAAGTACGCGCTACAGACTCACTGCTGTGCCTGTAGCGGTGATCAGCATCAGCACCCCGTGATCGTCGATATTGATAGTATCTGTTCTGATCTGGACGCCGATTACCGCATCCGCGCTAACTTTTTTTGCCCGGTTTTCTAGCTCTTTGAGTGCCTCTTGCTGTCCTTTTTCAAAAACACGTTCGTAAGCGCCCGTACGCCCACCCAGGACGTCGCGAATACCGGCGAAGAAATCTCGTAGGGCATTGCTGCCATAGACCACCTCGGCAGTGACGATTCCCAGGTAGTTTTTAATTTCTTCGCCTTGAAGGGAGTCAGTTGTTGATAGAATCATGGATTCAGTGCAATTTTTCTAGTGCAGTTGTTCGTAAGTGCTTTTCTATGGCTTTGCCATTGTCAAGTTATTAGGAGGCGTTAGTCTATGGGCTGCCCACACAAGTTCACAATTCTATTTGCACCGATTGGGCTCGCCGTAGGTATAGCATTACCTGCGAGTCTCTTGGCTGAAAGCGCGATCTCAGCTCAGATCGATTCTTCTGCCACTCAGCCTGCCCCGCCTCCGTATACAGAAGCTCGGTTATTAGAGACACAGCTAGCGCTAGAAACCTCCGAAGTACTTCTTGCTGAAGTAGTCCTTGCTCAAGCTAGCGGCAACCTCAGTGACGAGCAAGAAGAGCGGCTAGCAGATCTGTTGACCAGAGCGCAGCAGCGGGTCGATGCCGGTGATTACCCTGGTGCGATCGCCCTCTATGAACAATCGCTTCAGGTCGATCGTAACAATCCTCGTATCTACTCTGGCATTGCCTATCTACAGCTCAAACAAGGCAACTATCAGCCCGCTGCCGAGTACTACCGCCAGGCGCTAGACCGTGAGCCGCGCAATCTTTCTTTTTACTATGGCCTAGCCCACAGCCTGTTCATGGATGAAGAATTCGATCAGGCCGCAGACACCTATCGCGATTTGATCGATATTTCGCCCCGCGCGGCAGATGCCTATGTTGGGCTAGGCGGATCGCTGCTGAGGCTAGAAGCCTATGAAGAGGCCCGCAGCGCCTACGAAAAAGCGGTGGCGATCGCCCCTGGTAATGCCCAGGCGTACGAGGCCATCGGACTACTCTATCTTGCTCAAGACAACTACGACGCGGCGTTATCTCCTTTAGAGCGGGCGCGTTCTATAGACAACGACCGGGCGAGTGTCCACGCTAACCTAGCGAAAATTTGGCTGGAGCGAGACAACGAGGCCCAGGCATTCAGTTCTTTGCAGCGAGCCGTTGCCCTCAACCCTAGAGACTCAGACTCTCAGTATCATCTCGGCGAAATACTTCGCCAAAGGGGAGAGATCAACAGCGCCCTCAATCATTTTGAGCAGGCTGTGGAATTCAACCCAGGGCTGCTCCCTGCCCAAGCCGCACTCGGTGAGCTGCTGCTAGAAAGACAGCAGTACCTGCGGGCTATACTGGCCTACCGTCAGCTCACCAGAGCTTTTCCAGAAGATGCGGGTGTCCGCTATAACCTGGGCCTGGCGCTATGGGGTCAGGGCAGCAGAAATAGCGCTCTCGACGAACTTCAGCGTTCACTACAGCTCTATCAAGAGCAGGAGAATGGGGAAGGTGCGGAGCGGGCCGCAGCGCTATTAGAAGTTTGGAGAGAAAGTTAGGTCGTATCAACTCGCGTTTAGCCCACAAGCAATATCTAGAAGCTGTAGCCCTTGCCTATATCGCTTATCCATCAATTGTCGAAGAAATTGTCGAAGGGCGTAGAAATGCTAGCGCCCCTGCGGTTTATCGAGTTGAATCGGGGTTGTTGAACTCGGCGTTGGTTATCACTGCCTATGGGGGTGCATCCCGCTTTCGTAAGTCATTTGCTCGCCCTCACCCTAAATCCCTCTCCCATCGGGAGAGGGACTTTGAATCCGGTTCTCCTTCTCCCTACTCTACGAGAAGAGCAAGCTCTATGGGAGTAAGGGGTTAGGGGATGAGGGCTCGATAGCTCTGCATAAGTGGGATGCACCCACTCCTACTGCCTACCTGCCCTGCTCCACCGCAGTCACTCGCCAGCTTAGTTTGAGGTTGAGCCAGAAGTTCCAAACGGCGACTAGGAGAATCGTAATTAAATTGGCAAGATACGGAAGATTTTGACCGAAGATTACGTTGAAGAATACCTGTAGCAGCAAGACGTTTAGCACCAGTCCGCTGATACAGATGGTGTTGAACTTGAGCAAACGTTTGAAGCGATTGCTCCAGCCGGTCTGCCGCCTGACCATATCGGCAAAAGTCCAGATATCGTTCCAGAAGAAGTTGCTAAGAATAGCTGCTTCAGCCGCAATAATTTTGCTGGTGGTCAGTCCTAGTCCAACCCCCTGATACAGCAGATAGAGCAAAGCCATATCGACGATAACGCCGCTAAAGCCAACGGTGCCGTAGCGGATGAAGCGCCTCATTGGCCACTTTTGACGAATCCGGCTGATGCGTCCTTGCGATCGCAGCCGAATCAGATGGCCGATATATTCGACGTATTGCTTCCAGGTGACTTTGCTATCGCCTGATTCTCGCTCTTGAAAGACATAGCCCACTTCAGCAATATCTTTGATCTCGCCCCGCCCAATCACTTCGAGCAAAATCTTGTAGCCAATAGGACTGAGCCGATGGTGGGCGATCGCACTTCGCCGCACCATAAAATAACCGCTCATCGGGTCGCTCACCCGTCCCACCACCGCCGGACAGACCAGCAGTCCCAGCACCTGAGCCCCGCGAGACAATAGCCTCCGCACCACGCTCCAATCGCTGACGCCACCGCCTTCTACATGACGACTGGCCACCGCTAGGTCCGCGCCATCTAGCGTACTGCTCAGCAGCTTTAGCAGAATTTCTGGCGGATGCTGCAGATCTGCATCAATGACGCCTAATATTTTTCCTCTAGCTACCTGCCAGCCGCGAATCACCGCCGAAGAGAGACCGCGCTCGCCCTGACGCCGCATGACGTGGAGCTGAGGGTATTTATCTGTCAGCGACTGAGCGACCTGCCAGGTTAGATCGGGGCTATCGTCATCTACCAGGATCAGCTCGTACCTATCTGGAATGAAATTGTCTAGAAGCTGGGTCAGCTGAGCCACGATTTTGGCAACGTTACCGCTTTCTTTATAAGTCGGAATGATCAAAGAAAAGACAACTTCGGCAGCGGTGGATGAATCTGCTCCGGGCGAGGCGATCGGGACTTCTAGCGGGCCTGGCGGTGGAGAAAGCAGCAGATTGCTCATGGTGACTAGAAAAGAGATGACGGCGGGAATCGCTAGCGCTGGAAACCTATTAGCAGATTGCCCAGATACAGACTGGGGTGAGCAGTCTTTGAGCGGGCATCGGTACGGGCGAAGGTGTGGGGGAATGTTATGGCTAGTTGCTATCGAAGATGTGGTGGTTATGAAGCGTTGGTCTCACAAATTGGCGAATCGGCTGATGACTTGGTTTTTGTGGGGAAGTGTGGCGCTAGGAATTATCCTGCGCTTTTTGTGGGTAGGGAAACGAGAGTTTTGGTACGACGAGGTGCTCTCGCTGCTATTTTCGGCAGGCCAAAGGGGTGCGTACAAGCTGCCGAAGGACGTGCCGTTTGCTCTGGCTGACTTTTCAGGGCTGTTGAGAATTCCGCCAGAAAATGGTTTGGTCGATGCACTCAAGACGGTGAAGGCGCTGATACTGAGCTGCTTGAGTGAGCCGCACCCGCCGCTTCTATATCTGTCGGAGCACGGATGGATGAGGGTGTTTGGCAATGGTGAAGGGGCGACTCGCAGCTTGGTAATGCTGATGAGCATAGCAACTTTGGGCGCGGCCTACTATTTAGGGCAGCGACTGCTCGGCGAGCGAGGGGGACTGATCTTTACGGCTCTACTGGCATTAAACCCGTTCTTTCTATCTCATTCTTTAAACCTGCGGATGTATTCACCCCTGGCGCTGTGGGCCTGCCTGAGTGGACTGTGCCTATTGGCTTTGATGGGTGTGAACAAGTCCAAGACGGCAGCTTTTGAAACAGCGGGCGAGGCCAATATCCGACCGCAAGGCTGGCGAGCGTGGCTGCTAAGAGCCGGAGTTGTGCTGCCTCTAACGGCGGGGTTGATGACTCAGTATCTGTTTGGCTATTGGTTTTTTGCGCTGTCGGCGTTCGTCTTATTTGTCGATCGTAAGCGGTGGTTTCAGCATGGTTTGCTGTTAGGCGGCGGAGCGCTGCTGTTTATGCCCTGGTTTTTGTGGGGGACGCTGCGGCAGGTTAGCAATCGCAAGGACGTGTTAGAGCGGCTGTCTCAAGAAGGCAGTCTGTTGACGCTGATGATGCAGCATGGCCGCGACCTGGCGCAGACGATGGCGAACTATCTGCTGCTAGGGCATCTGACCACGGGGATGCTACCCGTAGCAGAGCCGATCAAACCGACGGCGGTAGCGGTTGGCTGCGGTGCGATCGCCTTCGTGGTGATGTGTGTAGTCGGGCTAATCCGACGCCGGCAATACTGGGTGCTAATTAGCTGCGGGCTATTGGGACTGTTTCCGCTGCTGCTGGCGCTAGGCGTCGATGTGGTCACGAACAACAATACGCTGGGCTTTGGCTGGGGACGGGCAACGTTTGTGGTGCTGCCGGGGATGGTGCTATTGGTAGCGGCCTGGCTAGAAAAAGCGACGGGACGCTGGCGTGAGGGGCTAACTGCAGGCATTTTGGCCGTATATTTAGCCGTGAACCTGGTGGATTTTGAGGGACGCGATCGCCAGATGTTTCACTCGGTTAATGCAGCGCTGCTAGCCAACCAAGGTAGCGCTGACCAGCCCACCTTAGTCGCGATGAATTCTAAGGCTTGGGGCCATGTGAATCGCCTGATCTACTACCTGGATGAAGGCGTGAATCCAGAGATATTGGTCAGCGATCCGGCGGATTTAGAAACTGTATTGGCTTCGGCTTTGGAGCAAAAGGACTATGCCAGAGTACTGTGGCTACGAGCAAACTATCCGCTGTGGAATACGCCTGAAACTGAGGCAGAGGTGGTAGCGCTAGCGGCCAAGACCGACGCGCTTTTGCAAGGACGCTATGAGATGACTGAAGCGCGATCGCTAGAAGGCACGATGAACTTGGATAGCTTTGAGCTGCAGGTATATCAGCGAGAGGCGTAATCGGCCTGGCTAATGCAATAGAAGCCGTCCGGCTAGGTTCTGTCGGGAGGTGGAAGAGGCGGAGACCGTACTCGTGCGCTAATTGAACCACTGTTCCAGAATATGTCCACCTATGACTGGTAGAACAACTCAGCACCTGTGCAATCGGATTGCGATCGCCTTCGACTTTGACGACACATTAGCCCCCGATACGTTTGCTAGCCTGATTGGAGATCTAGGCTACGATATCGAGAAATTTAAGGCTGAGAAGTATGAACCGTTAAAAAAGAATGGATGGGACGGCATACCAGCTAGATTCTTTACGCTACTAGAAGGCGCTAGAGACCAAGCAGACAACGAGAAAAGGCTGACACGCTCCTACCTGAAAAGATATGGAGAACAGCTTCAGCTATTTTCAGGAGTCGCTGAGATGTTTGACAAGCTAAGGCAGCGAGTACAGGCAATTGATCCTAACCTTGTATTGGAGTTCTATATCATCTCCAGTGGCTTCGCAGATATTGTCAAGAGCACTTCTATCGCTCACCAATTCAAGGCTATTTGGGGATGCGATCTGCACTTTGGTGAAGACGGCGAGGCCGTTTGTCTAAAACATACTGTGACGCATCCTGACAAGGTCCGCTATCTATACTATCTTTCTAGAGGAATCGAATCTCATTCAGAAGACGACTTGATGTTTGTCTATCAAGACGTACCTCATAGCGAGCTGTATATTCCGCTCGATCAAGTCATCTATGTCGGTGATGGCACCTCTGATCTTCCTTGCTTTCGCTTGATAAACCAGCATAAAGGCATTCCGATTGCGGTATTTCCCGATGGCTCAGCGCGCGAATGGGCTCGCAAGTACGATGTCAGTGCGAGTCAGCGAGTGATGGCTCTAGTAGAGGCTGACTACAGCGATAACTCTCTCTTGATGCAGACCCTAGGGTTAGCAGTAGAGAGCATGGCAAAGAAGATTCGGATTCAGCAGTTGGGTGATCGGGTATTAGAGGATGCGAAGGACGGTGTTTAAAGAGAAGTCAAGGGCCAGTTCTACGGTTAAGAATCGCAGCTCTCGGTTACTGTCTACTTGCCACAGATAAATTCTCGGTCTCAGTGCGAAAACTTGATACAACCGGTATCTAACAGGATTGTTATACAATTTCCGCTTGTAGCTAAGTTCGCGACTTATGAGTCGCGCTTGGCCCTGCTATGCCTGCTTTTTGCTTACCTACACACTTGTTCCAGGTGAAAGTGTCGCCTAGCGTCTGAGACGTCTAATTCAACTAATTAAAAGCGATTTTGCGACGGTTCGGTCTATATTTTGAGACTATGAAAGACGTTTTCAATCTTCTGAGCTTGGGAACCCGTAGAGAATACTCATTAGGTAATCGAGACCAAATCGTTATCAACTACCCAATGAGTCACAATTTTGTTACAGCGGTAAGCACACTTAAACCGTGCGAGAAGCACACCAGACGTTGTGCATAATTCCTATTCATTCAACTTACGAGATAGGCCATTGTCACAAGCGTCGCGACGAGCATTGTAGCCAAGCCGCCCTGTAACAGATAACCCTTTTGTTGTTCTGGAGATGGATAAGATGATAGATACGTTGCTGGCTCAACCGCGTAGTTATTAAGGCGACCTGTCTCATCAACAGTAGTATACATGGGGGAACTAGACCTCGTTTGTTGTTGTTTACACTTATCAACTTATCGCAATTCACCAAAAATAAAAGATTTTATCAACACAATAAACTTATAGTGCGTATAAGTCTTTTTAAGGCCACCGCGTTTGGCTACTCGTTGATGACAAACACGCTAACAAATGAGTCGCGCTCAAACCTACCGCAGTAGCTAACTCAAAGAATATCTAGGCCGTAGGAGCTTGCAAGCTGCAGGACTACTTTAGAAGTGACGACAAGGTAAGTTGAAAAGTGTTTCTGTCTCTGTAGCTTGAGGCTACGAACCTTATGTAGCTCTATATTCGATGGGATTGACCTTTCTACTGGCTAGAGGACAGTTAAGGAAAGCTGATTTAATATAGCTAAAACTTATATGTTTTTACTATTGCAATTCGTTAGAGTTATGACTAATCTATGAGTAGTTCACAAACGGTTCCCTTGCTAGGTGCTTCGCTATGAATAACTTGACTATCACTTCTCCAAAGACAGCTATGCCTACAACAGCTATGTCTGCCGCTGAGCAACAGGCAATCCTATCTGCGGCGGCACTCCCTACAATTGAACAGCAGTCGCTCTCACCCCAGGAGACTTATGAGAACCGACTGCAGGCTGCTTTAGAGCATGCTCGTCGTCTTACTCAAATGTACGGTTATCAAGATGTAGACGTAGCAGTTGCATGGGAAACTGTTGAAGAGCTAAGAACCTCTCGTCGAGCGCGGTTGCTTTCCTCAATGCCTTCCTGTCAGACTTCGTTTGAACGTTACTGCTTAGAAAACCCACAGGCATTTGAGTGCCGAAGCTACGACTGCTAATGTATAGCCTTCCGCACTTTACTCGCTACATTACGAGAATCTACAGTCCTTTCCCAGCAGCGCAAAGTGTATAGCAACTGTTGTTCTGTACTAGCCGTAATCAGTGTCTAGGTGACTACGACGTAGTGGTAAACTGATAGAGGTTATAACTTACGACTGATCTAAGTTGTAGCCTCTATAACGTTTATATTTTGCATGCAGCGTGATTGCTCAGCAAGGTATCTGCGCGATACGTCTGTTCTTTCTTCAATTTAGACAGTCTCCCATATTCAACAGGTAAATTACCCGGAAGAGTAGTTGTCATACTTTATAGTAGTTAGTTCTATACCTATGAACTTCTTTGTTCCTGTTGATCGTATGTCCAGCTAGCGAAAATAGGAACTTGAAAATATGGCTTTAGATCAACTTAAAGCATTCTTAAAGAAAATGCAGTCTGAACCTGCTCTCAGGAAGGAGGTGCTTGCCGTATCAACTGCAGATGACGTAGCGCGGATAGCACTAAAGCTTGGCTATGAATTTTCAGGTGATGAACTATTGAGAATATCAGGTAAGAAAGTAGGCGGGGTCACTGTTATCAAGAAAGAGACTCCTGGAGAATACAATTAGATGCTTTCTGAGTGCGTCAGATCCTTACTTAGAAACGAGAATTTAATAAACTGTCTGATTTCAAGTCTTACCGCAGGCCCTCATCCTAAATCCTTCTCCCTGGGGGAGAAGGACTTCAAGCTCCCTCTCCTTCGGGAGAGGGTTGGGGTGAGGGCGGCAAAAAATGTGCATCTTATTAAATTTTCGATCCTTAGTCAAAGCAGTGGTAGTAGATAGTTTTACCGGTTTTCTTACCGTTAGAAAGGTGAACTAGAGGTATGTTGCTGTCTAACTATGACATGGCAGAGAAGCTCGATTTAGACCCTCTGCTGCGACCTCGGAGCGCGCGACTAAAACAATGCTCCCACTAGCTGTACGGGTCCAATGCTGAGCTTCGACGATTGGCGCTTTGATATCAGCTACTTCGACATTGGCACGGTTGCTGACTATCGAGTTCGAGTCAGCACTGTCCGACTCGAACGGCGCAATGTCTTGCCAGACCGTATCAGCACTCAGCGGATCCGCTGGATTCGTCGGCAGTCCACCTCGTCCTGTCGCCACAAAGCTATTCGTGCGTGAGTTACGAGCACGGCACCCCTGCGCTAAGGGCGGAACAGCCGTCTCTGTCGGCAGCTCTATCTCGGTTTGCACAGCTTCGGGGTTGAGTTCGTTGACCACGACCGTGCCGCTGCTACCAAATCGAGAGCTAGCGGTGATATCGCTCTCTGGCGTATCGAGTACATCCGGGCGAAAGACTATACCAAAAAGGCTACGCGCTGTAATATCCACGTTTCCACCATTGCCTTCAAAGGCATTCGCACGAATATCACTGTTTTCGCTGGGGACTGCAACAACAAAACCCTCACTGATACCTAGCACGATATTGCCACCGTTGCCACCTGTTCCTGCGGTGCCCGCTTCTGTGGTAATTAAGCTACCGTTTCTTAGCAGTAGCAAGTCTTGTAGGTTGAAGGTGAGGTTTCCCCCATTGCTGCTGAGCGTGGTGGCGCTGATGCGGCTGTTGTCTAGAGCAAGCGAGTTGGCATCGAGTGCAATATTACCGCCTGGCGCTTCCCCTTCGGAATCAACTGTGATGCGCCCATCGTTTCGCAGTATAGTCTCGGCGGCGCTGATGTTGATGTTGCCAGCCACACCAGTTGACTCTGCTGTTGTACTTGACTCGATTGTGCTGCTGTCAATTACCAACTGTTCAGACAAGTTGAAAATGATGTTGCCAGCCGCGCCCGCCCCTTCAGTTGAAGCAGAGACGCGAACGCCATCCGAGAAAGTGAGGCTTCGCGCTTCGGCAGTGATATCGCCAGCTTCACCAGCGTCGTCAGTTCCACCACTAGTTTCAACTGCTAGCTCACCAGGACCACTGACTGTAATCGCATCAGGAGCCTTCAGAATCAGGTTGCCACCGTCCCCGCTACCGCTAGTCGAGGCAGAGACACGTGATCCGGCGGCTAGCCT
>NZ_JADEXO010000279.1 GCF_015207105.1 cf. Phormidesmis sp. LEGE 11477
GCTTTGCCGCATTCGATAGCGCCACAACCGCTGCCGGAACATGCGGCTGGCATATTGGCTGCCCTGATCCGAGTGGAACATGAGTTTCTCAGGTTGACCCCGTTGCTCCCAGGCATGATCCAGGGCTTTCACCACCAGATCTGCATCCGGGTGGCTGGAGATGGCCCAGCCCACAACCCGCCGGGCGTAAAGATCCAGCACGACAGCCAGGTAACTCCAGCCTTTCCCCGTCCAGATGTAGGTGATGTCTCCGCACCACACCTGGTTCGGACTTGCCACCGTAAATTCTCGATCCAGATGGTTCGGTATATCTGGCCGCTCTACTGTCGCCTGCTTGTAAGCATGAGGCCCGGGCTGCTTGCAGATCAGCCCGAGTTCTCGCATCAGACTGCGCACCTTGAAGCGGCCGACTTCCTCTCCCTGCTCATTGAGGAGCCCTTGTATCGTGCGGCTTCCCGCAGAGCTGCGACTCTGATTAAACAAGCGGTTCACTTTGGCTTTCAAGGCCACTCGCTCCGCATCAATACGACGGCACCGCTTACGATGTTCGTAGTAACAGGAACGATGCACATCAAACGCTGAACAGACCAATTCCACAGGCTCTTGCTCACTTAACTGGTCAATCAGCGCGTACGATTCCAGTCGTCCGACATCAAGAGAGCAGTAGCCTTTTTTAGAATGTTCTTCTCCCGTTCCAGGCGCTCACAGCGAGCCTCAAGCTCCTGTATCCGGCGCTGCTCCGGAGTAAGAGCCTTGCCTTTCGGGGTAACTCCTTGGCGTTCAGCCTCAAGCTGCTTAACCCAGCGCCGCAGCGCGCTCTCGACTACACCAAGCGATGTGCTGGCTTGGGAAACTGTGTAGCCTTGATCCAGCACCAAGCTGGCGGCTTCCTGCTTGAATTCAGGAGTAAAGGAACGTCGTTTTCTGGTCATCTGGCACCTCGATTAAGGTGGTAACTTTACCACCTATGTTGGTGTCCGGATTCATTAGACCACTACAGATAGCATCAAGGTTTACCGGCAAGCAAGGAGCAGGCTAGGTGCCAACCTCATTTCCCCCAATCTCGCGGCATTGGCTCGGCCTTGCCCTGCTACTGCCTGTCACCTTAAGCGAAGCAAGCTCACTCCACGGCAGCCTGCAGACCCAATGGCACGGCCGCTATGTAAGCGAAGGCCGCGACAACCTCGATGGCCACAGCCTGCACAGCCTGGGCGGCGACCTGACAAAAGACCACGGGGCCCTGGGGGTC
>NZ_JADEXO010000039.1 GCF_015207105.1 cf. Phormidesmis sp. LEGE 11477
ATATAAAAAGCAATGACTAGAATAGCAAATGTTGTGTTGTGAAGAGAAAAGTCGTGCGATCGCTCAAGAAATTCTTACTCAGTAGTAATTCCTACTTGCCTCTACGTAAAAATACTCTTATCATCATTTCTAAGGCTGCGGCTCAACGCCGTAACCTTCTCAGAACTCGACAAGACCTTAGCACCGCTGATAGGTGCAGACACACCTACCAACGGCTAACGCACAGGATTCGCAAGCAATCCCGGACGCTAAGGGTAAAGATAACCTCTAGCCACCCCGATTTGCACGTCATTTCTGTGGATGGCTAAGGATTTGTGAGTTCTGGGTTTCCTTGAACACCTTACCCACGGAATCCCAGAATCACTATGTTTACCCCCACTTCTCAGGGCGCTTTTGCGTCCACATTTTCCGATGCATCAAAGCCGCCGACTCAGCGGCCCGTTGCCCAGGCCGAACCTGTCCGCCATACGCTGTCTGGTAGCCTCGCCGCCGTACAGTCCACCATCAAGCTGTTGTATAAACTCGGCTACGCCACCCCAACCGACTGGAGCCAACCGCAGCCAACTGGTCGGCATAACGAATTTATCTCTGTTCTAAAACGGAGAACAACTGTGAGATAGCAGTCTTGCTTCTATGCAATCTTGCTTCTATGCAGCAGGGGTTCCACTGTCTCATTGGAAACCTCTGCTTGTAAAAAAATCGGGATGGCGGGATTCGAACCCACGGCCCCCTCGTCCCGAACGAGGTGCGCTACCAAACTGCGCCACATCCCGTTTATGTGCATGACTGCGCTGAAGCATTGTAAAGCATTTTTCTAGAGGGCGGAAGTACAGGTTTAGAAAGCGTTAAATAGGACTCAATCGTCTGCTCTGCTGCTGGCCTTACTTTACGCTGTCCTCATATCGCTGGTGTTTTTGGCGTGTCGTCGGTACACTGCTGTGGGTAAGGCTTTGAGTGCAAACTAGCCCTACTCGTTCGACGTTATCTTTGCTATCGGATAGACCCCTCATGGCTGCTGTTTCTCCCTCGACTTTTGTTGGTAAAGAAATCAAGTTTGGAACGGATGGTTGGCGCGGCGTGATGGCAGCTGATTTTACGTTTGACCGGGTGGGAAAGGTGGCGGCGCTGGCGGCACAGGTCTTAGAAAAGACGTATGGCAGCAATGGCAGTAAGACGGTGATTGTGGGCTATGACCGTCGGTTTTTATCAGCAGATTTTGCCCGGTATGCGGCAGAGGCGATCGCGGCGGCTGGGTATGAGGTAATGCTCTCAGAATGCTTCGCACCAACTCCCGCGTTTAGCTGGGCGGCGTTTGATCAAAAGGCACTAGGGGCGATTGTGATTACGGCGAGCCACAACCCGGCGGTGTATAACGGGCTGAAGGTGAAGAGCGCGTTTGGCGGATCGGTGCCGCCGGAGGTGACGAAGCAAGTAGAGACGATGCTAGACCAGGACGCGCCTGGGGCAAAGATGTCTGGGGCAGAGACGCCGGGTAAGATTACGCCGTTTGACCCCTGGCCTAGCTATTGCACAGCGCTGCAATCGATGGTGGATATTGAGGCGATACGTACGGCGGTGGATGAAGGCCGATTGACCGTGTTTTCTGAGGTGATGCATGGCGCAGCGGCGACGGGAGTAGGGCGGCTGCTAGAGCGGGAGATCAATGAAATTGATAGCGAGGCCGATCCGCTGTTTGCCGGGGGCGCGCCGGAGCCGCTGCCGAAGTATATTCCGAATTTGTTTGAGGCGATTGAGAATAAGAAGAATGCTGGACTGACAGTCGGACTAATTTTTGACGGGGATAGCGATCGCATTGCCGGAATGGATGGAAATGCCAACTTCCTCAGCTCTCAGGTTTTGATTCCGATCTTGATGGAGCACTTAACTCAGCGCCGAGGAATGACAGGCGAGGTCGTTAAGACTATCAGCGGCTCGAATCTATTTCCAGCGCTGGCCAAACTATATGAGCTGCCGCTGTATGAGACGCCGATTGGCTACAAATACATTGCCGATCGGATGCTAGATGCCGATGTTTTAATCGGCGGAGAAGAATCTGGTGGGATTGGCTACGGTCACCACATTCCTGAAAGAGATGCTTTGCTGTCGGCGCTTTATTTATTAGAGGCGGTGGTTCAAAGTGGAAAAGATTTCGGCGAGTTGAACGATTCACTTAGAGAACAAACTGGATTTAGCGCTGCGTATGATCGGATTGATTTGCCGCTGGCCAATATGGAAGTTAGGGCAAAGCTGTTAGAAGCTCTGCAGTCGAGCACGCCTGAAGCGATCGCTGGCAAGAAAGTAGAGAGCTGTCTGACGATTGACGGCTACAAGTTTAATCTAGAAGATAATAGCTGGTTGCTGATTCGCTTTTCTGGAACAGAACCGGTACTAAGGCTTTACTCTGAAGCGGGTTCGATCGAAAGAGTTCATGAAATTTTGGCCTGGGCGAAGGACTGGGCAAATTCTGTTAGTTAGATCAGGCGCTGTTGTCTGTTGCGCGCGGTGCCTGGCTCAAGTGATCAGATAAAAGCTGTATTGTAAAAGCTGTATTGAGCCATCGAGCAAAACTAGCTACCATAGAATGAGGTTTTGCGCTAAGTGCGAACTCTATAGATTAAAAAGATAGAAAACATTCATGGTCGCCGCGAAAGATAAGCTGCCACAGTTGACCCCAGAAGAGTACTTTGTCTGGGAGGAAAAGCAGCTCGCAAAGCATGAGTATATTGGTGGTGAAGTCTATGCAATGAGCGGCGGCAGTGTCAATCACGGACGTATCGCGGTCAGATTTACGAGCTTGTTTGACAATCATCTAGACAGTGGCGATTGTATAACGGGTAATTCCGACATTAGAGTGAATATCGCTGCTACGTCAGACTACACCTACCCAGATGCAAGCGTAACCTGCGACAAACGCGATCAGGCAACCGCTCAATACATCACCTATCCCTGCCTGATTGTTGAAGTTTTGTCTGATAGTACAGAAGCCTATGATCGAGGAGGCAAGTTTAGACTCTATCGAAACAACCCGGCGCTACAAGATTATTTACTAGTCAGTACTCATCGAATCGAGATGGATTTGTATCATAAAAACGACATAGGTGACTGGATTATTCGCAATTACAAAGAAGGAGATAGTATTGAGCTAGCAAGCATCGATCTAAGCTTCCCGATCGAACAGGTTTATCGGGGACTGGTGCTTACGCCAGAGAATGCTTCATCGTTTTGAGTTGTAGCCTTGAGTTATAGTCTTGAATCATCGTCTTGAGTCATCGTCTTGAGTCATCGTCTTGAGTAGTAGAGATGGGCTGAGGACATAGTTTTAGCTATCTTGCATAGTCGAACAAAAGCTTAACGACTAGAGCTGTGGTTACGGCCACAAAGATAGGTTTGATTAGTTTGGCTCCTTTCTTCGTGGCGAAAGTAGCGCCTAAGAAAGACCCGATCATGACTCCAGCCGCGCCGCATAGCCCTTTGGTATAGTCAATGTTGCCACCAAAGGCAAAGGTAACTAGGGCCGTTGCATTGGCAAGGAAGTTGAGAATTTTGGTTGTGCCCGTGGCTCGTAGAAAGTTGATAGGCCAAAGCAAAAGCAAGGAAAACACGAGAAATACGCCCGTACCAGGGCCGAATAATCCGTTGTGAAAACCGATGGCGCTACCTGCTAGTACGCTCCATACGGTACGTCTACGAACTTGACTGTGAACTTTATTTTGAGAGGTTGCTGACGTAGATTTAGGACGCGATTCGTCAATTCCAAACTCAGGTTTAAGCACAACAAACAAGGTAATTGCCACCATCAGCGCAATCACCACGGGCTCGGCCCAGTCAGTTGGCAATAGGCTGATACTGCGACTGCCCAGATAAGCGCCGACCACAACAGGAATGCTCATGAGAGCGCAGGCTCGCCAGCTAACCTGTCTGCTCTGAGCAAACTTAAGAGAGCTGGTCAGAGCACCAAAGGTGCCGCAGAGTTTGTTGGTAGCGATCGCACCCCCCACTGGCAGCCCCGTAAACAACAATCCCGGCAGCATAATTAGACCACCGCCCCCGGCGATCGCATCGACAAAGCCAGCGACTAGCCCCACCCCAAACACCACCAGCAAGATCATCCGCAGTTCCTTAAGTCAAGCTTTTGATCATAGGGCATCAGGCGTTAGACCGAGCGCTATAGATCAGGCTCTACACCCAATGCCTTGAGCTGCGATCGCAGTCTTTCAGTTTGTGATTTAGCTACCTGCGCTTCTGACTGAGCTTGCTCTGCCTCTAACTGGGCTTGCTCTGCCTCTAACTGGGCTCGCTCTGCCTCTGTTAGCGCTGCTGCGGCTGCTTCTTGCGGGGTCGGGACTAGATCGCCGTTTTCAAAGAAGTAGCGCAAATTGCTTTGATAGACGCCAAAGGAAAGTCCTAATACTTCGCTCCAAAGATGCCCGTTACGGTCAGCGGCGATGGGTTCGTATTGACGATTGACTAAGCGATAGCCTTCAAATTCAAGCGTTTCTGGAGAAAACCAGAAGTATTCAGGCGTTCTGAATCTATCTTGATACAGCACTTTCTTCAGGTTTCTATCGACCTTGGCCGTTGAGTCAGACAATAGCTCAATAATGAGTTCGGGGTATTGGCCGCCTTCTTCCCAGACCACCCAAGATTTGCGAGGACGCTTTTCGGTAGGGGTTGCTAGGAAAAAGTCTGGCCCGCGAAAATCTTTATTTTTGAGCTGTTCTCGGCTGAAGTAAACAGTGAGATTTGCGCCGATGAAAAAGTCGTCGCGATCACGCCACAGCCATTCCAGACAAGAGACTAGCAGTGCCAGTTGGAGGTAGTGTAAAGAACTTTCCATTTCTGGCTCGTTGCTCTCTAGTTCGGTCGCATCTGGCATCAGGTTTGCCAGCTCTTGAGCCGTAATTGACATGGTGGGCTCTCTCCTACGTCGAAAGCGCGAGACCGCTATATTCTAGCGCTTTTGATGGATATCGCTTTTGCTGTGAGGCTATTTCTATAGTTGTCCGAGCATATCGTGCAAAATATTGCCTAGTACCCGTATCCCGTGCTCTGTCTTTTCTGGCGGTAGAGAAAAGTTTAGTCGCAGAGCCGGATAGCCCTGATTTTTCGGGAAGAAGGCCGCGCCTGACCCGACTAGCACTTTGCGCTTAGCAGCGGCATGACACAGAGGCTGAAGGGTGATCGCATTGGGCAATTGAATCCACAAGAAGGTGCCGCCTTCAGGAACAGTCCAGGTTGCGCTTGGTGGAAAATGACGGATCAGTGACTGGACCATATAGTCTCGGCGATCGCGATGCATCCGTTTAATCTGAGCGAGTCGCCGTCGGTAGTGACCTGAGGCTAGATACTCTTTCACAATGGCCTGAGACGCAGCAGATACGTGAAAGTCGTGCAGCAGCTTGCGTTCAACAATGGCTTGACGCTCATCTCCGGTGACGGCCATATAGCCTACTCGCAACCCTGGCATTAATGCTTTGGAGAAGGTGCCGACGTAGACCACGCTACCGCTTTGATCAAACGCTTTAATAGGTGGCGGAGTCGTGTCAAAGCTCAACGGCTCGTAGGCATTGTCTTCTATCACCGAGCAGCTATATTCTTCAGCTAGCGCCAGCAGCCTTCTTCGATGTTCAATAGAAGTGGTAATCCCAGTCGGGTTGTGTAGGGTGCTGATTGTATAGATTAGCTTGGGTCGATGGCTTTCCAGGTATTGGGCTAATAGAGCCAGATTCATACCGTCGGCAGTCATCGGAATGCCAATGATCTGAGCCTGGCGCTGCTGAAAGACCGAAAGCATACCGTGATAAGTAGGCGCTTCTACAATTACCCGATCCCCTGGCATCAGATACTGATGTGTTAGCAAAGAGAGAGACTGCATGGAGCCGTTAGTGATGATTAGATTCTCAGCAGTAATCTCTAAACCCTGCTGTAAGAGAATTTGAGCAATCTGCCTTCTCAGATCGAGATTGCCCTGAGGGTCGCCAGGATGGTAGAAGGTAGCGGCTTCTTTCATCGCGCGACGAGCGATACGCTGGAGGTCTGCAAGGGCAATAGGCTGTGGAAAGCCAAGGCCAAAGTCGATGTAGTCTGGATGGTTGTGAGATCCAAGAGAAGCTGAGTAGATGCTGGGAAAATCGTTGATGTCCTGTGTTGGCAGGATGACTTGCTGAGCAGGATTGAATGTGGCAGTAGGCGGGTCGGGCTGAGGATGTTGACCGAACGCGATCACAGCGCTTTGCTCTTTTCTTTGAGTAGCTGAAGAGGGCAAATGACCGCTGGTAATGAAGTATCCAGCACCCTGCCTAGCCTGAACCAAACCGTCGGCCTCTAGAACGCTGTAGGCTTCGATGACGGTGAGCTTGTTGACCTGCGTGGTTTGAGCCAGGGCACGGATAGAGGGAAGCTGGCTGTTAGGCGGCAGATGCCCGGTATGGATAAGGTGATGGATGCGATCGCGTATCTGCAAGTAGATTGGCTGTTTGGCTTGGCGATCGAGAGGAATCTTCATCGGCTTATGATCGGCATACGAGCAGCACTAGCACTAGCCTATCAAAATGCTAGAAGTCACCGCTGGTACAGTTATCAGAACTTTAGCTAGTACAGTGTCAAAAAGTCGTCAGCATCGCGAACTGTACTAGTCAAATCGGACAGATCTGTACCTTCCAACAGCAGCCACTGGCTGGCGATAGTGAGGCTGTTGATTGCTATTGCACAACCATGATAAATTCTGCCCACGATTCAGAGTTTGACTCTCAAGCCTATTTAGGAGCTGGTCTTGAAGAAGCCAGTTCCAAAGAAACTAGTCTAGAATCCGAATTTCAGCGCATCGTTAGTCGCCAACAGAGCAGACCGTTTGCGACAAAACAACAAACCTGGTCAAATCACCCGTTAAAGGCGATCTGGGCTCGGACTGGCCAATATCTTGTAGATTTCCTCACGGGCCAGCAGTCGCTATCTATTCGACAGCAGACAACAACAACAGGTGAGTTACAGTGGATAATCTATGATCCTGTGACCCAGACTCGCCTGTCATTTTCCTCGGAACAGGCTGTGCGCGTATGGTTAGAAGAGCGTTCAGCTAGCTGAGTGTTTAAACAAATAAGAGTATTTGAATGAGTAGTGAAGTTATTGTGGCGCTGTGTCTGTTTGCGATCGCCACTTCGATTACCCCTGGCCCCAACAACATCATGCTGCTGGCATCCGGCGTCAATTTTGGCTTTCGGCGGACCCTGCCTCACACTGTAGGAATATCGGGGGGGCTTTTCGCTTTACTCATTTCTATGGGGCTAGGATTAGGCTTTTTGTTCACGACTTTCCCGGCCCTACAGCTAGTGCTAAAGATTATCGGATCGATCTACATGCTCTATCTAGCAGGGCGAATTGCGACTAGCCGCTCGCTGACTTCAAACAAGACCAGCAAAGAAGAGAAGGCCAAAGATCAGGCGCAAAAAGAAACTCAGCCGCTCAATGTAGTAGAGGCGGCGCTGTTCCAGTGGGTGAATCCGAAGGTTTGGGTGATGGCCATCTCTGGAATATCTCTATACACCAGCTCGCAGCAGCCAGTTAGATCCACAGTCATAGTCGCTGTTCTGTTCTCTTTGCTCAACTGGCCGTGCGTTTGTAGCTGGGCGGTCTTTGGTAGTGCGCTGCGTGGTTTTCTATCAGATCCTATTCGGCTACGATGGTTTAATGTGGCGATGGGCGCACTGCTCGCTGCTAGCGTTGTTTTATTGTTGAAATAATCGATTGCACATCACGGTTTACATATGATTGAAGTCGCTTGCGTAGGAAGAGATTAAACAAAATGTCGCTAAAGATTCTCCAAGTAGATGCGTTTACCAATCGACCTTTTGCGGGTAATCCGGCGGCTGTATGCGTGATGGATACGCCGATAGAAGCGGACTTGATGCAGGCGATCGCAGCCGAAATGAATCTCTCTGAAACGGCTTTTCTCTGGCCGTTAGAAGGAGCAACAGAAGGCGGCTACAGCCTGCGGTGGTTCACCCCAGCAACAGAAGTCGATCTGTGTGGTCATGCGACGCTTGCTAGTGCTCATGTGCTGTGGAGTGAAGGCTATCTAAAGCCGGAAGAGACGGCTCGTTTTAGTACCAAAAGCGGCTGGCTGAGCGCCGCAAAGAAAGAAGATTGGATTGAACTAGACTTTCCAGCCCAGCCCGTGACCGTCACCTCATATGTTGCGCCAGCGCTGATCAAATCGCTTTGCTGTGGCGGCAATATCCGCACGGTTGCCAAAAACGAGGTCAACTATCTGATCGAACTTCAGTCCGAGACAGTATTGCGATCGCTAGAACCGGACTTCGCCCAGATCAAGAAACTGCCCCTCCACGGCATTATTGTCACAGCGCCTGCCGATAGCGACGAGTACGATTTTGTCAGTCGCTATTTTGCGCCCGCTGTCGGCATCAACGAAGATCCGGTGACCGGCTCTGCCCACACTTCACTCGCCCCCTACTGGCAAGAGAAACTAGGGAAATCTAATATGCTCGCTCAGCAGCTGTCAGCCAGAGGCGGTATTATTCGCGTGCATTGCAAGCTACCCAATAGCAACACGGCACCCACCGATAGCGAGAATCGAATCCTCATTAGCGGCCAGGCTATCACTATATTGCAAGGAGATTTGATGATACGGTAGCGGCGAAGATCACGATATCACACCCAACTGCTTCATCAGGGCCAGCAGATTACAGTCATACCACCATTCTGAAATCCTGCCGCCTGTAATTTTCAGCATTGTGAAGTCACTGATCTCAGCGACCTTTCCTGTCGGGGGAATGCCTAGAAACTCTCCAGTATGTGTTCCCCTCAGCACTGTGCGATACACGACCTTATCATCCTCGGCAACAACACTTTCTAAGGTGTGTTCAATGTTTGGAAAACCTTCAAACAAGGCTGAATTAAAGATTTTATTATCACCTAGTCCGACAATGGGCTCTGGCTCACTATTAAAGTGATAGGTGACGTCAGGAGTCATCAACTCGTCCCAAACGGTCTGCCACCCTAGACAAGTTCCCCATCCCTGGTTCATAAAGCGAAGGGCGATCGCCTTGTTTTGTTCTACAGACATAGCAATTATGTTCCTAAAGACTTTTCTCTACAGCCATCAGTATCGAAAATTTAGCTGGCTATTGTCTTCTAAGAAACAGGGCTATTTTTCAACGTTCTTGCTACTGACGCAAAAATGCTGTAGGCGTGAGACCAACAAGGCGCTTAAAGTGATAGTTGAGATGACTCTGGCTAGAAAAGCCTACCAGGTGAGAGATCTCTGCGATGGTAAACCTCCTGGTAAGAAGCAGTGCCTTAGTGCGCTTTACGCGACAGCGAATGTGATATTGATGAGGGGCAATACCTGTAGAGCGCTTGAATGAGCGGGCAAAGTGAGACGGGCTGAGCCGAACGATGTTTGATAGTTCTGCTAGGCTCAAGTCTTGATCTAGGTTGTCGTTGATATAATCAGTCACTTGTTTTAGCTGACGGGATGAGAGCTGGCCTACTTTTTGATGAGGGCATAGCCCACGACTAGAATATTTGTACACTAGGTGGGTGGCCAAGGCTGTGGCTAGGGTGTCAGCGTATAGCTTGCTGCCAGCCGACTGAGTTACAAGAACATCTTGCAAGGCGATCGCGATCTGAAAAACCACCGGATCATGAGGAATTGATTGTGGCAGCAGCTCAATCGACTCTTGCTGATAGAGGGTTGAGCCAATTTCATTAAGCAGCATTGGTTCAAGATAGAGCTGTAGGAATTTAGCGTCTTGATGCCACTGAAACGTTTGCCAAAGATGAGCAGGATAGATGCTGATGTCACCTGCGACCGAATTCCCTATCTCTGACTTGCCGTCTATGGTTTGTTCTAGTGTGACAGGCTCACCCGCATTAATGCAAACAATATGGTAAGGAGCAACATGCTCTGGAATACAGTAGGGTGGCTGCTCGAAAAGCGCCAGCTGAATACTATCCCAATTAGCTTGTGCGCTACACAGGCTGGGTGGGTGTGGTAGATCAAATAGGCTTTCTGTCAGTGTGCTTGGCGTGTGTTCAGACGAGGTCATACTAAGTCTGTCAGCGACGAAAAGAGGACACTATAAGGAATATATTGTAAGACACACAGCATACCTGCAACCTCAAGTCCGTTTCAAGATATACATATTTGCGGGTCAAGACGCGATAGATGTAGAGTTACTAATTCGCGGTCTGTAGCTACACTGCCATGTCTTTCAAAGCGTATGATCCTGGTGACTTTTACGATGAGCTCTTCACAGCGACTGGTGCGCCGCGCAGTGCAGCGGCGTTGCTGATTGAACGCATTGAGTCTGTGCCCATAGACAGCCTGATTTTGCGCCAGCAGGCCGCCCAAAATACGCTTTTTAAGATGGGTGTGACGTTCAATGTATATGGCGATGAGCAAGGAGCCGAAAAGGTTTTCCCCTTTGATGTGGTGCCTCGTATTATCACCGGAAAAGATTGGAACTGGCTAGAAGAGGGATTGCAGCAGCGAATTACTGCGCTCAATTGTTTTCTAGATGATATTTATAACGATCAAAGAATTATTAAAGACGGTGTGATTCCAAGAGAGACGGTTGAATCGGCGTCTGGATTTTTGCCCCCCTGTATGGGACTAAAGCCGCCTGGCGGGGTGTGGTGTCATATTACGGGAACCGATCTGGTGCGCGATCGTCAGGGCAGCTGGTATGTGTTAGAAGATAACCTTCGCTGTCCGTCGGGTGTCTCGTACGTGCTCGAAAATCGGACGGTGATGAAAAGCTCATTCCCTAGCCTGTTTGAAGCGCTAGATATCAAAGCGGTTGACGACTATCCTTCACAGCTACTCGGCACCCTAAGAGCGCTCGCACCTGACTACATCAGCAATCCAACTGTTGTTTTACTAACGCCGGGCTCGTTTAACTCAGCCTATTTCGAGCATTCTTTCCTGGCTCAGCAGATGGGCATCACCCTAGTCGAAGGGCCTGATCTAGTCGTAGATGACGGCTATGTCAAAATGCGGACGACCAGAGGGCTGTGCAAAGTAGACGTGATCTATCGCCGCATTGACGACGACTTTATCGATCCTCAGGTGTTTCGTCCTGATTCTATGCTGGGCGTGCCAGGATTGATGGAGGTGTATCGAAAAGGCAGAGTGGCGATCGCCAACGCCCCCGGTACGGGCATTGCCGACGACAAGCTCGTCTATGCCTATGTTCCGCAGATGATTAAGTACTATCTGAATGAAGAACAGATTATTCCAAACGTGCCCACCTACTTTTGTGAAGATCAAAAGCAACAGTCGCACGTTCTGGCCAATCTAGATTCTTTGGTGGTAAAAGCAACAGATGCCTCTGGTGGCTACGGTATGCTGATTGGCCCCCAGTCTTCTAAAGAAGAACAGCAGCAGTTCGCTCATAAGATCAAGAACAATCCGAGAGGATATATCGCTCAGCCGACGCTGTGCCTCTCTAGAGTGCCGACTTTGATCAATCAGTCATTTCAGGGGCGGCATGTCGATTTGCGCCCCTTTATTCTGTACGGTAAAGGCAGCGTTCCTTATGTAAATCCGGGCGGACTGACTAGAGTCGCGCTACGGGAAGGCTCGCTGGTGGTGAATTCATCGCAGGGCGGCGGTAGTAAAGATACTTGGGTCATGAATCAGGAGTGAATAATTATGCTAAGCCGGGTCGCAGATTCTATTTATTGGCTTAATCGCTATATCGAGCGGGCTGAAAACGTTGCTCGCTTCGTTGAGGTGAATCTCAACCTATTGATGGATAATCCAGTGGGCGTGACGCAGCAATGGGAGCCTTTAATCGCGGTGACAGGCGATCGCACGCTCTTTCAAGAACGCTACGGCGAGACAACTTCGACCCACGTTCTCAACTTTCTGACGTTTGATACCCAATCGCCAAACTCAATTATCTCTTGCGTCCGGTCGGCCAGAGAAAATGCTAGATCGGTACGCGAAACCATCTCATCAGAAATGTGGCAGCAGATCAACACTTTCTATCTGATGGTTGAGGACGCTGCCAAGAACAGACCTGAAGATATTCGCGAGATTCATAATTTCTACGAAGATGTTAAGCTGGCTAGCCACCGCTTTGTTGGGGTGATGAATGCCACTTCGTCCTGGAATGAAAGCTGGCACTTTGGCCGACTAGGCCGACTGTTAGAGCGAGCTGATAAAACTAGCCGAATTCTAGATGTGAAATACTTTTTACTGCTGCCTTCTGTAAAAGCAGTCGGTTCACCGTTGGACAATTTGCAGTGGATTTCGCTGCTAAAGTCGGCAAGCGCTTATGAGATGTATCGCAAAGTAGAACAGGAGCTAACGCCTGCTAACGTAGCTCGTTTTCTAATCTTTAATCCTCAGTTTCCCCGCTCAATCAAGTTCTGCTTGCGGCACGCGGAGAGATCTTTAGAAAGCATTATCGGGCCGAGTTCAGATATCTCTTTTTCTAGTCAAAGAGAATTAGGTAAGCTAAGAGCCGAGATTGAGTATGTCACCTTTGAAGAGATCTTCTCGCTAGGACTGCATGAGTTTCTAGATGGACTGCAATTGAGATTAAATCAGGTCGGCGATCGCGTCCACGCAGACTTTATTGCTGTTCCACCTTCTGTTCAACAATCTTCTGATGGGGGCAGCTCTGATACAACACAACCAGAAAATTCTAGTCAAATGAATCAAGCGACTTCACCTGTTCTTCGCCAATCAAACGGCCAAATAGCTAACCAGACAGCTAGTCAGCTTACCGCCACCGCCGCAGAGTAGTCTTCTATGCGCTATCAAATTACTCATACCACTCACTACCAGTACAGCAGCGCGGTTAGCCTTAATCATCACATTCTTAGACTTTGCCCTCGCAGTGACGGAACTCAATGGCTACGTCAGTTCGATCTCACCATCGACCCAGCCCCTAGTCACCAAACTTACTTTCTAGACATTCACGGTAATACCTGCTTGCGCGTCGCCTTTGATATGCCTATTACAAATTGGAAAATCCAAACGACTAGCGAAGTGAGTACAACCAGAGAAAATCCTTTTGACTACCTAGCTGAGCCCTGGGCGGTGCAGTTTCCGCTCGACTATCCTAGCTCGCTGGCGCTACAGCTACAGCCCTATTTGGCTAGACCGATGGGAGCAGGCGTGGGGGATGCGATCGCGCCCGAAGTCATTCAGCTAGCTCAATCTATTCGTCAGGAAGTCGGCGATAATATCGGCTATTTTCTCACTCGTCTAGCGCAGCAAATTCCCAGCCAGTGCAGCTATCAGCAGCGCCTAGAGGGCATGCCCTACCCGGCGGCGCTCACGCTGCAAAAGCAAGTAGGCACCTGCCGAGACTTTACCGTGCTGTTCATGGCAGTTTGTCAGGCAGTGGGATTGGCCGCTAGGTTTGTCAGTGGCTACCAAGAAGGTGATTTGGAAAAATCAGGAGAGAAATCAAGCGCAGAAGATCTATCACATGACCTACATGCGTGGGCGGAAGTGTACGTGCCGGGGGGCGGCTGGCGAGGATTCGATCCAACTTTGGGGCTAGCGGTGAGCGATCGGCATATTGCGATCGCTGCTGCTGTCGATCCAGAGCAAGCTGCCCCAGTTTCCGGCAGTTTAAATCAAGGAGAAAGTACAAGACAGTTAGTAGAAACAACCCTTGATACCAATATCTGTCTGAGGCCAAGCTAACGGTTTCACTCAATCGCCCGCTGCCTCACCCGTTGACTCGCATTCGGAGCCCTTTAGTCCGGCTCGTGAACAACCATGACAGAACAGGTCGCATGATGGACGACATAGTTGCTGACGCTGCCTAAGAGCATTTCACTCAGACCCTTGCGACCGTGACTGCCAACAACAATCAAATCCGCTTGCCAAGCGCTACCCAGTTTGCAAATCACCCGCCCCGCAGACCCCAACTCCTGAGCAAATTCAGTAGATATTCCGGCAGCTTTGGCCTTTTCTGCAAAGTCCTCTAGCAGTTTGAGGCCGTCCGTTTTTAGCTGGCCGTATTGTTCTTGATATTCTCTCCAATCCACATCGGTGTAAGGAGAGAACATCAGGCTGTCATCTCTTTCTAGCGCTAAAACATTCAGCAGCTTTAGTTCTGACTGCGTGGCCTGTGCCAAGCTGACTGCTTGCTCGAAGACGCTCTGACAGGTATCGCCGTAGTCCAGTGCAGTCAAAATCTTTTGGATCATCTCACTTATTCCCTCTAGAATCTACTTTCAATAAAACTCAGGAGCTGCGTTCAACAAGATTCACTGAGCGGCACCCATCGAAAAACCCTATCGACTAGACGAGAGCGTTTGATGCTGTGGATCTACTCGATTGACAAAGATGGCAAAGGGCAGCATCGGCAGCATCGGCAATAGACAAATTAACCACTGCGCCCAGCTTAAAGGCGCTGTTTCAAACAGCGTATTCATCAAAGACCACTGGCTGAAGATTACTTGCAAGGCGATCGCACCCCCAATACCCAAGAGCAGAAAAGGCGCATTAGTTATCGAGACAGAGCGATCGCGCAGCCACGCCAGCAAATTAGCACCTAGCTGGCTAATACTTAATAGATAAACAATTCGAGCCGCGACCAAAGCTTGAATTGCCATCGTCCGGGCAACAACAACATCGTCAAAGGTGATTTTTGCCCACTCGAACATGCCAAAGATCAAAATCCAGTTAAACAAAGACACCAGCAGAATACGCTTGAGTAGTAACCCGGTAATCAGCGGTTCTTGCGGGTTTCGTGGCGGCTGTTGCATCGAATACTTTGACTTTGGCTCAAACGCTAGCGGCACCGTCATCGTCAGGGAATTAATCATGTTTAGCCAGAGGACTTGCAGCGATAGAATCGGCAACGCTCTAGCCAAGAGCACGCTGATTAAAATAGTCATCGACTCACCGCCGTTAACTGGCAGCAGAAACGCGATCGCCTTCCGCAGATTTCGATAGACCGTTCGCCCTTCTTCGACTGCCGCCTCGATAGAGGCAAAGTTGTCGTCGGTCAAAAGCATATCTGCCGCTTCTCTAGCCACTTCGGTGCCGCCTTTGCCCATCGCGATGCCGATATCTGCCTGCTTGAGAGCCGGGGCGTCATTCACTCCGTCCCCCGTCATCGCCACAATCTCTCCCTGTGATTGGAGCGCCTCGACTAGTCTCAGCTTTTGGGCGGGGGCGACCCTCGCAAAAACGTCGCCCGCTTCGACTGTTCTAGCTAGCTCATCGTCTGGCATGGGCACTAGGGCACGTCCTTCAAAAGCCAGCACCTCATTAGTTTGTTGAATATTCATCCGTTGGGCAATGGCCCGAGCCGTTGAAATATGATCGCCTGTGATCATCTTGATGCGGATACCCGCGTTGCGACAGGCTTGAACAGCTGCGATCGCCTCTGGTCGCGGCGGATCAATCATGCCCTGCAAGCCCAAAAACACCAGATCTGTTTCAATATCTTCATGCTCGATTGCATGCACGTGAGCGCCTACTTGCTTGTAAGCAAACGCTAAAACTCTCAAAGCCTGCGCCGTCATTGCTTCAACCGCTTCAACAATCGACGACTGGTTCAGCGGAACAATGTCTCCTTGAGTATCTACCATCTGGCTACAGCGACTCAAAATGGCTTCGACCGAGCCTTTGATATAGATCATCCGAGAATCGGCATCGTGCAGCGTCGCCATGTACTGATACTGAGACTCAAAGGGGATAGAGTCTAAGCGAGGATTGCGGGCAGTGAGCCCAGATTGGGTCAGCTCTGCCTTGACAGCCACCGCTAGCAAAGCACCTTCCGTCGGATCGCCCACTACAGACCACTGCTCGTCTTCATGCTTGAGCTGAGCATCATTGCACAGCACCCCCGCCGTCAGACAAGTTTGCAGCGTCTTGGGCAAGTCGCCCTCGAACGAGTGCTCTAGATTGCCGTCCTTGCCATCTTTTAAAAGAACAATCTCTCCCTTGGGGCCGTAGCCGCTGCCGCTCACTCGGTAGTGCTGCTCGCCCGTATAAACTGCCTGCACGGTCATTTGATTTTCGGTCAGCGTGCCTGTCTTATCAGAACAAATCACGGTCGCACTGCCCAACGCCTCAACCGCAGGCAGCTTGCGAACAATGGCATTGCGCTGAGCCATCCGATTAACCCCAATTGCCAGAGTGATGGTAACTACCGCCGGTAAGCCTTCTGGAATGGCACTCACCGCCAGCGCCACCACCGCTTCAAACATATAGACCCAAGATTCGTCTTGCCCTAGCCCGATAGCAAAAGTCAGCGTCGCCACGGTCAAAATGGCATAGAGCAGCAGCCGACTGAACTTGGCAAACTTACGGGTCAGCGGCGTACTCAGATTGACACTATCTCCCATCGACTGCGAGATCTGACCGACTTCAGTAGCTTCCGCCGTCGCGACCACTACGCCCCGTCCCTGGCCAAATGTCACAAAACTACCGGCATAGGCCATATTTATCCGCTCTGCTAGCGGCGTATCAGCCGATAGGGGCGGCACAGACTTTTCAACCGGCAGAGATTCTCCGGTCAGCGCTGACTCATCTACTTGCAAGCTGCGCGTTTTGAACAATCTCAAGTCAGCGGGCACTTTATCACCCGAACTCAGCAGCACCACATCGCCGACAACTAAGTCTCGCGAGGGTACCTGCAGCGTTTGCCTATCGCGAAGAACAGTCGCTTCTGTGGTTACCGCCTTGGATAGGGAGGCGATCGCATCTTCTGCTTTGGCTTCTTGCACATAGCCAATTACAGCATTGAGAACCGTCACTCCCCAAATGACGCCTGCATTCGTCCAAGATCCTAGAAAGGCTTTGACCGCGCCCGCCATCAACAAAATATAGAGCAGCGGCTGATGAAACTGCAGTAAGAATCGCCACCAGGCAGGCTTTCCGGGGATGACAGGCAGCTCATTCCAACCGTCAGTTTCATAGCGCTTTGCGACCTTTTCTGCGCTCAAGCCGTTTTCTATATCACTATTCAGGCGCTCTACAATTTCAGTAACATCATCCTGAAACGGCAAGAACGGTAACTCGCGTTTTCCTTTGACTTCTGGCATGGCAGAAAGCCTCTCGCTTACCTTCGTCAGATCGATGTTAGCAAACGTGAGAGAGACTCGTGCCTTACTTTTTTGTGTTCAAAGTTGTCATCCCTGATATCGCTCTATATCTCTCATAGAGTTTGTTGTTTTCAGGAATTTTCAGACGCAAAGACAGCAGCAGTATACCAGTGAGTACTGTCAATGCTAGACATCGCATCTCACACAAGATAGCCTATACATGACACCTCAAAAATGCTATAACGCAGTCGTTATAGCAGTTACAGCCATCAGCCCTTATGTGGATGAGACAGTACTAATCGTCGAACTAAAGATATCAGCCTTTATCCAACAGTTAAACCAATACACAATTATTTCTATGATCAGCATTGGTTTGAAAATTTCAAGCTGAGCGGGCCTAGATTCGCTCAATCCGCTAGCCGTTAATCTTCTTGAATTTCTACTCGATTCCAGGCAATTTCTGGTAGATGGCTAGAGGCTTCCGCCAGCGCTCGCTCCCAATACTCACGAATCTTATCTAGATAGGGATCGTCATCTTGTAAGCGAACGCGATTGCGAATTTCTAAGGCATCTGTTTCATAGAGCACCATGTCGATAGGCGGCCCTACCGAGATATTAGAGCGCATTGTTGAATCTAGAGAAAGCAAGGCCGTCTTTGCGGCTCTTTCTAGTGATGACTCGTAGCTGATTGTTCTATCGAGTATTGGTTTACCGTACTTGGTTTCTCCAATCTGTAGAAAAGGCGTTTCTGGCGTCGCTTCAATAAAGTTTCCCTGGCTATACACTAGATAAATGCCTGGCTCTTCTCCGGCTACTTGTCCACCGACAATAAATGTACTTTGGTAGTCGATCCCATCTTTCTCTAACCAGGTTCGCTCTTTGTCTTGAATCGTGCGTAGCTTTTGGCCAATATAGCTAGCGACGTCGTGCAAAGAAGGCAGAGAATATAAACTATCTACGCCTTCAGTCGCTGAGTCGATATCTTGGTGAATGCTGTGTAGTACGGCCTGAGAGGTGGAAAGGCTGCCGGCAGTGCAAAGGACAATGACGCGATCGCCTGGCACTGAAAAGTCAAACAGCTTTTGATAAGAGGAGATGTAGTCTACTCCAGCATTGGTTCTAGAGTCGGCTGCAAATACCAGACCCTTCTCTACTCTGACACCTAGACAATAGGTCATAATTTTCTACAGCAGATATACAACCCACAGACATTATCAGAAGCCAACCTCTTTACGCTGATACCACAGACAGAGATTGATTGACTAAGACTAGGCGCAGCTTCTCAACCTATAGACGCTGTTGTATCGTCATATCCAATTCTACAAGTAGCATGCTACAGCGCCGCTCAAAGGTAACCCCTAGGCAAGCTAGAAGGACTTTCCTGAAAAAAGGCTTTGAACCGTATGTCAACTCGAATTGTTAGTTTAGGTGTGGGCCTGATGCTACTCACCAATGCACTATCTAATGCACTATCTGCGAGTGCCGTACCCCTGCTGGCGGTGCGACCGGATCTGCCCATGCCATCTTCTCTGCCAGGACTAGTGTCACGGCGCGTACAGCTAGATCTAGGCCGACAGCTAAATGTTCCTTTCCACACAATTGAGATTGAGGAGGCGACGGTACAAACTTGGCCAGACCAGTGCCTAGGACTAAACCGACCTAACGAGCGCTGTGTGGGTGACGAGGTCAAGGGGTGGGAGATAGCAGTCAGTAGCGAGCAGCGGCGGTGGGTGTATCGGAGCGATCGCACTGCCAACCGCCTCCGCCTAGAATCCCTGCCAAATTTCTCTAATCAACTCAGCCAGCAGCTGCTCGAAACCGCCGCCAAAGACACGCAGCAGCCAGCCACGAGTCTCCAAATTCTAGATATACAGCCTGTCGTCTGGGACAGCGGCTGCCTAGGCATCAGTACACCTGATGTGGCTTGCACACAGGCGCAGGTACCAGGATTTAGAGCTATCGTGGCCAATGGACCTAGAGCAAACTTAGGATATGCGAGTGAAGAGCCTGGCCCGACGGAGTGGATCTATCATCTGAGTGAGGACGGTTCACAGATTGTTCAAAATACTGTAGCAAGTGAGACTAAGGCTTATGTGGGAACCTTTTTCTCTAATCTAGAGGTCGTAATGCCTGCTTCTAGTCCGTTCAATTCTCGAATTGTCTTTCAGTCCATAGCCTATAGTTTTGTTGATGGTACAACATATTTCAGGACGCTTACTGCCGATGGTGAAGTTTGGATTGAAATGAGAGACACTCGAAGCAACCAGCTTATTGAGACAATAATGCTCCGCCCGGTGTCAGTAGACGAAGTTGCCGATTTCGAGAAACTTCTAACTCAGCAGCAGTTCTCCGACTTTGACCATATCCACTACATCAACGAAAATCCGATGTCGGCTATAGATGGAGCCGAGTTTATTATCGCTTCTAGAACAACTGTTGGGATAAGTGCTGGTGAAAGGGGCTTACCTGACAACCTGCAAGCAGTCGTCAAAGCTTGGAGAACAATCGCACCCTTATAGCATGTGCTCAAGCCTGCCGCTGCACTGAGATTATCAGAGATACGCTCGATGCAGTGGATTCAGGACGAGTCCAGGTTGTTCAAACCTGGATGTCTGTCACTGATAATTGACCATTGCGATCGCCATAGGTAGAGACAATAATGGACAGGCTGGCCGCGCCGTCTAGAAAATCACCAGCCGATGATAGGCCGACTGCCTGATTCCATCCAGGTCATTTTGCGGCGGATATCGTCAATATTCCATCCGGTTAGCCGCGCCAGTGTCTGAGCCCGCTGCTCCATCCGCCCTCGCAGATTGCGTTGATAGCTGATACTAGCCGCGCATCTATCTGGGCCCGTATACGGATGGCGAATCACATAGCGCCCCTGATGCTGCTGGCGATTGGCTGTCTGCTGAAAGATCAAATCTTCAGGAAATTTATCGCGGGTATAGCGCACATGTAGCCGCGTAATAAACACATCGCTGCCGCCGCCTCCGGCTCGGCGACTCCCCTAATCTATTCTAGATTGTTGATCTATCCAAGTTACGCCTGCCTGTCTGAGTTCTTCAGGCGATAGCTGACCTGCCGCGCAAGGATCGCACTTACCCATATCCCACGCGTATTCCAAGAAAGCAACATTCCTACCTTCCTGACTATAGCTACGCTCAAACATAGCAGTATAGAACTCACCAAATTCATCTTGAACAAACAACGGCACGTCTACATCCGAAGGAATATTCACCGTGCGATAGTTAGTCAACTCCGTGCGCCCGGAAGGAGAAAGTAAATAGACCACTAAATCTTGCTCTGACTCGGCATTCATCATTCCTAGCCGAATCGGTAGCATAAACCGAGGTGACTGATAGGACATTTGCAACGGACGCAGTTTCTGCATACTGCTGCTGTCGAACTCTGCTAAATTCACCTTGGCAACAAAGAATTTCAGCCCTTGGCGAATGTAGGGTTGCAGCAAACGGCTTGCACCCCTAGGTAAGCGATAGTCGTTTTGCAGCATCCAGGTTTCTAGTCCGTTGGATTCTGTTGCACTCAAAATCAAAATGTCGTATTCGCCCACCGAAAAGCTAGACTCTATCGTCACGCCTAGCTCATCTGCCTCGCCTATGGCCGCTGCCGATGCAGGCGCAGATATCGCTCGCTGTAAGAATTCCGGTTCCTCTCTAACAGGCTCACAAGGATTGTCATCGAAATACTCTACTAGGCGCGGCGCACTAAAGGCATCTAAACGATCGAGAATAATCGGATCGGCCACCTTGACCTGCTCTTCGCTCAAGACGACGGGGACAGGCACAACCATAGCAAAATCTTCTACATCGCCTCGAAAATCATTCGCCATAGTCAGGACGGTGCGATCGCCCTCCTGAGCAATGGCCACCTGCGAAGTCTGATTGTACAAACTCGTATCTGCTCTGGTCACATAGAATCCGCAAAAGGCCAGCGCTGGCGAGGTAAACGCGAAAAAGAACACCAGCAACAAGGAACAAACTCGCGTTCCTACTGGCCACTTCCCAACCCACTTTCTAGCCAGCTCTGCTCGCCATTCAAACCGAGGCGCACGCCAAAGCCTATCGAGCAAAACCGTCAGCGGCGCTAAGGCGAACAGCGCCCAGAATACCGCCGTCGTTAGATAAAACTGATTTCGCAAGACAAAAGTCAGCAGTGCGATCGCCATCGCCCATACCAGCCGAGCCGACCGCGCGTTGGGAATCGAGCGCGGGTCAGTCACCATAAACAGGGCAAACAGCAGCAGCGAACCACTCATCATCCGATGCGCCCACACATCCCAAGTCCAGCCCAAATACAGATTTCTCAGCGCCTCCATCAGCGCATAGCTAGCGAGAAACATACCAGTCGTATCCCAGCGCCCCACACGCTTTAGCACCAGTCCCCCCGCGCCTAGAAAGATAAATCCGTACCATAGATCTTCCCCCCACTGCCCCGGCGACACCCAAGCATCTTGCGTTAGTACTAGGGCGGCAATAATGCCAAAATTTGCCGGATTGAAGAAATGTTTGTCCTGCGCTTTGAAGATGAACTTACTGGCGATCGCGCACCCAGCCGCCAGCGCCATCGTCCACACGTGATCCGTGCGTAGCAACAAACTGAGTCCCAGTGCTGTGATCAAAGGACTGCGCCAATTGAGTGTTGATCTAAACGCTGACCAGCTAAGCCGTTGTTGAGTAGACTGCGTCCGAAACCCTGTCCACTGGCCCAAGATAAATCCAGCCGCTGTTATCAGCCAGGACAGCAAAAGCTGAACGACAATAGCCGTCCCCACCGCTGCGCCAACCATTTCGGGTCGCAAAGACCAATCTCGTAATCCTATGCCCAAGCATAAAAACAAAGTGAGAAATATAATCTGATAGTCTCGGGCGTCTTTGAACATGCCGCGTTTTCCCGTGCAGTACCAACATCACGGTCAGTATCCACCCTGAGGCACTACCTGCTCACCTCAGTTACCGAATCTGTAACCGCATCATTATTTATCTCAATCTTTGGCGGCGATAGATATGCTAAATAAAGATCGAAACAACATCCGCCAACTCTATTTCTATGACCAACCTCAGCGTCAATCTCAACAAAGTTGCCATGCTACGCAACGCCCGCCCGCTTACGATTCCTAGCGTCGTCAAAATGGGCGAAATCAGCATTGCTGCCGGAGCTCACGGCCTCACCGTCCATCCTCGACCAGACGAACGCCACATCCGACGCACCGATGTATACGAGCTAGCCAATCTATTAAAAAATCATCCCACTATCGAATACAATATCGAAGGCAATCCGCTCGAATCTCCTTTCATGGATATCATTCGAGAAGTGAAGCCAGACCAATGCACCCTAGTCCCCGATGACCCAACTCAAAACACGTCAGACCACGGGTGGAACATCACTAATGATGGAGAAAAGCTAAAACCAATTATCGATGAGCTGAAGGCGCTAGGGTGTCGGGTGAGCCTATTTATGGATCCAGATTTAGAACAGATCAAGATCGTCCCACAGTTAGGTTGCGAGAGAATCGAGCTGTACACAGAGCCCTATGCCACTGCCTACCGAGAGGGTAAAGGCGAAGAAAGCTTTGAAATCTACAAAGCCGCCGCAGAGTGCGCTCAAGCTGTCGGCCTAGGCGTTAACGGCGGACATGATTTGAATTTGGAGAATTTACCCAAATTCAAAGAGATTCCGAATCTGTTAGAAGTCTCTATCGGACATGCGCTCACAGCCGATGCCTTAGAGATGGGATATGCCAACGCTGTCAGAGCCTATTTAGAGGCATTGAAGTAATGCTTTCTAGTCAGTGCTTTCTAGTATAGGTGGCATAATGAACGCAGACGCGATCGCCTGCTGGTACCCATGACTTTCACTCGACCTAATACCAAAAATGAGACAGCTCATCGGTTAGCCCGCCATGAGCTGCCCACGATGTACGATTTGCCGAGTGAGTTTCCTGAGGAGCCTGGTTTGCCAGACGTTTTTCACCATTCGCAGCCTGAGCTCTTAAGCCTATCTCTAGCGCTGTCAGACTACACCGATGAAGAGTATTTTGTCGGCACTGACCTAAACGTCTATTACGATCTAGATCGCCCGCTGTGGCACAAGCGTCCAGATTGGTTTGTAGCCGTGGGCGTGCCGCCTTTATACGAAGAGCGCGATATGCGGCTGAGCTACGTTACTTGGCAAGAGCCCGCTAATCCTTACCTAATCATCGAGCTGATTTCTCCTGGCACAGAAGATGAAGATTTGGGAAAAACTAGCTCACCGCCAGGATCGCCACCCACTAAATGGACTGTCTACGAACAAATCCTGAAAGTTCCTTACTATGTTGTCTTCAATCGCTACACAGATGAACTAAAGGTGTTTAAGCTCGAAGCCAGACAGTATAGAGAGCAAGCACTATCAAACAATCGCTTTTGGATACCAGAGTTAAAGATTGGGATAGGGCTCTGGCATGGAATTTATAGACAGGGAAATCTGAGGCTTTGGCTACGATGGTATGGTGAGAATGAAGATTGGCTGCTGACGGGCGCGGAAGGCGCTAAGCAAGAGGCTGAAGCGGAAAAGCAAAGAGCTGAAGTAGAACAGCAAAGAGCCAACGCTGCCGAAGCAAAACTTGCGGCGCTTCAAGTGCAACTGCGGAGACAGGGCATCGATCCTGACACACTACTCTAGTCAAATGCTCTACTGGCTAACCTCAATAGTTAGCTCCTTGCTCGTTCGATATTGCCCAGCCTTCGTTCGGTGTAAACGCTTGGTACAAAGATGGTTCAGCGTCATTTTACACAAACAGAATGGGAGCCTAGAGTTGGCTATTGCCGTGCCCTCCGCGCAGGTCAAACTATCTATCTTTCTGGCACAGCGCCGATTGCGGCAGACGGTAGTACCTTCGCGCCTGGGGACGCCTACGCCCAAGCCTGTCGCTGCTTTGAAATTATTGAAGACACGCTCGCCGCTATGGATTCAGGGCTACATCAGGTCGTTCGCACTCGCATATATAGCGGAGCGCGGATGCATTCGTGCTCTGCTATGGCACTTTGCGCTATGGAACAAGAGGTGTAGCCTCTAATGGTGTAGTAAGCAAAGTGCAGAAAGCTATATGTCACTGATATCGGTCAGTGGGAAGCGTTTGGCAAAGCGCATCAAGAATTCTTCAAAGAGCATCCTCCGGTGACAGCGATAGTGGAGGTGAAGGGATTGATCAATCCAGATATGCTAATCGAAGTCGAAGCGGAGGCTTTTGTTGGATGACTGATTGTAAGACCGCTATAGCAAGCCCTACAGCAAGCAAGAAATAGCCTGCACCATTCGAGCATTTTGCTCAGGCGTCCCCACTGTGATCCGTAGCTTGTCGTCTAGTCCCGGCTGATTGAAGTAGCGAATCATGATGCCTTTTGCCTTCAGCTTTGTTTGCAAAGACTGGGCTATGTCTTGTGGAGGCTTTACTAGCAAAAAATTAGTTGAGGAAGGCCATACCAAAAAACCCAGAGACCGTAACTCTGTTGCTAATTGTTCACGGGCAGCAACCACTTTTTGAACGGTTTCGTGCTTGTATGTCTGGTCGGCGATCGCAGCTTCTCCTAATTTCAACGCGATCACATCCACGTTATAGCTATCTTTTACCTTCAACAATCCTGCCAACAGCCCAGGTCGCGCGATCCCAAAGCCCAATCGCAATCCCGCCAACCCATAGCCTTTAGAAAGCGTCCGCAACAGCATCACGTTTTCAAACTCTCGCACGAGTTCTAAGTTCGCTCGGTCGGCATCTTTGCCAACAAAATCCACGTACGCTTCATCGATCAGCAGCACACCAGAGAGCCCGGCGGCAAGCCTACGAAGATCGCTGCGTGTCACCACATGGCCAGACGGACTGTTGGGCGTAGCGATTAATGTGACCGCTGCGTTGGTTTCTAAAAGCTGATCGATCGGCAAGCGCCAATCTGTTCCTTTTTGCTGATAGGGCACTTCAACAACAGCTGCAGGCTGAATCGCGGCTAGCGTGCGATAGAGCACGTAGGTTGGCATCGGATAGGCCAAAGACCTGACGTTGCCTTCTGAGCAGGCCCTAACCAGCAGCGTCAGCAGATCGTCACTGCCGTTGCCTGCGATTATCCAATCCGCCGGGATATCAAAAGTTTCACTGACTTTCTGGCGAAAGTCACTGGCTAAAGGATCTGGATATCGACGCAGCAGCTCAGCGCCAATGTTAGCTAGCGCCGCCATCACTGTAGGTGAAGGCGGGTAGGGGTTTTCGTTTGAGTTTAGCTTGAGAACGCCAGCGTCAAGCGCAGGCCATTCTCCAGGCGCGTAGCCTTCCATTGAAACAACAGCCGGACGAAACCAATTCATGCCTCTATTCAATTTCTGTTGTAAAAGGCAGGCGCATATACATATTGCTCGGATCGTTCAAGCGTTCTAGCAGCTTGAAGTCTTCTCGTAGTTTCAAGATTTGATCGGTTAGCGGATCTTTGTTCCACGGTAAACGAGTGATCATTTCTGCACCGAACAAACTATCGAGTAGCTGCTCTTCCAACGAAGGAAGACGAGGATATTCTTCTACTTTGAATTCTTCTATCTCGGCGGTTTCAGCAGCGAGTGCGATCGCATCATTTAATCCCCCTAGCTGATCGACTAGGTTCGCTCGAACGGCTTCTTCCCCGGCCCATACTCGGCCTTGAGCCACCTGAGCAACTCGCTCTAAAGAGATACCTCGTCCGTCCGCCACAATGCCCGTAAACCGATTGTAGAGCGTATCTACATAGTCCTGCTGCACTTTTAGCTCGGATTCTGTTTTAGGCCGACTCACCGTTTGCATGCCCGCTAGCTGCGCGGTTTTGACGCCGTCCCAGGTGATGCCGTTTTCGTTGGCAATTTCTTGAAAGTTCAACAGCAGTCCATACACGCCGATAGAGCCAGTAATCGTGGTAGGAGAAGCGAGAATCTTCGCGCCTGGGGCGGCAATCATGTATCCACCCGAGGCGGCGTAATCGCCCATTGAGACGATCAGCGGCTTTTCTTCTGCTAGCAGCCTCACTTCATCCGCGATGATTTCAGAGGCTGTCGCACTGCCGCCCGGACTATTCACCCGCAGCACCACTGCTTTGATGTCATCGTCTTCGCGCATATCTCGTAGCGTCGCAGACAGTCCTTCTGAGGTGATTGCACCCGGTATCGAGCCTTCGCCAACGATGATATCGCCTTGGGCATAGACTAGGGCGATCGCATCATCCTCACCAAAATCGCGGTCTCTAGCCACGGTGCGCGCATAGTCACTCAAAGTCACATTGGCAAATTCTGGCTCGTCCGCCTCGGCCCAGCTTTCTGCTGAAGCATCCTCGCTGGCCTCATCGGCCTCACCTGCCAGCTTTTTAAGCTCGCTTAGCATCTCGGTGTAAAAGCCTAGCCGATCGACTAACCCAGATTCGAGCGCCTGCTCCGGCTCAATCAAGCCCACTTGATCCGCGAAGGTCTGCATCTGGGCGGGCGTGACCTGCCGCTCATCGGTGACGGTATCTAGATAGTCTTGCCACAGGCTGGTGACTAATACTTCAGTCTGCTGCTTTTCTTCGGGGCTGCTTTGCGAGCGGATAAATGGCTCTACCGCCGACTTGTATCGACCAGCGCGAACCACCTGAACGCCAACGCCATATTTCTTCAGCGCATTTCCTAAAAACTGCGTCTCAGCGCGAAAGCCATTGATCTCTAGCAAGCCAACTGGCGCTAGCAACAAATCATCTGCTACCGAGCTCATGTAATAGTCGCGCTCTTGCAGCCCGGTGCTATAGGCCAAGATCGGCTTGCCCGATGCCTTGAAGTCCTTTAAAGCCGCACGTATTTCCCTGAGCGTAGCGAGCCCTTCTGTAGGCGTTCCAGTGAGGTAAATGCCTGAGATTCTGTCGTCTTCGGCAGCAGCATCAATCGCCTGCAGCGCATCGTACAAAGAGATCGAAGGCGACCCCCCATAAAAAGACTCATCAAACAGTCCGCCGCTTGCAGAGATAGCGCCATCGACAATATCCGTGCTTAGGTCAAAGACCAGCACCGAGCGATCTTCAATCTCTGCCTCTGGCTCAGATGAATTCGACACTAGTAGCACGCTCACTAGTCCAAACGCCCCTATTCCTAGCAGTAATACCAGGCTAAAGAGGCCCACCAAAGTTCCTACGGCACTAGCAGCCGCAATCTTAAAAAAATCTCGCATGGGTCGTCCGGCTCGCCAAAGACAGCAAATATATCGTTAGGTCTCAATTCAACCCGTTTCTATTGGGTCTAATAGTTTAAACCCATCGGCTCAATCTTAGCGAAACTAATCCAGTTGATTTAAACAACTCTTGCCTCGAACCCTCGCCTCAACTGTGACCAGTGTTCAGCCAAGGTCAATTCAGACAAGGGTTAGTTCAGACAAGGTTATCTTCACCACAGGCTATATCCGCACAGATACGAACCCGCATTCAGAACATCTATAATGGCCTGCTTGTAATCACTCCTGGCTGGCGCAGTGCCCGCAGCGACTCACTCCCCGTGCAGAATAGAACCGTCGTCAGCTCAGCAATCAGCGCCTCGCTTAGCTCTGCGAGTGCCGCCTCCGACTGACTTGCCGCCTGCAAGAACGGCAGCGCCATGCCGACCAAATCTGCCCCTAGTGCGATCGCCTTGGCCGCATCTAGTCCATTCCGCAGCCCGCCCGAAGCAATCAAAGGTACTGTAGCCTGTAATTCGCTCGAATCCGATGATATCCTCGTCTTAAATTCCGATCGAATACTGGTTAGGCACTCTGCCGTCGGAATACCCCAGTCGGCAAACGTATTACCTAGTCGCCGCTGCTTAGCGTCTTGGGCCCGTTCGCTTTCGACTCTGGCCCAAGACGTTCCGCCCGCGCCCGCTACATCGATAGCAGCAACGCCAGCGTCAATGAGTCGCCGGGCCATTGACGCCGAAATCCCGTTGCCCACTTCCTTGGCTACGACTGGCACTGGTAGCATCTTTGCGAGCCGCTCAATCTTAGTAAACAGCCCCTTGAAATTCACGTCGCCCTCAGTCTGCACTGCCTCTTGCAGCGGGTTTAGATGCAAGATTAGCGCGTCTGCTTCTAGCGCATCGACTGCTTTCTGGCACTGCTCTATGCCGTAGTCATAGTTCAACTGCACTGCGCCTAAGTTGGCAAATAGCAGGGCATCTGGCGCATACTGCCGCACCGAAAAGGTTGGCGTCAGCGCTGGATTTTCAACGGCTACCCGCTGCGAGCCGACGCCCATAGCCAGCCCAAACCGCTGCGCTGTTTTAGCTAACCGCTGGTTGATTATCTGGGCCTGCTCTGTGCCACCTGTCATGGAGGAAATCAACAGCGGCGTCGCGATCGCCTTGCCCAAAAACGTTGAGCCCAAATCAATCTCGTCCCGGTTCAGCTCTGGCAAACAGCAGTGCGTAAACCGATAGCGCTCAAAGCCATTGGTAATCCGGTGGCTTTGAACATCTTCGTCTAGGCAAATCCGTAGATGATCTGCTTTTCTTCCCTGAGTTTGCTGACTGACTGACTGACTGGTTGGTTGAACAGGCTGCTCGACCAGGGTGGGAGCATCGGCATTGACAGAAGATGAGCTCACGGGAAAAGGGCTAACGAAACGGTTTGGAGTATTTTAGGATGCTGCCACCCAGCCGCCGGGCGATCGCACATAACTTAATCCCATCCTCATGACCGGCTTAATTCCACTGCGTCCCGTCCGTCGATCGAGACTAGCAGCACCCGTACCGATTCATCGCTAGAGGTCGGCAGTTGCTTACCGACAAAGTCAGGATGGATAGGCACCTGGCGATGGCCTCTATCAATTAGCACCGCTAGGCGCACTGCCGCTGGCCTGCCATAGTCATGGACTGCGTTCAAGGCTGCTCGCACCGTCCGTCCGCTGTAGATGACATCGTCGACTAGCACCACCGTCTTATCGGTCAGATCAAAAGGGATTACTGTCTTTGCCGGAGCCCGTACGCCAATTTGGTCTAGATCATCTCGGTAGAAGGTGATATCTAGCGCGCCGACGGGTACCGCAACCTCTTCTAGCCGCGCGATCTGCTCCGTCAAGGCATTGGCCAGCGGCACCCCGCGAGTATGAATGCCTAGCAGCACCAGGCTGCTCAAATCGCCAGATCGCTCCACGATTTCTGAGGCCAAGCGGTTCAGTGTCCGGCGCAACTCTTCAGCAGATAAAATATCAACTACTTTCTGAGCCATCAGTTCCACCTTTAAAGATCAACAGCGTTGAGAAAAATCAGTTGCGAAAGTAACACTGAGTCCCTGAGAAAATAATCTCTAAAAACGGTTTTCTATAGGACTTCTACCGTAAGTCAATCATCGTATCAGCTTCTGATCAGTAGATAATATTTACCTACTTCATGGCGCATGTTTGAGGGTAATCACTCGAAAGTAATTAGCAGCATTAAAACGCCTAAGGTCAGTCCTAGTAGAAAGGCATAGCGGGTTAGTTTGAGCGCTTGTTTAATCACATCGACTGCGATCGCCCGATTCGGATTGCCTAGCAGCGGCTTGCGCTTGATTTGACCTCTATAGGTATTGTCACCACCCAGTTGAACGCCTAGGGCAGCGGCGTATGCACACTCGCTCCAGCCTGCGTTGGGGCTAGGGTCTGTCGGTGCATCTCGCCGACAGATCTGTAAAACCTGCCGCGATCGCCCCGACAGTAGCGCGACGGCTAGCACGCTAATGCGGCAGGGTAGCCAGGTCAAGCCGTCTTCTAACCGGGCGCTAAACCAGCCTAGATCGGTATAGGGAGCTTCTTTGTAGCCCACCATAGAGTCGAGCGTGCTGGCCGCCTTATAAGCCAGTGCCAGCGGCGCGCTAGCGCCTACCAAAGCACCCAGAATGGCAAAAAACAAAGGGGCTAGTACACCGTCAATGGCATTTTCGCTTACGGTTTCTAAAATGGCCCGATAGATCTCAGGGGCCGATAGCTGCTGCGTATCTCGCCCCACATACAGCGCTAGCCGCTGCCGCGCACTTTCGATGTCGCTGCTTTCTAACGGTGTCAAGACATCTGCTGCTGCCTGCCTGAGACTGCGCCCGGCAAAACAGCTCGCCAGCAAAACCACTTCGACTGCCCAGGCGATCGCTGGCCAGCCACTCGCCAATAGCCTTAGCCCCAGCCAGCTCAACCCGCCCGTTCCACCGATTACTAAAATAGCTAGCCCTACCCCCGCTAGCCGTAGCCCTAATAGCGACCAGCCCCGCTTCAAAATGGCTTTGGCATAGATATCGACGACTTTGCCGATAGCCTGTACAGGATGGGGCCAGCTCCAAGGATCGCCTACAACAAAGTCCAATCCGGCGGCGGCGATCAATAAGGCGGCCTGCCGGGTATGCCCCTCGGACGATCCAAGCAAAGAAGAACTAAACGAAAGAGAATTAGACAGCGGCAGATCAAACCCTAAAATCTGCAAATCAAACAGGCTCAGCGGCGGGCTCAATAGGAAAGCACTCACTTTAAAAGAACTCAAACAACAAAGCTAGCTCCCTCACCTTGAGCCGCTTGCCAGCTCCTAGCATCGTAATAAAGATCCTCTAGGCTAATGCTATGAAACGCCTCTTGAATCTTTTGATTGAGCCGATTCCACAGCATCGAAGTCACCCAGTCTTCAGCTTGAAGCGGCGTTGAACTCTTAGATCTGCCGGCTGTCATTGCGCTCGTCACTGCGGTCATAGCACTGGCTGATTCACCCACGGCTTCGAGGATCTGGCCGAGGGAGATCTGGGCAGCGGGTTTAGCCAGCCGATAGCCGCCTTGCGCGCCGCGTACAGAATTGATTAGGTGCGATCGCCTCAGCTCGATTAACAGCTTTTCTAGATAGGGGGCGGGTAACTGCTGTCGCTCGGCAATCTGCCGCACCGAAGAGAGCGACCCCACTGGCTGCAGGCTTAGATCCAGCATAGCTTTGACACTGTAATGGCCTCGGGTAGTCAGTTTCATCGGCATAGATCACATTAGAAAGACATACCCACAAGTCAAATCTTCAGAAGGCGTTTTATGACTAAAATCGGGTTTTCTATAAAGCAAGAAAGAGATGGTTTCTGCGACAGCTACAGGGTGTAGTTATTAGGATATTTTATCCCTTGATCGATAGGTTAGCTTTATCCTTTCATCGGTAGATACAGTGGGTTATTCGTAACATTTACACCCGCCTTAAAATATGGTTTCATAAGTAAGGTCAAAATTATAAGACTAAGAATCGATAAAAGCGAAACGTTGCTGCGGCCTATTCTACGAGAATCGTTTTCTTAGGTAGCTTTAAGCAGCAAATTTGGGAAAAGACCGCGTGCTTTTATGAGTGCAGCGGAGTTTATTACTTGCAATCTTCATTTATTCGCTTAGAGAGTCAGACACAGAGAATATGGTCAGCAATCCAGAGACAGAAGCGCTTACAGGGAAAGCACTGCTTAAAAAGGTAAAAGAACTAGAGCATCTATCAAGAGAAGAAAAAGCTAAAACCTGTGGTTACTACACAATTACAAAAAGTGGCGTAACCCGCGTGAACATGATGAAGTTTCTGAATGCGCTGATTGAAGCTGAAGGCATTCAAATTGACAGTACTCAGCCCGGAACAGGTAGAGGCGGACGCAGTGCTAGCTACCGCATTACTGTTCAATCTAACGGCAATTTGCTGATCGGCTCTGCCTATACCAAACAGATGGGATTGCAGCCCGGCGATGAGTTTGAAATTTCCCTGGGGCGCAAACACATCAAGCTAAAGCAGATTGGTCAATCGAACGATCATGACGATCATACAGATGGACCATACGATGAGAGCGACGAGTGATACTCATCTTTTAGAGGCTCGATCGATGCCTCACCGGGCGATACATAACTTGACGATGCATAAATGATGCATAAATAGGCTCTTGTGATACGGTTCAGACGAATAGAAAACTATTGCGCTCCTTTTACGGTTGCGCGCTTTGTTGAGTCTATTCGCCTTTAAAACGCCCTACCAAAAGTACCTACCTAACGTCTTTGCTATGAGCCTGCCGATTGTTTTAGAAATTGCGGTTGGACTGATCTTTATCTATCTGACCTTGAGCCTGGTTGCCAGTGAGATTCAAGAAATCCTTAGCGCCTTGTTTCAGTGGCGCGCCGAACATCTCAAGCGCTCGATCGAACAGCTTTTGGCAGGTGACAGCGTGCCGCATACTAAGAGTGCGCCGCCAGAGGACAATCGAGAGGCAGCTAGAGTCTTGGCAGATAAGCTCTATGGCAGTCCACTGATTGAAAATCTCAACTACGAGGCCCAGGGTAGAGGCGCTGCTATATTGCGCCGGATTTTGCATGGGGTGGGTGCTGCCTATCGCACGGTTACGTTTAGCCGCAATGTGTTTGGCGATCGCACCAGCGGCCCGTCTTATATTCCATCCGAAGCCTTTGCCACCAGCCTAATCGACCGCCTGAAGCTAAAAGACTTTCAGCAGATTCTGATGCGATCGCGTTTCAGCACCTTTTTAGAAGACGAAGTCATCGGCCCGCTGCACAACATCGTGAACGAGCTCCGCGCCCGCCTGCAAAAAGAAGACCTGATGGACGCCGAGCTCGTCTACTTCGAGCAGTCGGTCAATCAGATCGCCGTCGAACTCACGGCCCGTCGCCTCCCCCTCGATGCTGCCGTAGACCAGGTGCTCTACGAGCTGCAGGCATTTGAAACCAGGGCGGCCAATGCCTCTCTAGCCGATCTAGGCGCAAATGCTGAGATGATTCAGACGTTTCTCAGTCGAATTCGCTATCTGCGGATGGGTCTAAGCGGCCATGCCGAGACCAATGAGCTGCTGTTGGCCAAACTGCGTCCTAGCCTAGCCGACCTGACCGATTTGCTCAATCCTAATTCACCGACCTATGCTGAGCTAGTCGCCCTGGCCCAAAAGGAAGGCGGCGCGATCCGTAACGCCCTCGAAAAGCTACAGGAAGAAGTGATCCCGCCCCAGTTGCAAGAGAGTCTTGCTACCCTGGCAACTAGGGCTGAGACCAGAGTCGATGCCGTTGGCACAGAGCTGCAGCAACTGCAAACCGAAGTCGAAACCTGGTTTGACAACGGTATGGAAAGAGCAGCGGGCGTCTATCGGCGCAATGTCAAAGGGGTAGGGCTGATGGTGGGATTGGCGATCGCATTCATCCTCAACGCCGACACGCTCTACATGTTCAATCGGCTTAGCACCAACCAGGCCGTTCGCAGCAGCATCGTGCAAACCGCCGACCAGCTAGATATTGGCAGCCTTGAAAGTGCCGAAGCCCTAGCTGCAGAGCAAGGCATTGACGATCTATCCGACACCCTCGTCAGCGAGCTAAGAGGCGATCTGCGCTCGGTTGGCCTCGCCGTGGAAGAAAGCCTGGCCGACTATCCGCTGCCGATTGGCCGCACCCAGAAAATCTTTAGAGCGCAGCAAATTGCAGAAGACAGTTGGCCCGTTCCCGTGATTCCTCGCCGGCTAGTCGGCTGGGGAATTACGGCGCTGGCGCTATCGATGGGCGCTAGCTTTTGGTTCGATCTTCTACGCAAAGTCATGTCGGTGAGAGCGTCGGGCGAGAAGCCGAGAGAGTGACTCTGTCTGTTGTATCGCTTTCCCCACTTTGCTCACTACACCACGAAAGGCTACAGCTCTTGTCAGACAATGCAAAGTGCATAGCAGCGGTAGGAACCCGCGTCGCTTTGCGGCGCTAGGGAACGCCTACCAAGACAATTGCACGTAGGCTATAGCCTTCGGCATGGCTTCGCTAGTGCCTTCTCGTTCGCCTCTGGCGTTCTCGAAGAGTAGAGTATGCATCCGCGCATTGCTATAAATATAGCGTTCGCTACTCTGCTTTCGCACATCTTCTAGCGGTGAAACCCTTGCCGTACAAAGCAAATTGACGAACGCCATACAATAAAGATCAGCAAGTCATCACGGCCAACTCTATGACAGCCACTATTCCCTCGAATTTATTGAAATATGATCCGAATGATCTAGAGCGTCTTTTCAACCGTCTAGCGCAAAAAGTACTATCGGAAACTCGCTTGGAGTCATCCACTCAGCGCATCGCAATGCATCCGGCCTATCAGCAGATTATTGGATTAGGACAACCTGTGGTGCCCTTGCTATTAAGAGAAGTCGAAAGAAAATCGGGGCGGTGGTTTTGGGCTTTGAAGTCAATCACTAGAGAAGATCCAGTTCCTAAGGGCGATCGCGGCAAGACTAAGAAAATGACTGATGCTTGGTTAGCTTGGGGAAAGCAGCAAGGCTATCAATGGTAGGCAACAGCGATTGGAATGCTTACGCCAAAGAGCACTTAGAGCAACAATTTCCTGAGTTAGCCGACGAAGGCTACACCATGACGAGTCCAGATACCATCGACTATAACTGCGTTGCTTGGGCAGTTGAGATAGAAGAAGAATGGTGGTGGCCAGATGCGATGGGTCAAGAATACTGGCCCGAAGGTGTTCTGCGAGAAGAAACGCTATCGGCTTTTGTTGCTGCGTTTGAAACTGTTGGCTATGAGATATGTGATAGCTCATCAAGGGAAGCTGGCTTTCTAAAAATCGCTATCTACGGTGATGCCTATCAGACACCAAAGCACGTCGCCAGACAGTTAGCGAATGGCGAATGGACAAGCAAGATTGGCCAATACGAAGACATTCGCCATAAAACCTTGAAAGCTCTAACGGGCCACCTCTGTCTTGGTAGGCATTCCCTAGCGCCATACGACGACGCGGGGTCCTACCGCTCCAGAGAGGATTGACTTCAGGCGGTGCGGTTAGCCAGGCAGAGGCTGCTTCTGTCTAGTCAGGCGAGGGACTCACTCAGGCGATGCGCTCACGCTTACTCGCTTGGTCAAAATCGCCATGACTTCATTCGGCTTGCCCATTGCGATCGCCCGGCTCCAGTCATTCGGCCCAGCGTAGCCCAGCTTGTGCAGTAGTAAAATGGTGCTGTGTACAGCGCTCGGTGGGCCGAGCAGCAGATGGCGAACCTGCCCCTGCGGTAGTGACAACGTGGATGAAGGAATGACGGCTGACGGGGAAGTGCTCGCAGCCGAAGCAGTGGACGCATGGGCGTCCTGGTTAGAAGGGATAAACATGAGTGTCTGGTCTCCGAATTAAGACAAGTGAACTAGGAAACCAGAACTTCTAACATTGGGCCACATCGTTTACCACAACAATACTGGCGAATATCTATAGACTGTCTCGGCGATGTGGCGTAACTTTATACGAATGCATCCGCATAAAGTTGTTGACCTCAGCGACGCCGCAAAGTGTAGTGCAAATCGGAGCGCTAAGGTACAGTGACCCTTAAGCTCGCAGACTGCCTGATTCAGTTTGTCAGCCTAGCCGTCGGTGGGTGCGGGAACACCTACCGATGGCGCTTGAGTCAAGTGAGTTCTGAAAAATAGGCGTGATAGGCATCACACCTTAGCTATTGAAGGTAGGCTGATTTTTGCGATGAGTCAAGTGCGGTGAGTCGAAGACTGTTCCAAGCTATTCTGATTGGCAACGGAACAGAATAGAAACTATGTGGATTCAAAAAATCATGCAAGAGTTGCAAAAGATTCCTGAAGATAAGCTAGCCGAAATCTACGACCTGATTCACGACTTTCGTTTGGGGCTGGACAAAGAACCTCAGCAACCTAGAAAACCAGGTCTCATTGAAGGCTCTGTGGATGACGCCTTTTTTGAGCCTCTGCCTGAAGAAGAGCTTCGACTGTGGGAGTGAAATGCATTCTAAAGGCTTTCCCTAAATGTGCAGATGGGAATGGCGCTGGCATAAAGCGGAATTGATGCAGACTGCGACTGATAAAGTACAGTTGATGACTGAACGATTGCAGAGTGCGACTGAGCAAGTCCCGTTGGTGACTCAACGATTCCCCTATGGTGCGGAAAGGTTCCCGAGTGCGACTGAGCAGGTCCCGTTGGTGACTGAGAGAAATTTGGTCAAGCTGACTGCCCGAGATGCTTGTGAGCTAACACTTTCAGCAGCACCGCCCGAAGTAAATCCCCTCCGGGGAGGGGTGGCCGTAGGCCGGGGTGGGTCCGGCAACGCGCGTCATACACCGGACCCACCTCCCCCTTCGGGTACTCCTCCCTGGGAGGAGAGTTGTCCCGGCGATGTGATTGAGGTTTCCTACTCGAAGGGGCGCTATGCATCAGCCGATGTTGTGCCGTCGTCCATTGTCAATAGCCGCCGCTCTAGCATCTCCCATTCACTGCGAGAAACGCGGATTGCAGCCTCCTTGCACTGAATCAGTAGCTCGTTAACATAGAGATAGTTTTGAAGCGCCTTTGATTCTTTGTAGGAGAAACTAACATCATCAGCGCTAAGCTCTAACGCTTCTAGCCAAATACGCTGAAGCTGATCTGCCCATACTCGCCATGCTTCGGATAAATCATCAACAGCAGGCAGGCGACTTTTATAGGCTGAAAGGTCACCTGCAATTAGATTGAAGACTCGAGTATTTAAAGAATGATGACTTTGGCGCTGGCTTTGGCGCTGGCTTTGGCGCTGGCTTTGGCGCTGTCGATGGCGATAGCTTTGTCGATGGCGATAGCTCTGTCGATAGCGCTGTCGATGGCTCTAGCTCTGGCGATGTCAATGGCCCTGGCTCTGTCGCTGTTGCTGTCGATGGCTCTGTCGCTGTCGCTGTCGCTGTCGATGGCTCTGGTTCTGGCGATGTCGATGGAGATCGCAAGCATAGCCGCTCGTTGAGACAATTCCGAAGACCCCGCATTATTCACTGCCGCCCATATCACCAACTTCTGAAGCCTTGGATACGGAGCAATATAAGCTCGCGTCTTCCAATCAATTGCTGTAAAAAGCTGAATCGATCGGTTCGACATCAAACCAGACACTAGCAAGAAGACCTCACGCCATCTCTCATCTGTCAGATGCTCGTCAACCAACTCTCTCTCTTTCTGCTCTTCTACGATATGTAGCGCTGTCAAGTATTCCTGAAGGGTCAAATGAGAGAACGAGTAGGCATCCGTTGCCCGCTCCACCAAGATGCCTTGCTGTACTTCAATAGCTGTCAAAACCTCATCAGCATTCAGATACCCTGGCGCATCCAGCGTGTCCGATAGAAACACCGCAATTCTCTCAGTCACAACAGCTTTAGAGAAAAAGAGCTGGTCTTGTACAAAGCTGTCGTAGGCAATCTTTGCCAGCATCAGCTTCTCTAACTCTGGATGAAAGCCTTCATAGATTGGGTCTGGCTTCAAACGCTTTTGAGCAGACCATTCATGCAAAATGATATTCAGTGCCCGTTCGTAAAGCACACTGCGCTTGCTCGGCAGCGTCTGTTCCCGATCATAAACCAAACACAGAAACGTCAGCAACAGCGGCGTCTGAGCCAGCTCTTTTGCCGCCTCGTGTTTGTCTTCAAACAGTAGCTCGCGATACTTATCAGCCGTCCCCAAATCTTCATCTTCTGCGGACCCAAACCACCGATCGATAAACTGCTTAATCTGTTCATCATCAAATTCGGCAATCGTCACATCCGTGAATCGACGAAAGCTACTGCGATAGGCCGCAATTCGACAAGACGACACAAAGCGATTATTGTCGTACCTATCGACAAAATCCTCAATCTGTTCAATCACATGATCGAGATTCTGCGAAGCGACCTCATCTAATCCATCGAACAGCACCAACAGCTTCCCCTGCTCCAAAGCAGACTCCACCAAAGCTTCAGCCGCCGGAAACTTGTACTTGTCAAATTCTTGAACAATCCTCTGTTTGATATCAATCTGCTCTTCTCGAAACTTCCTGAGTTCTAGAAATACAGGGATACACTCCTGATGAATCTGACCGTCTTTCTTCAGCGCTTCTAAACCAACCTTTCGTAAAAAAGTAGACTTACCAATACCCGGTCCGCCCAGCACCATCAGAAACTGCTTGGCGTTAGCAACGTCCATACCCTTGAGTCGTTTCGCCTCGCTGGCCCCAAAGCTTCGTCGCCCCTGAGTCCGATACCCATCCTCTAGCTCTTCTAATCCAACGAAAGCCCGACGGCTCTCATCATCCAGCAGATTGACAGTTGTGTAGATCTTCTCTAGATCTAGAGGCTCTTTCATCAGCCCCGGCATGATCTTTATCTTGCACTGCCATTTGATGTAGTTCTCTATGTACGCATCAGAGGCTTCAATGACGCACTGTGCATGTTGAGTTTCGCTATAGGCACCCCTAATCTCCTTCGCCGCATACTTTCCTGCATTGATAGCCTGGTCAAATACAGAAACAGCAATACCGCCAATCGCACTTTCAAATAGAGGCATGAGCGTTCCTTCTTAAGCGTTACTGGTACTTCGGCAAAGTGAATAACACTAGAGAGTAGCATATGTTCTAAATTAGTCCTCAAATCATGATACAAACGTATTGAGACACCATTTCTGAAAGGGTCGGTTCAGCCAGCACTTCTCTACAGGTAGCCCTGCTTATGCTTGCTTCCACAGCAAGGCCGTCAGTTTTATCTTCTGATACGGTTGGCCAAACGTCTAGCTATAGAACTTGTGCTGAGTACTTTGCCGGGATTGGCCTGGTGCGGCTAGGTCTAGAAAGAGCAGGCTGGAACATCATTTTCGCCAATGACTGGGCGCGTGAGAAGTTTGATATGTACGCTGCCTATTTCCAGGAAGCTGAGGATCACTACACTCTCGAAAATGTGTTCGATCTCTGCCAGGCGAATGTCCCGCCCTCTCTACTGGCAACAGCCTCTTTCCCCTGCATCGATCTTTCCTTAGCAGGCAATCAAAACGGCCTGAGTGGTCATCACTCAAGCGCTTTCTGGGGGTTCATTGAAGCTCTCAAGCGTCAACAAAGCAGACCGCCTTTAGTGATGCTTGAGAACGTCGGTGGCTGGTTGACATCAAATCAGGGGAAAGACTTTCGGCTCACGATAGAAGCACTTAACCGACTTGGCTATGCTTGCGATGTCTTTGCTGTAGACGCAGCTCGTTTCGTGCCGCAGAGCAGACTGAGGGTGTTTGTAGTGGGTGTACAAACTGCTGAGCCTAGTGATGACTTGCTGACACTGGCGCGAAGGCCAACGTCTCTAAAGACAAAATCGTTAGACCGAGCGATCGCTTCTAACCAAGACCTGCTGTGGAACTTTTTGAACATTCCTCCACTGCCTGATGGACTAGCGAGGCCGCTAGATAGCATTGTTGAAGATATATCAGAAGTCGATGAGCGATGGTGGGCAGCTTCAGAAGTAGAGCGTCATCTACAGATGATGAGTGCTATCAACATCGCTCATATTGACGAACTACAACAACGCTGTGGCTATTCCTATCGCACGATGTATCGCCGTGTTCGTAGCGGCCAGCAGCGAGCAGAACTTCGCAAGGACAATATCGCCGGATGCCTACGGACAGCGCGAGGCGGAAGCAGTCGCCAAATGCTAGTCAGAGTAGGACCTGACGGTATTAGAATGCGGATGATGACCCCACGAGAATATGCACGGCTCCAAGGGGTTCCAGACGACTATCCTCTACCGAAGAACATAAACCAGGCGCTGACAGGCTTCGGCGATGCTGTATGCGTTCCCGTGGTTACCTGGATAGGCGAGAACATATTGAACCCTCTGGCTGCTACGCTTCTATAGCTTTTGTCACTTGACTGAGGTACAGCTTTCAGGCTGAAAGCATTGTGTTCTAACGGGTCAAATGACGCGCCTGTACCGAATGCATCCGGTACAGGCTATACCGGCTCAATCAAAGCGCCATTCCTGATCTCCATCAGCTTAGTACCCTGTGACACGACAAATCTGTAAGTGACAGAACGTCGAAATCGCTGACGAGACGCAGCGCGATAATTCTCTTGAAGCTCTGGTAGCCACCTATCAAAAGTCGCTATCAGCTCACTACGTTCTACAAGCCAAACCTCGACATCTTTGTAGGTGCTGCTTCTAACCACGAATAGGTGATCGACTGCGCGTTCGTTTTGGAGCTTCTCTAGCCCTCGATTGCGATGATATTGATACTCAAAACTGTTGCCGATGAGCGCTGACTTGACTTCGAAGTTTTCTAAGTCAGCACCATCACCAGGGCTAGCGCGATCGCCCATCAGAATAGCGGCAAAGACCTCCCAGTCCTTAGAGCCAACGCTACCCTGTAACGTGAAGCCATACTGTTCATAGATGGCTGACTTATCCTGGCTGTAGTCAAGGATGAACTGTTTATAGAATGAATAAGCTGCTGAAGGGTTGATGCGAAACACAGACACTCTAGGAAAGTCTAAGCGTTAGTATAAGCAGTGCCTGTCTCCTGCACACAACTCTCCTAATATCGAGCTTTTTCGCTGGATGACTGAATACTTCAGTGCAATTTTCTAGCGTAGCTCAATGACGCCAACTACTTGGACTTCGAGTACTATCCAACGTGCTGATGCAGGTCTGACGGTCTCTTCAAGCAACGCTCACAGTCAAACTTCTCGTCCACTCCGCGTTTCCAACTTCGCCCCGCATCAGCGCTGAGACTTGGAATGCCTGATCCACTCTGGGAAATTCGATGACTTCACCACTAGGCCAGACTTCAACCTCTACGAGTTCTTCCTCGCTAGGGTAGAAATTAGTGAGGACTCCGTTAATCCGCTTAGCAAACTGTAAGCTGCTGATCGGCCATAGGCTTCTCATCCCTGTACTGAAGACGACTTCTAGCTGGCCATCTTTCACACGAGCCGAGACTGCTTTAACCGCGTTCTGCATCAATCTGTCTCCATTACTGTTACTTCAGCAAAGTGAATGACACTAGAGAGTAGCATACGCTCTAAATTAGTCCTCAGATCATGATACAAACGTATTGAGACGCCATGCCTGAAAGGGTTGGTTCAGTCGGCACTTCTCTACAGGTAGCCCTACGTATGATTGCTTCCACAGCAAGGCCGTCAGTTTTGTCGCCTGATACGGCTGAGCAAACGTCTAGCTATAGAACCTGCGTCGAGTACTTTGCCGGGACTAGATTTGAGCTGCTTGACAAACGCATAACATTCAGGATAGCTACTTCGATTCGCAAATGGCTAAAGAGCGGCGGGCTGCAAACAGAGACAATAGGGTCGCTATACCAAACATGCTGGCAAGTAGCCAAGATTTGGCTGCGATCGCGCCAAAAAACCAAGCACTCAGCCCAAAAGCTAAGGCATAGGCACAGAGTCCATTGACCAGCGCGATCGCACTCCCCACTAGCCGCCGGATATCCTCTTCTTGCCCGCCATAAGCCCAGAAAGCCATAGACCCAAAGCAACAACAGCCAGCCATCAGCCCCAGTACGACCCAAGTAATTTGCTGTCCACTTAGTTGACTCGCCACGAATACGCCCAAAATTGCCCCAGACGCGGCGCTGCTGAGAGTCCCTAACCCTCGGTAAAGTGACTGTCGGCTGGTTAGACTTTGGAAGCAAACGGTAGTAGATGCGATCGCCAAAACACCAGATAGCACTAGCCCTTTCGTCCCGTTAGGCGTACCCGGTATCTGCCCAATCGCCGCGAATGTCAGCACGCTCAGCGCATGAAAGGCATAGAGTACAACAAACCCTAACCCTGCAGTTAATATGAGCTTTGCTGGCCGACGAATTGTAGAACGAGTTGTCATGATAGAAAGCTATAGTCAGTCTCTAGGCAGCCTTTAGGATACAAGCCGTTATGCCCCGTTCTCAAAAGTGGAAAGAGGTTTTCATCTGGATAGGGTTGTTGCTGCCGCTGGCCCTGTATGGTTACTGGGTCATGACCCGGCCCAAACGTGAGCCGATCAACCGTCAGCCTTTGTTTGAAGGTATCACCTATAGCCGCTACGTCCGGCAGCAACCTCGCCCGCAGCTCATCCATTTACTAGAGATCGATCTAGCCGCATCAGGAATTGTTCCTTTTGTCACACCCGGTATAGACGCCGCTAGTCTAGAGGCTGCTGAAGAGCCGACCAGCTCGTCTATCCAACAATATGAATCTGTTCAACAATATGAAACCATTGCTCAAAAGACTTCTAGCTTCTTAGAAATGTATGGACTACAGCTAGCAGTCAACGCTAACTTCTTCAATCCTTTTGCTGAAACAACGCCTTGGCAGTACAGCCCTCGCGAAGGCGAGCCTGGCAACCTAATCGGCTTAGCAATTTCTGAGGGTGAGATAGTGTCACCAGGAAACCAAAACTATCCGGCCCTTTGCTTTCTGGGCGGACGCGCAGAAATTCGAGATGACGGCGTTTGTCCATCAGATACCAGGCAGGCCGTTGCGGGGTTGCGACTGAACTTAGAGACTCGTCCGCCGCAAGACTCTGAAACTTTCTACAAGTTCTATCCGGTTTGCGTTGCGGCTTTGGACGCGGCAGGAACAACGCTTTGGCTGCTGCTAGTAGACGGTAAGCAGCCGCTTTATAGTGAAGGAATGACTCGCCCAGAGGTGGCGGATTTCTTGCAGGCGCTAGGGGCGCAGAGTGCGGTGCAGCTAGATGGGGGCGGATCTACAACATTAGCTATTGAATCCGACGATGATCCTGATGTCATCAACGGCATCATTCACGCAAAGATTCCTGGGAATGAGAGACCTGTTGCAAACCATTTAGGCTTCTTTGCCAATCCGCTTCGGTCCGATTGAAACAGAATCCAATGTGGGAGGACGGCTGTTATAGACATTGTTAAAAATTAGACCGATAGAATGGTGCAAGCCTAAATCTGCAGCCAAATCTAATCAGACCTTTTTAGTGGAAGAGATGCTGCTGGTACCATGCTGACACGATCTCTCGAAACGCCGAAAGCTCAGCCTCTACCTCTGTCTCATCTGCCGCTGTAGGATCTAGATGATGCGCGATGTGTGGAAATGTCTGCACATCAGTTCGCTCAGCTATGCCATTTGTTTCGTATGTTGCGCGAAGCGTATCTCCTAGGGCTCGTATCTTCGCCACTGAATACATCTCATCTTGCTCCCCGTGTGTTAGCAATACAGCGGGCGGTATGTCTGCAAGCAGTAGTTCACTAGACCTTCCACCAAGATCAAACCGCGATCGCGCTGTCTTTGAGGTGTCGCTCCACGAGTACGTCAGCATTTCATCTTTGAACCAGTCGTAGTTCTCACGGAGATAGTCAGCATGAATCTGAGATCCTTTTTCAAAGTTTGACACGGCCATATCCAGACTGGCAGGTGCCCCGGCCAGCACTGCGGCACGAACCTTTACCGATCCATCTAGAAGTGCATGAGTAACCGTAGCGGCTCCAGCAGAAAATCCAAATAGCCCAATGCTACTGATATCAGCACCAAACTGGCGCTCAACCCCAGCAGTGACTTGCGGTAACTCTGCCACTGCTCGTTCTACTGTTGGCAGCAACAGCTCGAGCACATAATCCGACATTTGACGCCGCATGATCTCATCTATACCGCCCTCCGGCAGCCGGTCCCCAAACATCGGCAGCGTGGGATAAACCTTCCAAGCTGGGACATCATCTAAAGGCAAAAGTTCAGCCAGCGCTTGCTCAGAACTAGGGGGGCCATAGCCATGCCATAGCACGATGAGAGGTGCATTTCCGATATCGGTTTTAGGTGATCGAATGAGTGCAGGCACGCCAGCAAGTGTGACTTTTTGGTTCTCAGTCATGACAAACACAAGCAATAAGTTAGTATCAGACGCTATTCCTATTCTGTCTAGAATACCGTTCCCTTCACGGATATCGTTAGGTCGTAAGGTGTCGAATGGGCTTGGGCTTGGTGTCGCTAAACTAAAGACGACCTACAAAGCAAAATTCTAGAGGTGAGCACGGTGGAGGCAGCAATTATTCGTCAAGGTGAACTCGTCGGGCGCGGCATGATGGCGTACGAAACGACTGAAGAAGTGGGTGTGGTAGAGCATCTGCTGGTGAATGTGCAGCAGGCGAAGGTGGTTGGCCTCACCTACAAGACGCCCCATAAGGCGCTAGGTCTAATCGGACGGCGACAGCATTTGGACTGGGCGCAGCTTGTGAAGATTGGCAAGGATCGGATTGTGGTGCAGTCGGAGATCAGGGAAGCGGTAGAGTCTAGGCTGTCAGCGGCGCAAGATATGACCAACCTAGAAGTATGGACCGATGGCGGCGATTTGATCGGGCGAGTGGTCGATATCTGCTTCGACCAAGGCAGTGGGCAAGTTGAGCAGTATTTGTTTGCTTTGAAGGTGGAGGAAGACGCGGCAGAGGCGGAAGCGGCCAAGAAAGCGACGGCCAAACCCGCTGATGAGACGGCGACGCTTGATCTAGAGACAGCAGACGATGAAGCGATAGGCGAAGACGACGAGTCGCTGAGTAGCGTTGCCGCAAGTGTCTATGCGATTGAGCCTCGGACGATCATTAGCGCGGGGCGTAAGCGGATGATGATTGCTGAAGAAGATGCAGCGCGATCGCAGCCCTATCATCAATTGCTAACCCTGCCGCCAAAGCAAGCGGCAGAACCGTTGAAATCGAACTGGAAACCAGAACAGCTCCCAGAAATACCGACAGATTTTGGCGAACTGCTGCAAAAAGGCCAGTCTCTGGCCGGACAGGTGGGTGAAAGGGTGCGAGAGCAGGCCAAGCGGTTTACCGAAGGTAGTGAAAGCGAAAGAGAGAACAGAGAAGAATTGCCTGAAATCACAGAACAGCTTCAGGAAAAGACAGCGCAGATGAAGCAGCAGCTTCAGAGAGCCCAAGAGCGAGTTAGAGAGCAAGCTAGAACGCAGATTGGCAACAGAGGACTAGAAAAGAAGCTGGGTAAGACGGCATTCGGGCGAGCGTTGGGCAAGACATTCGACAAACTCAATCCTCAAAGCGCTGATCTAGCAGGCGATCCGATTGATGTAGAGTCTTTTGAAGTCTGGGAAGAAGATGAGACCAGCAGCGGGGATACTTGATAACAGCACGATGCTGTTACGGACATCAAGGAAGAGTCGCTGTGAGCAGAATAAGTCAGAGAGATGGCGTGCTGACGCCAGCAGCGTTTACCCAGCCGACTGCTGATCAAACGCTGAACTGCCGGATTTTGGTCGTTGGCGGCTCGACGGCGGCCTACACTGCAGCGCTGACCGCTTTGCGAATGAATGTAGAGGTGTGCCTAGTGCAGCCACAAAAGTTAGTGGGCGGACAGTTCACGGCGCAAGGACTGCCGGCTTCGGACGATGGCGATCTGCTCAAGCAAAAGGCTAGCTTTAGCCGGGTAGACGGCGAGCAGTTTGCGATTTCGAGAAGCCAGCGATGGTTTCGCGAACGGCAAAGGCAGCTTCAGCCGGTGATGGGGAGAGTGCAAAATAATCCGGGCGGGGCCTGGGTATGCGAGATGACGACAACACCTGTGGTGGCCGCAACGGCGCTGAATGAGCCGCTAATTCCATACCTAGAAAGTGGCAAGCTGCGGCTGGTGGTGGAGAGCGAGCCCACAGAGGTGCTGGTGACGCAGATGCCAGAAGCAGGCCGTTCTCGCGTCACAGGTGTCAAATTCCAAAACCTGAAAACGGGTGAACCTTTTACCGTCATGGCATCGGTAACGGTAGAAGCCACCGACTTTGGCGACCTGCTAGAGCTGGGCAATTTTCCCTCGCGGGTAGGCCAAGAGGCTAGGACTGATACCGGTGAAGCGATTTTGCCCGAGCAGGCGATTCCGGCCTGTCAGCAGTCATTTACCTTCAACGTGATGGTAGAGCACACTGCGCCAGGACAGGGAAAGCGGCTAGCAGCTCCGCTGGGCTATGACAAAGAACCGTGGCTAAATTCCAATGATTTCACCAGCGTCTACTGGATTTACCGAGGCGGCAGGTGGTCGAAACGTGACTTTTTTGATCCGTTTGGTATTTTTCGCTATCGACGGGTGCTAAGGCGAAAGAGTCATGAAAAGATCGTCAGCATCGGCGATGTGGCGGCGATTAACTGGGGCACTTCAGCGCATCCATACAAAGGTGAATGCTGTGGAAATGACTTTCGGCGAGGACACTTGATTGGAATTAGCCGTCAGGAAAGAAAAGAAATTGTGCAGCGGGCACGCGATCGCGCCCAGGCATACATCTACTATCTACAAACCCACGGCGTCAAAGATCTCAAAACCCGAGGCGATTTCACCTGGACCCCAGACGGCATCGCTCTAGAACCCTACATCCGCGAGGCCAGACGCGGCATTGCCATCACCACCATCCGCCACGAAGATGTCGCCGAAGCCTTTTTCCCCAACCAGGCTCGTGCCCGCAACTTTAACGACAGCCTCGGCATCGGCCAGTACCACTACCTCGACCTGCACGGCAACCTCGTCGAAGGCCACATCACCCCCAAAGGCAAAGACGTGATCGCGCTGCCCTTTTCTCTGCCAGCCACCGCCCTCGTTCCCATGACCATAGACGGCCTGGTCTTATCGGCCAAAAGCATTGGCACCACCCACATCACCAACGCCGCCTATCGGATGCACCCGATGGAATGGGCGATTGGTGAAGCCAGCGGATTTTTGGCCGTATTTGCCGCCTGGACTGGCGAAAGTCCGCGCCGAATCGTTGAAGCTACGCCGCTGCTGCGAAAGCTTCAAGGGTTCATGGCTCGCAATGGCGTACCGCTGTTTTGGTTTGATGACGTAGCCCACGATGACCCGGATTTTGAAGCGATTCAGGTAATGGCGACCACAGGCATTATCCGCAGTGAGAACGCAAATAATTTGCACTTTCGGCCCTATGCGAATGTGACTCGGGCCGTGGTAGCAACGGCGCTAGTCAGTTTATTAGGCTTAGAAAAAGTGATTCCACCTCAGCCTAGCTTTAGCGATGTACAGCCCGGTCAGCACTGGGCATACAGCAATATTGAAACGCTAAAGGCACAGGGGATGATTGCAGGCGTTGGCAGAGGTCGCTTTTCTCCAGATACCCCGATTACGAGAAGGCAGCTCTCTTACTTGATCAAAGCGTCGGTGCCAGATGCGTTTGATCAAGCCTTTGAGCGACTGGCACCAGATAATACGCCGCTGAGTCGGCGAGAGCTATCACGCGCATTCTACGCGCTGTTGAAGCACCGACTGGAGATATAAAAACGAGAAGCCCCTACTATTGACTTCGATAGCTTCGACGCTAGCTCAAAAGAAAGCGATATGACTGCATGATTCAGCTTACTGCTGCGGTAGCAAAGCGATTCATAAATAACCTGCACAGTATTTAGTATCTCACGACGACGAATCCAGTTGTAGTCCTTTTCAATAGGGCCTCGCTCTAAAAGATCTACATCTCGCTGAAATAGTTCGGAGAACTGCTCCTCTAGAGAGAAAAACTCTAATAGCCCGATCTGACAGTCGGTATCTAGTACAACTAAGATATCGATATCACTATCTTCACGAAAATCTGCACGCAAGACAGAGCCAAAGAAAGCCAGTTCATCGATGGGCTTTTCCTCACAAAAATTTTGAAGCTTCTCAGCAGAAACTCCTAATCGTTCATAAAGCTGTGCTATCGGTATTGCCATAGATAGATCATATGTGACTCTCATGCCTTTGTAGCTTTGATTATGAGCTAGCCCAAATGATGGTTGATGCCTCAATTAGGAATATAGACCTCGATAATATCTCCTGGATCGGCAAAGGCTTATTATTTAGAGGCTGATGCAGCGGAGCTAACCAGAAGCCGACATGGGTTTTAAAGATGAGCTGAGTTTGTTGGTGCGATCGCGCTACCCTTTGATTTACATTCCCACCCGAGAAGAAGAGCGGGCAGAAAGCGCCGTAGCCGAGTGCGCCCAAGAGATTGGCGGCAGCCGCGCTGTCTATACCTGGGACTATGTAGATGGCTATCAGGGCAACCCTACCGATGCTGGCTTTGGCAGACGCAATCCCCTGCAAGCGCTAGAGCTAATCGAGAAAATTCCCAGCTCAGCCGCCGCGATCTTCGTCCTACGAGATTTTCACCGTTTCTTAGAAGACATCGCCATCTCTCGCAAGCTCCGCAACCTGCTAAAGCTGCTGAGATCCCAGCCCAAGAACATCATTATTCTTTCTGCTGAACTCACGATTCCAAGTGAACTCAGCAGCATCATCACCGTCCTAGAGTTTCCCTTACCCAGCCCCAGCGAAATCCGCACCGAAGTTGAACGCCTGCTTTCGACGACTGGCAGCAACCTTTCCCCGCGCGATACCGACGAGCTGGTTCGCTCCTGTCAGGGGCTAGCGATGGAGCGCATCCGCCGCGTTTTAGCCAGGGGCATTGCCGCCCACGGCAGCTTCGAGCCCAGTGATATTGACTTGATTCTAGAAGAGAAACAACAAACCATCCGTCAGACTCAAATCCTAGAGTTCTATCCAGCCAGCGAAAGGATCTCTGATATCGGTGGTCTGGATAATCTCAAAGACTGGCTACTCAAACGCGGCGGTGCTTTTTCTGAACGCGCCCGGCAATATGGATTGCCTCATCCTCGGGGGCTGATGCTAGTCGGCATCCAAGGCACAGGCAAGTCTTTGACTGCGAAGGCGATCGCCCACCATTGGCACC
>NZ_JADEXO010000280.1 GCF_015207105.1 cf. Phormidesmis sp. LEGE 11477
TCTCAAGTTCATCCAGGGCTGCATTGAACTTCGAAACGATCGTCTCTCCGCCTTTGTCGTTGCGGCACAAGAGGGCATCCTCGTGAACGGCAACCGGCGTGTCTTCGGCGTGGGGAAGGTTATCGATACCCATGTTCTCGAAGGCACTGTAAGCATCAGGAACGTAAGCAATAAATGCATCGATGCGGCCGGCCTCGAGTTTCTTCACGTTTGCCTCGATCGTTCTTGCTTCGACCAGTTTGAGGTCGGCAGACTCTATCTGATCGCCATAAGGCATACCTGAACGGACGCCAACTCTCATACCGTTGAGTGCATTCAGATCGGAGACTGGAGCGCTGCCCGCTTTGGTGAAGATATAGATTTTCGCAACGGACATCGGATTCGATTGTGTCGTGGCAAAGCCGAACTGATAGAAATTGGTGTTGGTGTTTGCTGGGGAAAGGCAAGCGACTTTGCCGGACTCGAAGTCCTGGAAGGCGCGATTGGGTGCGACTGTTTGGCTTTCGATTAGTCCGTCGGCGTGTTTTTCCACGGCCGCGAAAACTTGGTCGTAGATTCCCTGACCATCTTTTTGAAACAGGCCGTCGACCTGTAGTGCTGCAACTGAGTTATCGCTTGCACCGGCGCTGCCGATGAAAAAACTGGTCATAATCAAGGTGCCGCCAAAGATCTTACCGATACGCATTGACTTGTTTCTCCTGCTCTTAGCGTTCCCACATCTTCATTCCCGAAGGTGTGGTTTGAGTGTGCGGTCCTCACCGGCGGCTGGTGGATAGGATCCGCTTCGACAACGTGACTGGTTACTAGAAATATCTCTCTCAGGATGATTTTGTGCTCTTTCGTAATCACGATGACAGAGCCATCGCTATAGGCAGAGATAGCGAGTAATTATTAAACTAAGAGTTAATCCTCAGCGCTTCGCTTAACAGGTGTCGCTACGCGAACTCTGCACGGTGGAGTAGCTTTTATGTGTGTGCGGGCTTTTTGCCGTCTCAGCGAGAAGTAGGCAGGCGTTTTGTCAGGATAGCTGAGACGAACCGGGCCGGGCGGTCAGTTTGGCCACCGCCGACAGGGCAGCGCCAAAGCTTTGGTGTAAGCCGCAGTTCTTGTTGGTAGACCGCGGCTGACAACACAGCGCTTTCAGATACTTTTTAGGGCTGGACGCAACGAAGCGGCCAAACGCTCAGCTCAAGCCGGCGAACAGCATGAAGTCGCTAAGCC